>DYJM01000121.1 GCA_020723125.1 Acidithiobacillus ferrivorans
CCGTAGGTGTATGGACCGTGTTTCAGTTCCATTGTGGGGGGCCACCCTCTCAGGCCCCCTACCCGTCGTCGCCTTGGTAGGCCGTTACCCTACCAACTAGCTGATGGGACGCAGGCCCCTCCCGAAGCGGATTTCTCCTTTAATCATCGAGCCTCTAACCTCAACGATCACATGGGGTATTAGCAGCCCTTTCGAGCTGTTATCCCCCTCTTCGGGGCAGGTCACCAACGCGTTACTCACCCGTTCGCCACTAAGAGTATATTGCTACACTCTCCGTTCGACTTGCATGTATTAAGCACGCCGCTAGCGTTCATCCTGAGCCAGGATCAAACTCTCCGCAAAAAATTTTTTCGTATCTTTCGATACGGTCGTTACGGATTTACTCTGGAATTGCAAGGCTTTGCTTTCTATCACTCTTCAGTTGTTAAGGTTCTGCCATCGAGCGGGCTGGAGTATACCAGCCTCGCGTTTGCCTGTCAAGTGTTTTAGAGACAAAATACCGATGCCTTTTCTTTCCCGACATCGGCCGTCAGACCGAACAAACTTCCCAGTTCTGGTCTCTGACGCAGAGGCGTCTCTTCGGTTGTAAAGGATCATCCCTCTTCGGTGAGATCCGTCTTGGGTTTTATTGAGCGTTTATAATTATACCCACTCATCTTTTTCTGTCAAGTGGTTTTAATGCTTTTTAATATTTTCCCCAATATTTTAAGGTTCATTAATCTATTATTCCCTGCTGCCCGCTCAGCACCCGCATCAGTGTGTTCGCATCGGCGTATTCCAAATCGCTACTCGGCGGTAATCTGCACGTCAACTGCTGGATTCACGCTGCTCAGTGATCTAATCCATGCTGAATAGCAATGACAGCCGCTTGGGTGCGATCGGAGACGTTTAGTTTTTCCAAGATGGCGCTGACGTGATTACGCACAGTTCCCTCGGACAAATGAAGTTGTGTGGCGATTTCGGGGTTGGTTAGTCCGCGAGCCAACAACCTTAGCACGTCAATTTCCCGCCCAGTGAGTTTTTCAGTCAACAGGCTGGAGGGTTGAGTCTGATTCCTGGCAACTTGATCGAGCAGTTTGCCTGCCACTGCGGGGTCAAGAAACGAACGGCCTAAGATAGTCCCGCGCACCGCCTCGACCACCTTCTCGCGTGGGGTATCTTTGAGCAAGTAACCGCTTGCTCCAGCTCGGATAGCATCAAAAACCCATTCGTCATCATCGTATGTAGTCAAAATCAATACTTTGACCTGCGGGAATTTTGCCCGAATTTGACGTGTGGCTTCGATGCCATTCACCCCGGGCATTTTCAGGTCCATCAGTACCAGGTCGGGGTGATGTTGGGCAGTCAATTCGACGGCTTCTGCACCATCCTGTGCACAGCCAACGACCTGAAAATCTTTTTCCAGGCTGAGCAACAGTTCGAGTCCATCGCGGACAACGGCTTGGTCATCGCAAATAATGATTTTCATCTCACCTCCTCACAAAATCACGCCAGGCTCTGCCCGGTTGAAACCAGCCATTAGCTGGCAGCATAAGGCAATTCGCCGGCCCTTGTCCGGTCAAGCTCAGCCTTAGGCTGGTGGCACAAGGCAATACGTCGGGCTTCGCCCTGTCAAGACCAGCTACAGCTTAGTGTTACAAGACGTACCTCCGGGTTCACCCGATAAAGACCAACAACTAGCTGGCGGTACGATACCTAAGTCAAATTTCTAAAACGACCTCCGTTCCTTTTCCTTTCTGACTATTAATCGTGAGTGTTCCACCAGCTAATTCAGCTCGTTCTTTCATGCCTACTAGCCCGAAGTGCCCGGCGCTCACCTTGTCGCGCGGGTCGAAGCCCAGACCGTCGTCTTGCACGATAAGGCGTAATTTATCTTCCAATGTTTCAAGTTTTATGCAGAGTGTTTTGGCGTTGGCATGATGGAGGACGTTTTCGACGGCTTCCTGCGCGATGCGATAGAAACATTGTTCCACGTCGGGGGCAAGCGCCGGCAAGGGGTCTGGCAAAGCCATTTTTAGGTCCAGCTGGTGCCGAGCGGCAGCAGATTGAGCAAGTTGACGCAGAGCCAGCCCCAATCCCAGATCTTCGATCGGGCTGGCGCGGAGGGCTTTCAAAGCACGGCGGGTCTCTTCCAACCCATTGCGCGTGGCAGCCAGGGATTTGTCCAGCAGGGTGCGGGCCTGGTCAACGTCCACGTCCCAGTAAGCCTTGACGGTTTCGAGCGTTACCGACAAACCGGTGAGGGTGTGCGCCAGAGTGTCGTGCAGTTCGCGCGCCATGCGGTTGCGCTCTCGGCTGACGGTGAGATTTTCGAGCGTGCTGGTATAGTGTGCCAATTGGACATTGGCTTGCCGCAGCGATTCACTCTGCTGGCGCAGGCGGGTCATCAGGTGGCTGATAAAAACGCCAACGACCAAAAAGCTCACCGTGCGCATGATAGTAATGAAAAACAGAATCTGTGAAACGTAGGGCGGAAAGGGAATGAGGAAAAACACAATAAATAGTTCGAGCATAGCCGTACCTACGCCAAAGGCAATCACATGAGGCAGGCTGTACTCCCAGGCGACCAAAATCAGGGCGATAAACAGAATGGGCATTTGCCGCAAGGTCATACCTTCAGCCCTGGAAAGCGGCGCTGGCGGGAAGCGCGGCACAAATGTGTGACTCAAGATGATCGGTGCGACAGAAATGATTAGGATCATGAGAGGGGTACAGGTTGGTCCAAGTCGTTTTTGTAACCGCTCCCAATGCGATAAACCCAGGAAGAGTAGCGAAACAAGGATGTTGCCGAAGTAATATACCACCACCGGCAAGGGAATACGCGGCGCTTCAGCATAGATAGTTACGTCAACCATTGCCAACGCTACCAGGTACCCAAGCCACATCCAGGCAGCCATGCGCAACACACGCGAGGTTTCAAGAGAATCAGTCATATTTGAATCTTATCATGACAAGAAAAGTTGTGCGACTGGCAGTTGTCATGCTTATACGGTGTAAGCCATGACACCAGTCACGGCTAGAATAGACATTTTTCACGGCGTCTTTACGTAGAGAATGACGTGGGACACTTCTATAAGCCATTGGTGGGGGGTAAACTTTGGGAAAACCAACTAACGGAGATCGTTATGAAACGCTTAGCTCTGTTAATTACTTTACTGGTCTTGTTCAACCTGGCTTGCTTGCTGATTGCCACGCCGCTCGCTTCCTCGCCCACCGCGCAAGGGGACGAGAACACGCCTGCTGAAGCGGCGACCAGCCTCCCCGTCCCGACTGAAGCGGCGGCGACCCAGCCTGCCAAAGCCGCAGCCCAGCCCGAAGTCCAGAATGACGCGGGTGGCGGCGCCGTCCTCTACTTCACCATCGGGATGCACATCGAGCCGATGGGCGAAACCGCGCAAGGTTATGGCGGCGGCAAAGGCGATTACCACAACCCGCAGTTCTTCCAGCGGCATGTACAGGATATTCTCGCGGTGACGCAAATCATCGAGGCGCACGGCGGACAGATGACGATTCAGACGCAGAGTCCGTTTACGACGGTGGCGATTGAATCAGGCAATACCCTCCTCGCCGACCTCGCCGCGCGCGGACATGAGATCGCCCTGCACTTCCACGAAGACGCCCATCTCGGCAAGAACTCGTCCGCGCTCTCAGTGCAACAGTGGTGTGACGTGATGAAGGAAGAGATCGGCTACATCACGCAGGCATCAGGCGTCACCAACATTCGCTATTGGAGCGGTGGCAACCTGTACCCAAACGTCTATGAAGCTTCCGAATGCGCCGGGCTGGACGTGAACAGCGATTGGAAAAATCCCAAGGTCCAGGAGACCAATCTTTCTCTCGTCGGCGTCAATCCCTGGCGCCCCGCCGGCGGCACCGACGGCACGGACTTCACACTTTTCACGCAACATGACCCGAACGGCGCGATTGTCTTCCTGCCAGAAGGACAATATGACAAAAGCAACTTCGCCTCCATGCGCCGCAGCAACGAAGCGGGCGGAGACGAAGCCTACTTCGAGTATCTGGAGCAAAGCCTGTATGCCTCGTTGGCGGCGGCGCAGCCCGGCAAGGTGAACGTCTTCCACTTTACGGTTCACCCTGGCGAATTTCGCGGCGACCCCCAAGCCCCGTTCGCGGTGATCGAAAAGTTCCTGACCGAAGTGGTTGACCCGCTCGTGGCCAGCGGTCAGGTGCAGTGGGC
>DYJM01000022.1 GCA_020723125.1 Acidithiobacillus ferrivorans
TATTTGGTGCCGTTGAGGGGAATCGAACCTCTGACCTACTGATTACGAATCAGTTGCTCTACCGACTGAGCTACAACGGCGTGGGCGCGATTGTACCTGTCATGGGGCAGCGCGACAAGAATCCACCCCACATCCGCCCCATCGTGAAAATCACTCCAGTTCGTCAGTAATCAATTCCCGGCGATGTACGTAAAAACCTTTCAAATAGCTGCTTTCGGGCACAGCGGGGTGGATGGGGTGATCCATGTCCTGGGTCCCTTCGCCGATGATGGTATAATCGCCTCTTTGCGCGCCAAAGGCAATCTGGCCGAGCAGCGTCTCACGGTTGAGATGATGGGAGCAGGAGGCCGTGAACAGAATACCGCCCGGCGCGAGCAGGCGCATGGCCAGATCATTGAAGCGCCGGTAGGCAATGCTGCCTTCCTTGAAATCCTTTTTGGATTTGATCAACGCCGGGGGGTCGAGGACGATGAGATCAAACTGCTCACCTCGATCCCGAAGTCGGGCCAAAGCTTCCATGGCGTCGTCGTGCATGATGCGAATGGGTGCTACGGCATTGCGCCGGGCATTTTCTTCCAACAGGGCCAGAGCGGGTGCCGAGCTGTCTACTGCGGTGACTTCAAGCGCCCCGGCCTTGGCCAGGGGAATGCTGAAAGCGCCGAGATAGGCGAAGCAATCCAGCACGCGCCTACCGGGGGCATAACTCAGCAGGCGTCGACGATTGGCGCGATGGTCGTAAAACCATCCGGTTTTTTGACCGCCGCGCGGGTCCATCTCAAACAGGCAATCATTCTCCCAAATCTGCAGACGCTCCGGGACCTCTCCGAAAAGAACCTCTACCCGATCTTCCAAACCTTCCAGACGCCGCGCCGCGCCGCCCGCTTTCAATAATATACCCGTGGGGTGTAAAAGTGCTTGCAGGGCGTTGACAATCAGGGCGATGTCCCGATCCATACCCAGGCTGCCGGGCTGTATGACCAAGGTATCTTCATAGCGATCAATAATCAGGCCGGGCAGGCCATCTCCCTCGCCATGCACCAATCGGTAAAAAGGCGCGGAAAACAATTTTTCACGCATGCGCAACGCCTGGTGCAAGCGTTCCTGATAAAATGCTTCATTGATCAGTAGATGGGGATCACGGCTGAGGAGGCGTCCGCAGAGGAGAGTGTGCGGATTGATATGCGCCAGTCCGATGGCTTTACCTTGGGCATCTTCTATTCTGCAGACACTGCCGGGAATGATTCCATGCAGAGGCGTTTTGGTGACGTCGATTTCGTTGCTGTAAATCCAGAGGTGACCGGCGCGCAAACGGCGGTCTTCCTTGGGGCGCAGGCGCAGAACAGGGTAATGGTGGATGGCAGACATGATCAAAACCTATAGGAAAAGGAAAGTTGCCCCGGCATTTCGGGGGCGGGTAAGGCCCTGCATTTTACAGATATTTCGTTGATCCGTATATTGAGCGCGCCGTGGATTTTATCCGGTGCTGTCTGAAACCCGCCACTCAGGAGACTCTCTGTGCCTATCGTCGATAATATTCGTGCCATTCGTTGGGAAGACCAGCAGCTTTGCCTGCTCGATCAGCGCTTGTTACCACAACAGGAAATCTGGTTGCAGTTGGATGACTATCGCGAGGTGGCGGTGGCCATTACGCAAATGGTAGTGCGCGGGGCGCCGGCGATTGGCGTGACTGCGGCTTATGCCATGGCATTGGCGGCACAGGAAATACGGCAATTTTCTGACTGGCAGCAGCGTTTGGCAGGAGCAGCAGAGGAAATCAAGGCGGCGCGGCCCACCGCCGTCAATCTGGCCTGGGCAACAGATCGTCAATTAAAGCTGGCGCAAGGCGAAAGAGCTGCCGACCGGGCTGCGGCATTATTGCTGCAGGCCGCCCATGACTTGCTGGAACAGGACATCGCCGACAATCAACAGATGGGTCGCCATGGCGCGGCCTTGCTGCCGGATCAGGGCGGTATCCTCACGCATTGCAACACGGGCAGTCTGGCTACGGGCGGCTATGGTACGGCGCTGGGCGTCATCCGGGCGGGCATTTCTGCCGGAAAACAACTGCAGGTGTATGCCGACGAAACCCGGCCCTGGTTGCAGGGTGCGCGCCTGACCGCCTGGGAACTCCAGAAGGACGGCATTCCCTTTCACCTGAATACCGATAGTGCAGCGGCCTATCTCATGCAGCAGGGGCTGATTCAGGCGGTGATCGTAGGTGCTGACCGGATTGCCGCCAATGGCGATGCAGCCAATAAAATCGGAACCTATAGTCTCGCAGTATTGGCGCAATATCATCAGATTCCCTTTTATGTGGCAGCGCCCTTGAGTACGGTAGATTTCGCCATGCCCGCCGGAGAAGGCATCATTATTGAAGAGCGTCCGGACAGCGAAGTCCGGCAGTGTGCGGGTCATGATGTGGCTCCAGCGGGTGTTAAAGTGCGCAATCCGGCTTTTGACGTCACCCCGGCTGCGCTCATAACGGCGATCATCACGGAAAAAGGCGTGGCCCGACCGGACTACCTGCACAGCCTTGCCGAGTTGCGTGGCTGAAACATGCAGAAAGCGTCCTGTTGTGACATAATGCCGCGTTAAAATAATCAAGGATAACCGGTCTTCAGATGATAGAGTTCGCCAAAGAAACCATTCCCGTCAGTCTCGAAAAGGAAATGCGCCAGTCCTATCTCGATTACGCCATGAGTGTAATCGTCGGGCGGGCGCTTCCTGATGCCCGCGATGGCCTGAAACCCGTACATCGGCGGGTGCTTTTTGCCATGCACGAGATGAGTAACGACTGGAACAAGCCCTACAAGAAATCTGCCCGCGTGGTGGGTGATGTCATTGGTAAATATCATCCGCATGGGGATGTTGCCGTCTATGACACCATGGTGCGGATGGCTCAGGACTTTTCCATGCGCTATCCCCTCATTGACGGGCAGGGTAACTTTGGTTCGGTAGATGGTGACAGTCCGGCGGCCATGCGTTACACCGAAGTGCGCATGGCGCGCATTGCCCATGAAATGCTCGCCGATCTGGAAAAGGAAACGGTGGATTTTGGCCCCAACTACGACGAGAAAGAATGGGAACCGCTGGTCCTGCCCGCACGGATCCCGAACCTGC
Organism: Acidithiobacillus ferrivorans; assembly: GCA_020723125.1. GTDB lineage: Bacteria > Pseudomonadota > Gammaproteobacteria > Acidithiobacillales > Acidithiobacillaceae > Acidithiobacillus > Acidithiobacillus ferrivorans_A. The sequence goes on from DYJM01000022.1 coordinate 3,121, forward strand.
TCATCAACGGTTCGGCCGGTATTGCGGTGGGTATGGCCACCAATATTCCGCCCCACAACCTGACCGAAATCATCAATGCCTGTCTGGCCTTGGTGGATGATCCGCAGACCTCTGATGAAGCTTTGTTCGATCTGGTGCCTGCACCCGATTTTCCGACTGCCGGCTACATTCTTGGCCGGGCTGGCAGTATTGAAGCATATCGCAGTGGCCGTGGCCGCGTGGTCATGCGTGCGCGTAGCGAATTTGAAACGGACAAAAAAACCAATCGGCAGAGCATCATTGTTACCGAATTGCCCTATCAGGTGAACAAGGCCCGTCTGATTGAACGCATTGCCGAAATGGTCAAGGAAAAGCGTCTGGAAGGCATCAGTGACCTGCGCGATGAGTCCGATAAGTCGGGCATGCGCATTGCCATTGAGCTAAAGCGAGATGCCAATGCCGAGGTGGTGCTCAATAATCTGTTCCAGCATACGGCCATGCAAAGTGTTTTCAATATCAACATGGTGGCTTTGCTCGACGGTGCGCCCCGGACTCTGGGCCTGCGCGACCTGCTCGATGCCTTCATTCAGCATCGTCGGGAAGTGGTAACCCGCCGCAGCATTTTTGAACTGAAAAAAGCGCGTGATCGTGCCCATATTCTGGAAGGTCTGGCGGTGGCTCTGGTCAACCTGGATCCGCTTATCAGCCTGATTCGTGCTGCGGCCAATCCAGCCGAGGCCAAGGCCAAGATGCTGGAGCGGGTCTGGGAACCGGGGATGGTGGCTGCCCTGCTGGCCGAGCGTGGCGAACCCTCTGACGGGATGCAGGCTGATGGTTACCACCTTTCCGAAACCCAGGCACAGGCGATTCTCGATTTGCGTTTGCATCGGCTGACCGGTCTGGAGCAGGATAAAATCCGTGATGAGTATCTGGGCTTGCTGGATCGCATCAAGGAATTACTGGAGATTCTCGGGTCTCATGTACGCTTGATGGAAGTCATTCGCGAAGAGCTGGTCGCCATTCTGGATCAGTATGGTGATGTCCGACGCAGTGAGATTGTGGCCGATACCGGCGATATTTCCAATGAAGATCTCATTGCCGAAGAAGAAATGGTGGTAACCTTCACCCATGCCGGTTACATCAAAGCCCAACCGGTCGCCGTATTTAATGCCCAGCGGCGCGGTGGCAAGGGAAAAATGGCGACGACCACCAAGGAAGAAGACTTCGTGGAGCGGATGTTCTGCGCTTCTACCCATGCCTACTGCCTGTTTTTCAGTAACCTCGGCAAGGTGTTCTGGCAAAAAATTTATCAGTTACCCCAGGCGGGTCGCGGCGCCAAGGGCAAGCCGATTGTAAATCTGCTGTCCCTGGCTCCCACCGAACATATTACTGCGGTGTTGGCGGTGCGCGATTTCACGGAGGGACAATTTGTGTGCATGGTGACTGCCCATGGGGTCGTCAAAAAAACCCCGGTCATGGATTATTCCCGACCGCGCAGTCAGGGTATTAACGCTATCAATTTGGATGATGGCGATCGGCTGGTGAGCGTCTGCCTTTCCGATGGGCAACGCGAAATCATGATCTTTACCCGTCACGGCATGGCGGTCCGTTTCCCCGAAGAAAATGTCCGTGCCACAGGGCGTAATAGCCGGGGTGTACGGGGCATCAGTCTGGCAGAAAACGATCGGGTGATTTCTGCGGAACTGGTCGATGCGAATCAGATTGTACTGACAGCAACAGCCAATGGTTATGGCAAGCTCACGACGGTCGAGGAATATCGACGCACCAATCGCGGCGGTAAGGGCGTCATTGCCATCCAGACCAATGAACGCAACGGGAATGTGGTTGGTGCACTGGCCGTGACAGAACGGGACGAGTTGATGTTGGTCTCCGACCACGGCACCCTGATTCGCATTGCGGTGGACAGCATCCGGCGCACGGGTCGAAATGCCCAGGGGGTGCGTTTGATTAACCTGGGCGAGGGCGAACAACTTGCCGGTTTGGCGCTTATTGCAGAAACAGATGAAGAGGAGGGGGAGCAGTCCGAACTGCCCCAGGAATAAATCATGAATCAGCCGGTATATAATTTTGGTGCGGGTCCTGCCATGTTGCCGCCTGCGGTGCTGGAGCAAGTGCAGGCGGAACTGCTGGATTGGCATGGTCGTGGTATTTCCGTCATGGAAATGAGCCATCGTGGTGTGGACTACATGCAGATTGTTGCGGAAGCCGAGCAGGATCTCCGTGATCTCATGAACATCCCGAAAAATTACAAGGTCCTGTTTCTGCAAGGTGGTGCCACCCTCCAGTTTGCCATGGTCCCGCTCAATTTGTTACGTGGGCATCGCAAGGCGAGCTATGTGCAGACCGGCATCTGGTCAGAAAAAGCCTTGAAAGAGGCGCGGCGTTTTGCTGAGGTCGAAGTTTCCGCCAGTAATGCCGATCGTCAGGCCCGTCTGGTGCCACCCCAGTCCGAATGGCAGGTCAGCAAAGACACCGCTTATGTGCACATTGCCGGCAATGAAACCATCGGTGGCGTGGAATTCGATTTTGTGCCGGAGCTGGGAGACATTCCGCTGGTCAGCGATGCTTCTTCCCATATTTTATCGCGGCCGGTGGATGTCAGCCGGTTCGGGCTGATTTACGCGGGTGCCCAGAAAAATATTGGTCCGGCGGGCTTGACCCTGGTCATTGTGCGTGAAGACTTGCTGGGACATGCCCCGGCCAATACGCCCACCATGCTGGATTATGCCGTGCAGGCCAAAGATGGTTCCATGCACAATACCCCGCCTACCTTTGCCATTTATGTGGCCGGTCTGGTATTCAAATGGTTGAAACAAACCGGTGGCCTGCAGGTCATGGCCGAACGCAATGCGCGCAAGGCGGAATTGCTGTATCAGGCCATTGACGGATCAGCGGGTTTTTATGCCAATCCGATTGAACCGCGTAACCGGTCCCGGATGAATGTGCCCTTTACCCTGCAAAACGCCAATCTGGACAAGGCATTCCTGCAGGAAGCCGAAGTTCGGCACCTGCTGCAGCTCAAAGGCCACCGTCTCCTGGGTGGAATGCGCGCTTCCATTTATAACGCCATGCCCGAGGCCGGTGTGCAGGCGTTGGTGGATTTCATGCGGGACTTTGCCCGCAAGCACAGCTAGGAGCGTTGCTTTTGAAATCATCCCCGCGCAGCCTGACTGAATTGCGTGCCGCCATTGATCAGGTCGACGGCAAAATTCTGGCCTTGCTGAGCGAGCGGGGCCAACTGGCCCACGCCGTGGGTGAACTCAAGCGCGCCGAGGGCGAAAGCCGGTTTTATCATCCCGATCGTGAGGCAGAAATCCTGCGACGGATCATGCAGGAAAATCCCGGACCTTTTACAGATGCCCAGGTGGCCAGCATTTATCGGGAGATTATTTCGGCAGGACTGGCTCAGGAAGAAACCCTGCAAGTCGCTTATCTGGGGCCGGCAGGGACATTCTCGCAGATGGCCGCGCAAAAGCATTTTGGCCGTTCTGCCTCTTTTCAAGCGACTGGCAGTATCCCTGAAATTTTCCGGATGGTGGATGCTGGGCAGGCACAATTTGGCGTGGTTCCGGTGGAAAACAGCACGGAAGGTTCCGTCAACCTGACGCTGGATTTGTTACTGGATTATCCCCTGCAAATTTGCGGGGAGGTGCAATTACGCATTGTGCATAATCTGGTGGCCAAGATTCCCATGGAACAAATCCGCAAGGTTTATGTGCATTACCAGACCCGCGCCCAGTGCCGACAATGGTTGGCTGCGCATCTGCCCCGGGTGGAACTGGTGGATGTCCCCAGTAATGGGGTGGCCGCAGAACGGGCAGTCCAGGATCCGCAAGGCGCTGCCATTTCCACCAGCGTGGCTGCCGAAACTTATGCCCTGAATATCCTGCAGGCCGGTATTGAAGACAATCCGGAAAACACCACTCGTTTTCTGGTCATCGGAAAAATTTTTACGCGTCCCACCGGTCAGGATAAAACCAGTCTGGTGGTGGCGGGCATTAACCGGCCGGGGAGTCTCCACGCGCTCCTGTCGCCCCTGGCCGATGCCCATATCAGCCTGACCCGCATAGAATCCCGTCCCGCGCGATCGGCGGTTTGGGAATACGTTTTTTATCTGGATTTGTTGGGACATTGTCAGGATCCCGACTTGACCCCGGTACTGGATGCTCTGGCGGCACAGTCTTCTTTTTATCGTTGTCTGGGAAGCTACCCCAAGGCGGTTTTTTAATGGCACTGAATTTTCTGGAGTACGCAGCTCCGGGTGTGGCGGATTTACGTCCCTATCAACCCGGCAAACCTCTGGCTGAGCTGGAACGCGAACTGGGCATTCGCGACGCCATCAAACTGGCTTCCAATGAAAATCCCCTGGGTCCCAGTCCTTTGGCGCTGGCGGCAATACGTGATGCATTGCCCGGTCTGGCCCTTTATCCAGAAGGTGGCGCTCCGGAACTGCGGGCGCGCCTGGCGCAAATGCATGACCTGGACCCCCGGCAATTTATTTTTGGGAATGGTTCGGATCAGGTCATTGAAATGGCGGTCCGTGCCTTTGCCGGGCCAGGGACGGAAGTGATTGTGTCGCAATATGCTTTTGCCGCTTATGCCATTGCTGCTCAGGCCAGTGGTGCAACGGTACGAACTGCTCCCGCCCGCAATTACGGACATGATCTGGATGCCATGGCGGCCTTGCTCAGTGAGCAGACGCGGCTGGTATTTATCGCCAATCCCAACAATCCAACCGGCACGCAATTGTCCGGCGAGGCCCTGGAAACCTTTATTGACAGTGTTCCGGCGCATGCCCTGGTGGTTCTCGACGAGGCCTATCTGGAACTGATGGACGACGACAATTATCCCGATGGTCGCCAATGGCTGGGCCGTTTCAGCAATTTGCTGGTAACCCGGACTTTTTCCAAGGCTTATGGTTTGGCCGGCCTGCGCTGCGGCTATGGAATGGGGCACCCGGACCTGATTGCCGTGCTGGAACGTGTCCGTCAGCCTTTCAATATCAACAGCCTGGCGCAGGTAGCTGCGCATGCCGCCCTGCTTGATACCCGGCATTTGGAGGCAACACGCGTCAACAATCGCCAGGAAAGACAGGTTCTGGCGGAGGGGCTGCGTAAATTTGGATTGACAATTTTGCCCCCTGCAGGCAATTTTACCGCCTTCGCCGTACCGGGAGGAGGGCAGCGCGTGTATTCGGCGTTGTTGCAGCGTGGTGTCATCGTGCGCCCCCTCAGCCCCTACGGCATGCCGGATCATCTGCGGGTGAGTGTGGGCCTGCCGGTGGAAAATCAACGTTTTTTGAAAATGCTGGGCGAGGTCCTGTAATCCCATGATCGTCATCGTCAAACCACAAGCAAGCGCAGAACAGATGGAACAGCTTCTGGAGCGGATTCGCCAATTTGGCCTGCAGCCTATGGTCAGTACCGGCTCGGAGCGGACCGTGGTGGGTCTGCTGGGCGACGAACGCTTGTTGCCGGAAGGCGCCCTGGAATCCTTACCCGCAGTGGAACAGGTTATGCCCATTCTCAAACCCTATAAGTTGGTCAGTCGTGAATTCAAGTCCACCGATACCATCGTTGAGGTGCGGGGAATTCCCTTTGGTGGTAAACAAATCCAGATCATTGCCGGCCCCTGTTCCGTAGAAACGCCGGAACAGATGCGCAGTGCTGCAGAGGCCGTGAAAGCCGCTGGATGCCGTTTGATGCGCGGTGGTGCTTTCAAGCCGCGTACCAGTCCATATACCTTTCAGGGTGTTGGTGATGAGGGCCTGGACTATTTCCGGACGGCTGCTGATGCAGTGGGCCTGCCCATTGTTACCGAATTGATGGATGTCCGGAAAATCGACCTTTTTCTGGAAAAAGGGGTGGATATCATTCAGATCGGTACCCGCAACATGCAGAATTTTGATCTGCTCAAGGAAGTGGGGCGTCTGGATGTGCCGGTCATTCTCAAACGGGGCCTCAGCGCCACGGTCAAGGAATGGTTGATGGCAGCGGAATATATTGCCGCCCATGGTAATCACAAAATCATTTTTGCCGAGCGGGGCATCCGTACTTTCGAGACTTCCTACCGGAATGTGCTGGATGTCACGGCTATTCCGGTACTCAAGAAGGAAACCCACCTGCCAGTGATCGTCGATCCCAGCCACGCCGGTGGTAAGTCCTGGCTGGTTCCGGCACTTTCCAAAGCCGCCATTGCCGCTGGAGCCGATGGCTTGCTGGTGGAATCCCATCCCTGTCCGGAAGAAGCCTGGTGTGATGCGGATCAGGCGCTTAGTCCCCAGCAGTTGATGGTCATGATGGATGATTTGCATAAAGTCGCAGCGGCCATAGGGCGCGAACTCTAAGATGCCGGAGATTCCCTTTCAGCGGGTGGCCATAGTGGGCCTCGGGCTGATGGGTGGCAGTGTTGCCAAGGCCTTGCGCGCTGTGGGGTATGATGGTCCTATTCATGCCGCGTTGCCCAGTGCCGCTGCCGTAGCCGCTCTGCAGTCCAGTGCAGAACCTTGGCGGATTGCACTGGGGCATCAGTTGCCGGAGGTGTTGGTGGATGCCGATCTGATCCTGCTGGCCACTCCGCCAAAAGTATTGTTGGCCCAGCTCCCAGAAGTTGCACGCTGGGCAGACCCTGCTGCGGTAATAACCGATTTGGCCAGTACCAAAAATGCTATAGCCTGCCGGGCTACGGAAATTTTCGGGGCACGCTTTGTACCGGGTCATCCGCTGGTCGGCAGTGAAATGACTGGCTTTCCGGCGGCGCGTGAAGACCTGTATCGTGCTGCACAAGTAGTTCTTACGCCGCTGGCAGGCCGGACGGATGATCTGGCGCTGGACAAAGTCCGGCAGTTCTGGATGGCCTTGGGTGCCGAGGTTCAGGAAATGTCGCCCCAGGCCCACGATGCAGCGCTGGCAGCTACCAGTCACCTGCCGCATTTGTTGGCATATATCTATTTGGCCGGACTGGCGCCGCAGTTTCCCGGTCTGGAAAATCTGGCGGGTGGCGGTTTGCGAGATTTCTCGCGCATTGTCGATTCCAACCCCGCACTCTGGGCCGAGATTCTGCAGGAAAACCATCAGGCAGTACGTCAGCAACTACAACAGTTCCAGGATAACCTGCGTCTGGTGGAACAATTGCTGACGGACGAAGCGATACCTGATCTGCAGTCCTGGCTGGAGCGTGGCAAAACGGTTCGCCAACAATTTCATTTTCCACCGGTGCTTTCAGAATGATTACCCGCTACCTCGTCAAACCTGGCAATGCGCTCAAAGGCCGCTTCCCTGTTCCGGGAGATAAGTCCATTTCCCATCGCTCCGTCATTCTCGGTGCCCTTGCCGAAAACGTGACCGAAGTAGAAGGGCTCCTGGAGGGCGAAGATGTACTGGCGACCATTGCGGCATTTCGGGCCATGGGGGTCCATATGGAAGGACCGGTAAATGGCTACCTGCGCATTCATGGAGTAGGTCTGCATGGCCTGAAAGCACCGCAAGTCCCGCTGGATTGTGGTAATTCCGGCACGGCCATGCGTCTCCTGTCCGGAGTGTTGGCCGGACAGACTTTTGCCAGCACCCTGGTGGGTGATTCGAGTTTGCAGAAGCGTCCCATGGGCCGGGTCTTGAAACCACTTACGGCCATGGGCGCCGATATTCAGTCACAAGACGGAAAAGCACCCCTGCATATTCACGGCAAGCCCTTGCAGGGATTGCATTATGAGATGCCGGTTGCCAGTGCCCAGGTGAAATCCGCTGTATTGTTGGCGGGTCTATATGCCCGGGGCGAAACCTGCGTCACCGAACCGGCACCTACCCGGGATCATAGCGAACGCATGTTGAAAGGTTTCGGTTATGCGGTATCCCGACAGGGAAATCGGGCCTGCCTGGAGGGTGGTGGTCAGCTCACCGGGCAACGTATCCAGGTTCCCGGCGATATTTCTTCGGCAGCTTTTTTTCTGTTGGGTGCCAGTATTACCCCGGGGTCGGATCTGCTGCTTGAAGGAGTAGGCATTAATCCTACCCGCACTGGAATCATTGAGATTCTCACCAGGATGGGCGCGCGGATAGATTTGACGGCCCTGCGCGAAATTGGCGGTGAGCCGGTGGCGGATATCCGGGTACGCTATGCCCCGCTGCAAGGCATTGAGGTTCCTCCCCATTTGGTGCCTTTGGCCATTGATGAATTTCCGGCTCTGTTTATTGCCGCCGCCTGTGCAAAAACGCCCAGTATCATTTCCGGGGCAGAAGAATTGCGGGTCAAGGAAAGTGATCGCATTGCCGTGATGGCTGCCGGTTTGCGCGCTCTGGGCGTTGCGGTGGAAGAGCGGCCTGACGGGGCGGTGATTACGCCTTCGACGCTCTGTGGCGGGCAGGTCGATAGCCATGGAGATCATCGCATTGCCATGGCTTTTGCTATGGCCGGGCAGGTAGCCTCCGGAGATGTTGAAATATTGGATTGTGCCAATGTCGCCACCTCTTTTCCCGGTTTTCCGGCGCTGGCGCGTGAGGCCGGACTGAACCTGGAGGTTTTCGCCTCATGAGCCTGATTCCCGTAGTGACTCTGGATGGGCCGGGCGGCGTCGGTAAAGGGACATTGGGACGCATGCTGGCGCATGATCTCGGCTGGCACTTGCTGGATAGTGGGGCCATTTATCGTGCCCTGGCGCTGGCGGCAGATCGATCGGGAATCGCAAAAGATGATGAAGCCGGTCTGGTCCGGCTGGCGCTGGAATTGCCCTTGCGTTTTATGGGGGATGGCAACCAGACCCTGGTGCTGTTGCACGATGAACCGGTGGACGAGGCCATTCGTACCCCACGGATCAGCGCCCTGACTTCGCAAATTGCCGTTATCCCGGCGCTGCGTACGGCCTTGTTGCAGCGGCAAAGGGACTTTGCCCAGGCTCCGGGTCTGGTGGCCGATGGCCGGGATATGGGTACGGTGGTTTTCCCGGAAGCAGTGCTGAAAGTTTTTTTGACTGCCAGTGCCGAAGAACGTGGTAAAAGACGCCTCAATCAGTTGATGGAACAGGGGATTAGTGCTAATCTCGCGAGCGTTGTGGCGGAAATTGCAGAACGGGATGCCCGGGATCAACAACGCAGTGTCGCGCCGCTTCGGCCCGCTGCGGATGCCCGAATTCTGGACACCAGTGCGCAAACAGTCGTCGAAACCTATACGGTCTTGCAGGCGTGGGTAAAAACCGCGTTGCAGGAGAATTGAAACCGCCATTGATTTGGCATTGAGCTGTAATCAGAAGGGACACCCACGGTGCTCCCGGTACATGAGGCCTATTGAAATTTATGACCACCCCTAACGCTGAAATGCTTGTTGAACCCAGTTTTGCCGAGATGTTTGAAGAAAGTCAGAGTATCCAGGGTCTGAAGCCTGGTGAGTTGCTCACCGGTATTGTCACCCGCGTGGATAATGATTTTGTCATCGTTGACGTCGGCCTTAAATCCGAAGGACCCATTCCTGCCGAGCAGTTTCGCAACGCCGAAGGTGAAATCGAAGTCAAGGTCGGTGACTCGGTGGAAGTCTGTCTGGAACTGGTCGAGGATGGTATGGGTGAAACCCGCCTGTCGCGTGAAAAAGCCCGTCGTGCCAAGACCTGGGTCGACCTGGAAAAATCCTTCAATGACAATGAAGTGGTACATGGCTTCCTGACCGGTAAGGTCAAGGGTGGTTTCACCGTCAGCATTGATGGTGTCCGCGCCTTCCTGCCAGGTTCATTGGTAGATGTCCGTCCGGTGCGTGATGTGGCTTATCTCGAAGGCAAAGATCTCGAGATGAAAATCATCAAGCTGGATCGCAAGCGGAATAACGTGGTGGTGTCCCGTCGCGCCGTGGTTGAGCAGGAACAAAGTGCTGAACGTGGGGTGTTGCTGGAAAGCATCCAGGAAGGCGCCATTCTCGACGGTGTGGTCAAGAACCTCACCGATTATGGTGCATTTATTGATCTGGGTGGCATCGACGGCCTGCTGCATATCACGGATATGGGTTGGCGGCGCGTCAAGCATCCCAGCGAAGTGGTTACCGTTGGCGGCGAAGTGCGTGTCCTGGTCCTCAAGTTCGACCGTGAAAGAGGTCGTATTTCTCTGGGCATGAAGCAGTTGGGTGAAGACCCGTGGCGTGACATTGCCCGTCGTTATCCTGAATCCACCCGCATTTTCGGTAAGGTCACCAATGTCACCGATTATGGTGCCTTCGTTGAAATCGAAGAAGGCGTGGAAGGCCTGGTGCACGTTTCCGAAATCGACTGGACCAACAAGAACATCAATCCGGCCAAGGCCCTGCATGTCGGTCAGGAAGTGGAGGTGATGATTCTCGACATCGACGAAGAACGTCGCCGTATTTCTCTGGGTATCAAGCAGTGTCTGCCTAATCCATGGGAGGATTTTGCCCAAAACTTCCAGAAAGGCGATCGGGTCTCCGGCCAGATCAAGAGCATCACCGACTTTGGCGTATTTGTGGGTCTGGATGGTGGCATTGACGGCCTGATCCATCTCTCCGACCTGGCCTGGGATCGTAGTGGCGAAGAAGCTGTGCGTGACTTCAAGAAAGGTGACACGGTGGAAGCCGTGGTGCTCAGCATTGATCCGGAACGTGAACGCATCAGCCTGGGCATCAAGCAGATGGAAACCGATCCTTTCATTCAGTTTGTCGTTGCCAATGAAAAGGGCGCGCTGGTAGAAGGTGAAGTCGTTTCCGTAGACGGTCGTGGCGCGGAAATTCGCCTGGGTGAAGGGGTTGAAGGCCACCTGCCGCAACGTGAGTTAAGCAAGGGGCAGACCCTGGCTGTAGGTGACAAGATTGAGGTGGCCATTGCCGCCGTAGATCGTAAAAACCGCACCTTGACCCTGAGTACCAAGGCGCGTGATGTGCAAGCAGCGCCGAGTGCGGAAGAGCAGGCGGCGGCGGTCCAGCAGTATGCCCGCAGCGCGGCAACAGGTACCACCAGTCTGGGTGACCTGATTAAAGAGCAGCTCAAGCGTAAGCAGGAAGAAGAAAGTTAATAGCACCCCGGCTTCATGGATACTCCCCGAAGTATCCGTGAAGCCACTTTTTTGCGTCAGGCCGAAGTTCTTACGCTTTGACGTTTTTATGGTTTTCCAATCAGTGCTTATTTGAAGAAGCTAAAAATCATGACTAAATCTGAATTGATCAAAAACATCAGCGCCCAATACCCGCAGCTCAGTGTGCGTGATATTGAAATGGCCACCCGCCATATGCTGGATTACCTCAGTGATGCACTTGCTGAAGGTGAGCGCATTGAAATTCGTGGCTTCGGCAGTTTTTCCATGCATGTACGTCCGGCTAAACAGGGGCGTAATCCCAAGACCGGCGAATCGGTCATGGTGCCGGAAAAGCGGGTTCCACACTTCAAACCGGGTAAGGAACTGCGCGAGCAGGTCGATTATCCGGAGAATACATCCGGCAAAGCCTGATTGACCATTCTGGGCGTGGATTCTGCGGTTGTCCTCGTCCTGGGGGTAGTATCAGGCTTTGCTGCCCTGCTGGGCTTCTGGCTGGGGCGTACCCAAAAAGCCCCCGCTGGCAAAGCCATCCCTCAGGTGTATATTCAGGGCCTGAATTACCTTCTGAGTGAACGTCAGGACGAAGCAGTAGAGCTTTTTCTGGAAGCCTTGCGCCAACACCCGGAAAGTGTCGATATTCTCCTGGCCCTGGGCCGTCAGTTTCGCCGACGCGGCGAATTGGAAAGGGCATTACGGGTACATCAGTACTTATTGGAACAGCCGGCCCTGGCTGAGGAACTCAGGCAGAGTGTGCTGTTTGAAATTGCCCGCGATTATTTGAAAGCCGGAATTCTGGATCGGGCGGAAAGCATTCTCAAGGAATTGCTCGAAAGTCAGCCCGCGCATACCGAAGGCCTTGCCACGCTGGCTGAACTCTATGAATTGGGTAGTGAGTGGGCTTCCTCCATTGCCATTCGCAAGCGTTTACTCCAATCAGGAATGTCCGAACAGCAGACGGTAATTGCCTTGTTGTACGGCGAGCTGGCTGAAGAATCGCTGCGCAGTGGGGATCGCTCTCAGGCACAAAAGTATCTGAATGCTGCGCGCCGGGAAGTTCCCGACAATCCGCGCGCCCTGATTATTGCCGGGCGTCTGGCCTTTGACAGGAAAGATTGGCAGGGTGCCCTCAAATACTGGGATAAATTGCTGGCACTACCTACTGACTCGGAGATTTTACTGGTGCTGGAGCCCTTTCTGCAGGTTTTGCAGCACTTGGAGGGCCAGCAGCAGGATCATCTGCAGCGTTTGCAGGATCACTGTCGTTCGCCGCTGGCCATAAAACGCCTGGCAGAAGCTTTGCAGAAAATAGAGGGGCAGGCGGCTGCCAGCAATTTTTTGCGCAATATTCTGACCAAAAAACCTGATCTTCGGGTGTTTCAGCTGTTGTTAAGCATGGACCCGAATGCTCCGGAAACGGAGCTGATCGAAAAAATGGCCCTGGCCGTGCGTCAGTGGCAACTGGAACCTGAACTGTTTCATTGTCAGTCTTGTGGTTATCAAAGTACGCAGTATTACTGGCGCTGCCCCAGTTGTCGCCAGTGGGGTGTCTGTTCAGGAGAGGAAAAGCTGTGAAATCACCACTTATTGTCGCGCTGGATTACGCAGATGCAGCAGCAGCACTGGCTATGGCTGAACTTTTGGATCCCCGCCAATGCCGGGTCAAAGTGGGCAAGGAACTGTTTACGGCATCCGGACCCAAAGTGGTTGAACAACTTCAGAACCGGGGTTTTGAGGTATTTCTGGACCTCAAGTTTCATGACATTCCGCAGACGGTGGCCAAAGCCTGTCAGGTTGCCGCCCGCCTGGGAGTATGGATGCTCAACGTGCATGCCAGTGGGGGGAAGGCCATGCTGGAGGCCGCGCGGGAGGCTGTTGATGGCGTAACGGCCTCCGGGCATCAGCCGCTGCTGATTGCGGTGACGGTATTGACCAGTCTGGATGCCGATGCCCTGGCGCAGTTGGGTGTGCATGACCCCGTTGCGCTACAGGTAGAAAGGTTGGCCGCGCTCAGTGCAGGGGCTGGTCTGGATGGACTGGTCTGTTCTGCGCAGGAGGCTTCCCGGCTCAAACAATTGCATCCGGAGTTTTGTCTGGTGACCCCGGGTATCCGGCCCGCCCAGCATGGCGCCGATGACCAGAAGCGGACCATGACGCCTGGAGCAGCCCTGGCGGCGGGTTCAGACTATCTGGTTGTCGGTCGCCCCATCACTGCGGCACCCAATCCGGCAGAAGCCTTGTCTGCCATGTTGGCTGCTTGTATAAGTTAAGGTGTTTCCATTTTATGAAATCAGGCTAATATGCCCTGAATGGGGCGGCTATCGATGGAGAAAAAGGCCCAGTGACAGCAGATGAAGTAGTGGATGTATACAAAAATGACGGCGCCTTGCTGCAAGGCCATTTTTTATTGTCTTCCGGATTGCATAGCGATACCTACTTGCAGTCAGCAAGGGTGTTGCAGCATCCAGAACATGCAGCTCGCCTTTGTGCAGCGATGGTTGCCGGTATTCCGGAAGGCATCAGGACGCAGATCCGTTGTGTCGTAGGACCCGCCATGGGTGCCGTGTTGGTTTCCTATGAATGTGCCAGAGCGCTGGGGGTACGCAGTCTTTTTACCGAACGTGAAAATGGTCAGATGGTCCTGCGCCGGGGCTTTGCTTTATCCCCAGGTGAAGGGGTGTTGGTCGTTGAAGATATTACTACGACCGGTGGTTCGACCCGTGAATGTATTACTGCGGTAGAGGCAGCAGGTGGCAAGGTGCTGGCTGGTTCTGCAATTATTGATCGCAGTGCAGGCTTTCAGGATTTTGATGGTATTCCATTTTATCCACTTCTGCGTTTGCCGGTGCGGACCTGGTCCGCTGAAGACTGTCCGCTCTGCGCGGCGGGCGGTGTCCCGGTGAAACCAGGCAGTCGGGGGCTACGCTGACCTTGAGGGGCGGCGGGCTTGTGTTTATGATAGGCGTTTAGGTTTAGACAAAATGAAAAACAAGGATCAGTTCATGCAAATTTCCACACCGGAGGCGGCGCCTCTGGAACGCCACATTCATGTGACCATTCCTGCCAGTGAGGTGGAAAGTGCTGTCACGCAACGTTTACGCAACAAGGCCCGCTCAGCGCATTTTCCGGGATTCCGTCCGGGCAAGGCACCATTGGCTATTGTTGAACGCCATTATGGTTCGGATGCCCTCATGGAAACCTTTGACCAATTGATCAACGAGCGCTATTCCCAGGCCGTCCGTGAACAATCCCTGCGTCCCGTAGGGCGTCCCGAAGTGCAGATTGAAAAAGGCAGGCGCGGTGAGGATTTCGTGTTCACGGCGGTTGTTGAAGTCTATCCTGAATTTGAGCCGCAAATCCCCACGGCTACGGTGATTCGCAAAACTGCCGTGGTTACGGAAAGTGATGTGGATGCCACGATTGACATCATGCGCCAGCAGCGCCGTTTTTATGTTAAAACCGAGCGTGCGGCACAAAATGAAGACCGGGTTACGCTGGATTTCCAGGGACTTATGGATGGCGAACCCATGCCCGGCGGCGAAGTGGTGGATTATCAGGTGGTCCTGGGCGCCGGGCGGCTGCTCCCGGATATTGAACAGGGCCTCATCGGGCTTTCTGCCGGTGAAGAAAAAAGCGTTTCGGTGCAGTTTCCTGCGGATTATCATGTGGCGGAACTGGCGGGCAAAAATGCCGAATTTCATCTCCATGTCAAGGAAGTGGCCGAAGCACGGTTGCCTGAATTGAATGCCGAGTTCGCTCTGGCGCTGGGTATTGAAGACGGTGATGTTGCCGTCCTGCGTCAGGAGGTCAAGGAGAATCTGGATCGCGAAGCCCAAAGGCTGAGTCATGCCCAGGTGAAATCGCAACTGCTGGATCTGCTGGCCGAGAGTAACCAGCCTGAGCTGCCCAAACAAATGTTGGCCCAGGAACTGGAACAATTGCAGAAAGACCCTAATGCCGGTAACGCAGGCGACCTGGAAGGCATTGCCAGACGCCGGATAGTACTGGGTCTGGTACTCGGTGAAGTCGTGCGCCGGGAAAAGCTGCAGGCCAGTTATGCCGAGGTGACGCAAGTCATTCGCGACATGGCCGAACAATATGAGGATCCCGACCGGTTTGTGGCCTGGTATAGCAGCAAACCGGAGCAGTTGGAACAGGCAGAAGCCATGGTGCTGGAGGATAAAGTGGTGGCATGGCTTCTGGAGCGTGTTAAAGTGACCGAAGAGTCGGTGAACTTCAATCAGTTGATTGGCCGTTCTCCGGCAACCCCGGCGGCGTAAATCGGGTATTCAGACGAATGTGGCAGCGTCCCTTGATCGAGGAGCAGCAATGATGTGGAAACAAGCAGGAGATCCAGTTACGTCCACCCCCCAGGGTTTGGGATATGTTCCGATTGTGGTGGAACAAACGGGTCGTGGTGAGCGGTCTTATGATATTTATTCCCGCCTGCTGAAAGAACGGGTTATTTTCATGGTGGGTCAGGTGGAAGACATGATGGCCAACCTGGTGGTAGCCCAGCTGCTTTTCCTGGAAGCGGAAAATCCTGACAAGGATATTGCTTTGTATATCAATAGCCCGGGCGGATCTGTGACGGCAGGGATGGCTATTTACGATACCATGCAGTTCATTCGTCCCAAGGTGAGCACGGTCTGTATTGGCCAGGCCGCCAGTATGGGCGCCGTGCTGCTGGCCGCTGGTGCGGAAGGCAAACGCTACGCATTACCCAATGCCAGAATCATGTTGCATCAGCCTTCCGGTGGTTTTCAGGGGCAGGCGCATGATATCGAAATTCACACCAAAGAGATTCTGCGCATTCGTGAACGTCTGAATGATATTCTGGTCCACCATACTGGACAGGGTCGCGAACGCATTGAGCAGGATCTCGACCGGGATTTTTTCATGTCGGCCGAAGAGGCCAAAACCTACCATCTCGTCGATGCCGTGATTACCCATCGCGGCGATAACGAGACCGCCTGAAGCAGGCAGGAGAACAGCTATGGCTGGAAAGCATGAGGGAAGTGGCGAAAAGACCTTGTATTGTTCTTTTTGCGGAAAAAGTCAGCACGAAGTCCGGAAACTGATTGCTGGACCATCGGTATTCATCTGCGATGAATGCATAGAACTGTGCAATGATATCGTCAAGGACGAAATCCTGGATGATCTGCACGGTGATCAGCCGGATAAGCTTCCGAAACCCATGGAAATACGCAAGACCCTGGATGATTATGTTATCGGTCAGGACGGTGCCAAAAAAGTGCTTTCCGTGGCGGTGTACAATCATTACAAACGTCTGGAGCATGGCGGTAAGGACAATGAAGTAGAACTCGACAAAAGTAATATTTTGTTGATTGGTCCGACCGGTTCCGGCAAGACCCTGTTGGCCCAGACCTTGGCGCGCCTGTTGAACGTGCCCTTTGCCATGGCCGATGCCACGACCCTCACCGAAGCCGGTTATGTCGGTGAGGATGTGGAAAACATCATTCAAAAACTGCTGCAGAAATGTGATTATGACGTGGAGAAAGCCCAGACGGGAATTGTCTACATTGACGAAATCGACAAGATCACCCGCAAATCTGAAAACCCTTCCATTACCCGCGATGTATCGGGAGAAGGCGTGCAGCAGGCTTTGTTGAAACTGATTGAAGGCACCGTTGCCTCGGTTCCTCCTCAGGGTGGTCGTAAACATCCACAGCAGGAGTTTTTGCAGGTGGATACCCGTCACATTCTGTTTATTTGCGGGGGTGCGTTTGCGGGCCTTGAAAAATCCGTTTCTTCCCGCATCGAAAAAGGCGGTATGGGCTTTAACGCGCCCCTCAAAAAACGGGACAAAGATGCTACTGCCGCCATGCTCATGCAGAATCTGGAACCGGAAGACCTGGTGCGCTATGGGTTGATTCCCGAGTTTGTCGGACGTTTGCCCATTCTGGCACTTCTGGAAGAGTTGGATGAAGAAGCGCTCATGTCCATCCTCACTGAACCCAAAAATGCCCTGATCAAGCAATATCAGAAAATGTTCTCCCTGGAGGGCGTTACCCTGGAGTTCCGTCCGGAGGCACTCAAGGCCATTGCCAAAAAGGCCCTTGCGCGGAAAACCGGTGCTCGCGGCTTGCGCTCCATCCTTGAGCAGATTTTGCTGGACACCATGTACGAGCTGCCTTCCATGACCGGCGTCAAAAAAGTGGTGGTGGATGCTGCGGTGGTGGAAAGTGGCGGCAAGCCGCTTCTGGTTTATGACGATGCCATCAAGGTGGATATGTCTCATCCTGCCTGATACAAGCTGGGGGCGCGTTGAAAACTCGACCATGCGCCCCAATCTGTCTTTCTAATGATGGTTATTATCGAAATTCTGGAGTGAGCAGTGGCGCAAATAGATAAAAGTCTCCTGGTAGAAGAAGAATCCCTGATGGTGCCCGTGCTTCCGTTACGGGACGTGGTGGTTTTCCCATATATGGTGATCCCGCTTTTTGTAGGTCGTGCGAAGTCTATCCGCGCACTGGAAGAAGCCATGTCAGGAGAAAAACAGATCCTGTTGGTTTCTCAGAAAAATGCGGCTGATGATGACCCCCAGCCGGAAAATATTTATCGCATCGGGACCTTGGCGACCATTTTGCAGTTGCTGAAACTGCCGGACGGAACGGTAAAAGTCCTGGTGGAAGGTACGGAACGGGCCAAGATACTTTCATTTTTGCCGGCCGACGAATCACTGCGCGCCCAGGTTCAGGTAGTGGTCAGTGGTGCCGCCAATGATCGTGAACTGGAAGCGCTGATGCGTTCAGTCAGCGCGCAGTTTGAGTCCTATGTAAAGCTCAACAAAAAAATTCCGCCAGAAATTTTGTCTACCCTGGCCAGTATGGATGATCCGGCGCGACTGGCGGATACGGTGGCTGCCCATCTCGGTCTCAAGCTGGAAGAAAAACAGGATATTCTCGAAAAAGCCGATACGCGTGTGCGGCTGGAACACCTGCTGGGCATGATGGAATCCGAAATTGATCTGCTTCAGGTAGAAAAGCGGATTCGTGGACGTGTCAAGCGGCAAATGGAAAAAAGCCAGCGCGAGTATTATCTGAATGAGCAGATGAAAGCCATTCAGAAGGAGCTCGGCGATCTTTCCGAAGAGGGTGGCAGTGAGCTGGATGAGCTCGCCCGTAAAATTGAAAAAGCCGGAATGCCCAAAGATGTGCGTGCCAAGGCGGATACCGAATTAAAGAAGCTGCGGATGATGAGCCCCATGTCTGCAGAAGCGACGGTGGTGCGTAATTACATCGACTGGCTGGTTGGTGTTCCTTGGCGTAAACGCAGCAAAATTACTAAAGACCTTAAGCGTGCCAAGGCCATCCTCGATGCCGACCACTATGGTCTGGAAGATGTGAAGGAGCGGATACTGGAGTATCTCGCTGTGCAGGAACGTGTGGGTAACAGTCATGGCCCCATTTTGTGTCTGGTTGGTCCACCCGGTGTTGGTAAAACCAGTTTGGGTCGCTCCATTGCGGAAGCAACCAATCGCAAATTTGTGCGGATGTCTCTGGGCGGGGTGCGTGATGAAGCGGAAATTCGCGGGCATCGGCGGACTTATATCGGTGCATTACCGGGAAAAATTGTCCAGAGTCTGGCCAAGGTGGCAACCCGCAACCCGCTGATGTTGCTGGATGAAGTGGACAAAATGGCGATGGATTTTCGGGGTGATCCGGCTTCGGCGCTGCTTGAAGTGCTCGATCCGGAGCAGAATGCCACTTTCAATGATCATTATCTGGAAGTGGACTTCAATTTGTCCGAGGTGATGTTTGTTACCACAGCTAACACCCTGAATATTCCGGCACCTTTAATGGATCGTATGGAGGTCATCCGGATTTCCGGTTATACCGAAGATGAAAAAATCCATATTGCCACTAAGTATCTGCTCCCGAAGCAAATCAAGAAAGCCGGTCTGAAAGACGGGGAGATGCAGGTTTCACAAACCGTGATTCGGGACATCATCCGTTACTATACCCGCGAGGCGGGGGTGCGGAATCTTGAGCGGGAGCTGGCGCGCATTTGTCGCAAGGTCGTCAAAGAGCTCTTGCTCGACAAAAAACGCACTAAAATTCAGGTCTCCGATCGCAATCTGGATAAATATCTGGGTGTTCGGCGTTTTGATTTTGGCAAGGCAGAAAAAGAAAATCGTATTGGTGAAGTCACCGGCTTGGCCTGGACGGAAGTCGGGGGTGAATTGCTGAGTATTGAGGCTGTGGTTGTACCGGGTCGGGGTAAACTCCTGATTACAGGCAAACTCGGTGACGTCATGCAGGAGTCCATTCAGGCGGCTATGAGTGTGGTGCGTGCCAGATCACGTACCTTGGGCATTCCGGCTGACTTTTATCAGAATCGGGATGTCCATATTCACGTTCCGGAAGGTGCGACCCCCAAAGATGGCCCCAGCGCTGGCATCGGCATGGCCACGGCCTTGGTTTCGGCGCTGACCGGTATTCCGGTCAAGGCGACGGTGGCCATGACCGGTGAAATCACCCTCCGTGGTGAGGTTCTGCCTATTGGGGGCCTGAAAGAAAAACTGTTGGCAGCACATCGCGGGGGTATCAGTACCGTGCTGATACCGGCAGAAAATGAAAAGGATTTGCAGGAAATTCCCAAAAATGTGCGTGATGCCCTCACGATCAAGCCGGTACGCTGGATTGACGAAGTGTTGGCTATTGCCCTGGAGACGTCACCGACACCATTGCCAGATGATGGAGAAACTCTACTGGGTGTCGTACCGCCAGTTGGAGATAACGCCGAAGACAAGGCGACAGCTCACTAGACTGTGGTTATCAGCCTCTGGGAATATGATTATTTTCAGAGGCGGTATTATGTTCTGCTATTAACTGCCTTTTTTGATAATTTGCTGCTGATTAATGCGTGACCGTCGCTAATTCACGACGGAAATTGTCTGATAGATAGGGTCTAAGATGTGAAATCATTTGTAGATTTTGTTGGTGATCTTGACAAGTGTTTTTTTACCCTGCTATAACCTCTGCTAGTATTAGCTGATTCGTAGTTTTACAGAAGTGTCTGGGTCTATAACAGGAGAAAGAAATTATGAACAAATCCGAATTGATCGAAAAAATTGCAGAAGAAGCAGGTGTTACTCGTGCCGCCGCAGGACATACCCTGGATGCTGCCATCAAAGTGGTTACCGCTGCCTTGAAAGCGGGTGATCAGGTCACACTGGTAGGTTTTGGTTCTTTCCTGGTTTCTGAGCGCGAAGCGCGTAAGGGTCGGAATCCTGCAACAGGTGCAGAAATCATGATTGCCGCCAGTCGCACACCTAAATTTAAAGCTGGTAAAGCGCTGCGTGATGCAGTAAACTAGCGCGTCTGGTTAGGGCGGTTAGCTCAGTTGGTAGAGCGTCGGCTTTACACGCCGAATGTCGGGGGTTCGAGCCCCTCACCGCCCACCACCGATTTATTGGGGTGGTAGTTCAGTTGGTTAGAATGCCGGCCTGTCACGCCGGAGGTCGCGGGTTCGAGCCCCGTCCGCCCCGCCAAATGAAGAAAGGCGCCCTCGCAAGCGGGCGTCTTTTTTATTTTTAACAGTGGAAATTCTCTGCTGCGCTTTAATTGTATCCAAGTTTAATTCGTGGTAGGAGTGGCTTTCATCAACCAGTACAGTGGTCATATATACCGGAGCACCGTTTCGCGAGGATTGTAATTATGATGGACGTATTTCGTAATTTTGGACAATCATTTATTGCCAAAATAATTATGGTACTCATTGCGTTGTCTTTTGTCCTCTGGGGCGTTAGTGGCTATTTGATGTCCGGCAGTTCCGGACCTGCGGCTGTAGCATCCGTAAATGGTCAAAAGATTACCGAAGCAGTGTTTCATAAACGCCTCGAAGAGGCGCAAGAACGTTATAGTCATGTTTTTGGAGCAGCAACGGCTGCTAAAATGGCACAGCAGAGCAGCTTTGCGCACGATGTACTGAATGGATTGATTGATAATATATTATTGGGTACCGAAGCCGGACGCCTGGGTTTACAGGTCTCGGATACGGCCTTGGCCAAAAAAGTTGAAGCTATTCCTGCCTTTCAGGAAAAAGGCGTTTTTTCCAAGGCAAAATACCTGAAATTATTAGCCGCCAACGGGATGACGCCGGCACAATTTGAAGGTATGTTGCGCGAAAGCATGCGGCTGGAGCAACTTCAGGTTATTCCTCAAGTTATTGCCAGTGCTTCTGATCAGGCAGCGACTGAAGTATGGGGTTGGTCGCAGGAATATCGGGATATCAAGACAGTGACCATCACTGATGCGCATTTTGCTGAGCAAGCCAAGCCGGATGCGGCGGAAGTGCAGTCATTTTATCAGTCGCACTTATCTGAATTTCATTTGCCTGCTGAAGTTGAAGTGCAGTACGTAGTGATGGGACCGCATAATTTCCTTGCTGCGAACCAGACATCGGCGAAAGGCGTTACTGCAGCGGCTGCTTCCGGAAGTAAAAATTCAGAACAGGCTGATCAGGCTGCTGAAAATGCTTTTCAGGCCCAGGTTGAAAACTTCAAGGATCGCCTTTTCAGTAGTCCCGATGGACTTCAGTCAGTGGCGAAAGCATATCACTTAACCATTGAATCGAGTGGGAAACTCACCGCCGGAAAACCATTATCCAGCGGTCCCTTTGCTGATCCGAAAGCATTGGATCTGGCTTTTAGCAAAGCCGTATTGGCTGGTAAAAACAGTTCGGCCCTGACTCTGAAAAATGGAGATTTGCTGGCCGTTCATCTGCTCCATTATACCCCGGGTAGAGCCCAGACTTTAGCTGCAGTCAACAATCAGATTGTGGCGCAATTAACGGCAGAAAAAGCCGCGCAACTGGCTAAAAGCAAAGCCGAAGCCCTGCTGGCTTCGGCCAGGAAAGCCGGCAAGGTCGAGGCGTTGAGTGCGGATGGTACTTATCCTGTCCAAGTCCATTTGAATGTCACCCGGAAAGACACCCGGGGTTTGTCTCCAACTTTGCTGAGCGCAGCATTTGATGCTCCAGCTCCTATAAAGCATATACCTTCCATGGGGATGGTTCGTGGGCAGGGTGGCTACACGATATATGCGGTGACTCAGGTGATCGCACCTTCTTCGGTAGCGGTCAATCCCAAGGTGACGGCCGAAATTCGTGCCTCACTGGAAGAACAACGGGGAAGATTGTTGTCGGCAGCTTATTTGCGTGATTTGCGCGATCATGCCAAGGTAAAAATCGATGCTGCCAAGCTCGCGGCTGCGAGCGGCCAATAATCCTAAAAACGGCGGTTGCCGTGGGTGCTTTGCAGCGACTTTTGTTCTGAGCCGTTGTTGTTCTTGGCGAAATCCTGCGCCCGTCAGGAGAGCTGTTTGAGCCCGTAGGGCGAGTTCTCTCCTGACAGCAGGATGAGCCTTAGAACAACAGG
>DYJM01000023.1 GCA_020723125.1 Acidithiobacillus ferrivorans
AAAGAGGCAAAGCTTTTTGCTAACGAATCAGGATGACGTGAACTTCAGGTACTTCAGAGAGTTCACGAGTTTATGGATAAGCGAGCAACGCGGAAGCATCCAGTACTGACTTACTCATATTTTGCTGCAAGGCGTCGTTCGGCGATGAGCTCTTCTGTGGGTGGTCTGCTGTGTTTGTTATTATTGGGGAAAGCGATGGATTTGGGCAGTCGTACGGCCTGACTACAATTAATTTGAAAGGCGGTCGCTTGTTCCATGGTGACTGTCTCTACGCGACTGAGTTCCATACGTCGCAGGATGAACGGTCACCGCGTTTACGGCAGCATTTAATCAAATTAAAAGCGGTGCGTTACTAACTTGTTGAATTTTTTGGCGTCCCCAGGGGGGTTCGAACCCCCGTTACCGCCGTGAAAGGGCGGTGTCCTAGGCCGCTAGACGATGGGGACCTGGACAGCGGGGGGAATCGTACACAGAAGCGCGCTTCAGGGCAAGTGGATTTTCAGATTTCCCTGTATCGCGTTGGTCGCAGCATACAATAAACCTGGTTTTGCGCAGGGTTAACAATGGATATACACTCCCATCATCTAAATGATACGACTGGTGATGTATGCAAATTAGGGTTGCCAAATGGGGTAATAGTCTGGCCATCAGGATCCCGGTAAAAATGACTCGTGTTATGGCCTTGCGGGAAGGGGCTCTGATTGAGTTGTCTGCGTCTTCAAATGGAATTATCACGTTATCACCGGTCAGCGGCGATGAGCGGAAAATGGGCGTCAAGGAGCATTTTGGGCGTGTGAATGCGCGCTTGCTAAATCAGCCGGTGTCCACACCCAGCACCGAGCTACTGCGTGAAGACGCACGTTACTAATGTCAGTTTACGTGGATACCAGTGTGTTGGTGGCGGCACACTGTTCAGAAAAATATACCGGATTGGCACAGGGGTTTGCGGTTTTTGCCGTGGAGTGACCAGTCAATCCATAGCCCCGCAGGGGGTCTTCGGTTAGACTGGGCCGAGTTTACTTTTAGCCACCTCTATGAAGAAGGATCTTATGGAAGAAGCAGAAGCAGTATTCATGATTGAACGGATATATGTGAAGGACAGTTCTTTCGAGTCGCCCAATGCCCCTTTGAGTTTTGTCCAGACCGAAGCCCCCACCGTGGATGTGGGGCTGAATACGGCCAGCACTCAGGTAGAAGGCATGGATGGCCTGACGGAAGTGATCCTGACGGTGACGGTCAAGGCCAAGGCGGGTGAGAGCACCTACTTTGCGGTGGAAGTGCAGCAGGCGGGGCTGTTCCGGATTCAGAATATTCCGGAAGAACATCTGCCGGCGCTGATAGCGGTACATTGTCCGACCATTCTGTTCCCTTATGCCCGGGAAGTGGTGGCGGACATGGTGGGACGCGGCGGTTTCCAACCCCTGCATCTGCATCCCGTCAATTTTGAGGCGCTGTATCAGCAGGCGCAGCAAGAACAAGTGGGTCACACGACGCAATAAGCCATGCGCTGGGCCGTTCTTGGAGCCGGGCACTGGGGAACCGCGTTGGCGGTGCATTTGTGCCGCCAGGGTCATACGGCGCGGCTCTGGGGACGCCACCCGGAAACTCTGCCGGGTTTTATGGATTCCACCTGTTTATCCCCGGTATTTCCCGATATCGGCTTTCCGTCCGGTCTTGGCATAGGCTCTGATCTGGCGGCGACGCTGGATGGCGCTGAAGCTGTGCTGCTGGCGGTTCCCAGCCATGCCTTGCGGACGGTTCTGGCGGCTATTCCCCAGGCTTCATTACCCCCGGATCTGCTGTTGGTGCTGGCTTCCAAGGGACTGGAGTTGCCGGGCGCCTTGCGTTTGGATCAGGTGCTGGATGAAAGCTGTCCGACCTTGCCTAAAGTGGTACTTTCCGGGCCGAGTTTTGCCCATGATCTGATTCTGGGTAGGCCCCTGGCCATGACCGCCGCTGCTGCGAATATGGATGATGCGCGACGGGTAGTGGAAGCATTTGCCAGTGACCAGATGCGCGTGTATCGCAGTGATGATGTGGCGGGCGTGTGTCTGGGGGGGGCAATCAAAAATGTGCTGGCCATTGCGGCGGGTATTTCCGATGGGCTGGGCAATGGTGATAGTGCCCGCGCTGCGCTCATTACCCGTGGTATTGCCGAATTGCACCGTTTGGGGACGGCATTGGGGGGGCGCACGGAAACCTTTATGGGATTGACCGGGGCAGGGGATCTGATTCTGACGGCCAGCAGTGATTTGTCCCGTAATCGCCGGGTGGGTATGGGCCTGGGGCGGGGTTTGTCTTTGGAGACTGTATTGCGTGATCTGGGCCAGGAGGCGGAAGGGGTACGCAGTGCTCAGGCTTTGTTTTTGCTGGCCCAGCGACTGGGGGTGGATATGCCCATTACCGAGCAGGTCTATCGGGTGCTCTACGCCGGCGCGGACCCGCGCGAGGCCAGTGAACAACTGATGCGCCGCGCTGCACGCGCCGAGCATCCTGCTGATCTGGAGTCCATAACCGCTTCCCCGGTTAAGGGGAGTTGCTAGGTCCATGGCGATTTTGCGTTTGCCGGGTGGCGGGTCAGACAGCCGCAAGCGCATCCCTTTTGCGCCCTTCCGGACCATCGGTTTTTTGCTGGTGCAGTTTGTGGTGCTGGCTTTGCTGCTGCTTGGCGTGTTGCTGGTCCACACCAACCAGGATTTGCATACTTTGGATGCTTATACCGCCTACATGGCGAGCCTGGCGCAGACTTCCCAGGAAACCTTGCGTACCTGGCAAAGTCATGGGTCTGCTGCGGCGTTGCCAGTGCTTCAGGATGATCTGTCCCGGATTGCGGCGGCGCATCCGGAGCAGGTTAAAACCAATGGGCACTGGAGGCGTTTGCAGGCGTTGATCGCCAAACAGGACCCGGCCCTCTTGCCTCAGGCTTTATTGCAGCTTTCCGATGTCAGCATGGAAGAGCATCTGCGTGGTCGCAGGCTGGTATTGGCGGCGGGGCATGATGCCCGTTATACCCTGATTGGCACGGCCGTGGCACTGTTTGCGTTCATGATTTTTGTGCTGGTGACGTTGGTGTTTTTCCGTCTGCGCATTCTGGGTCCATTGCGGCGCTTGCAGGGGGCCATGCGATCCCTGGAAATCGGGGCTTTTCGGCGGGTGACGGAAGCCCATGCGGATCCGGGCATCAGCCCGTTGCTGCAGTATTACAATCACATGATCGGGCGTCTGGAGGAACTGGAAAAATCCCGGCGTCAGTATTTGCAGGATTTGCAGCGGGAAGTGAATGAAGCAGCCCATACTCTGGTGGCGCAACAGGCGGCGGTGGCCCGCTCGGAGCGTCTGGCGGCGGTGGGAGAAGCCGCTGCGGCCTTTGCCCATGAATTGCGTAATCCGCTTGCGGGTTTGCAGGTGGGTTGCGCGAATATTCGTCGGGAAATCCGTGATCCGGAGCTGGCTGAAAGGCTCGGGTTGATGGAAGAGGAGCTGCGTCGGGTCAGTCGCTTGCTGGACCAGCAATTGCGCGGTGCACGTCAGGTGCATGAGAAGGGCCGCCGGGTTGCCCCCCGCGAAACCGTGGAAACCCTGCTGAATTTGTTGCGTTATCAGATGCCTGCCCAGGTTAAGTTGGAACTGCTACCGGGAGATTGCCGTGATTGTCTGCTACCTTTGGATCAGTTTCGTCAGGCCTTGCTCAATCTCATTTTGAACAGCATGCAGGCGCTGGCCGGCGAGGGGGGAACCATCAGCGTTGCCATTGCCCAGATGGACAAACAATTGCAGGTTACAGTGTCTGATAATGGTCCGGGTTTTCCTGATACTTTGTTGCGCGAGGGTATTCGTCCCTTTGCCAGCAGCAAGGAACAGGGAACAGGGCTGGGTTTATCCATGGTGCGACGTTTTGTGCGCAGTCTGGGAGGGGAGGTGCAGCTGCGAAATCGGGATCCGCATGGAGCCGAAGTGTGCTTGTTGTTACCCTGTCCTGACATCGCTGGTAAGGAGTAACCCAACATGGCCGATGCTTTGCTGATTATTGAGGACGAGATTTTTCTGGGGCGGGAAATGTGCCGCTTTTTTGAAAAGGAAGGCTGGGAAGTGCATTGGGCGGAGCGCTTTGCCGACGCCGAAGAGCTCTTGTTGAAGCAGGATCTCAGTCCCCTGGTGACCCTGGCGGACCTCAACCTTCCGGATGGTAATAGTCTGGATTTATTGGAAAAAGTGCGAGCCAAAGGCGGTGCCGGAGAGTGGATTTTTCTGACGGCCTTTGGAAGCGTGCCCGATTCGGTGCGGGCTTTGCGCCTGGGTGCCTACGATTTTCTGGAAAAGCCCTGTGAAATGGAGCGGCTGGAGATGGTGGTGCGCTCGGCAGGCCGGGGTGCCCGTGCCCAGCGCCGGGTGGCGGAAGACACCTCCAACCAGCATCGCCGCTATCGTCCCGAAACCTATCTGGGGGTCAGTGCGGCTGCCGCTAACGTGCGGAGCATGTTGGAGCGGCTGAGTCAGGTTCCCTACAGTGCCCTGGTGATTTCCGGAGAAACGGGCACGGGTAAAGGACTGGCTGCGCGCATTTTGCATTATAGTGGCGCGCAGGCGGGCGGTCCCATGGTGGAAATCAACTGTGCAGCTTTGCCCCGGGAATTGCTGGAATCCGAGTTGTTTGGATATGAGCCGGGAGCATTTACCGGGGCCGCCGTGCGCCATCGGGGGCTGGTGGAGCAGGCCAGCGGCGGCACCCTCTTTCTCGATGAAATTTCGGAAATGGAGCTTGAGCTTCAAGCCAAATTATTGAAAGTGATTGAAGATCACAGTGTGCGTCGGCTGGGCGGAGATCGCCCCATTGCTGTGGATGTGCGTTTTATTGCCGCCAGCAATCGGGATCTGGACACGCAGGTAGCTCAGGGCGCTTTTCGTGCCGATTTGTTCCATCGTCTGAGTGTATTTCGTCTGGCTTTGCCTTCCTTGCGCGAGCGTAAGACCGACCTCCATGAGCTGGTGCCGCATTTTGTGGCGGAATTCAATGCGCAGGCCGGCAAGCGCGTGCATTATATCAGCCCGGCCGTATGGACCGCGCTGGAGACTTACGACTGGCCTGGAAATGTCCGGGAACTGCGTAATGTGATTGAACGCGCGGTGCTGTTTTCCGAAACCGAAGAACTGCCCAGGGAATGGCTGCAGTTGCCCGGAAATGTGAATGGTGCATGTCCGGCGCCGTCCGCCTGTCCGGCGGACGGCCAGCACATTATTCTACCCATGGATGGCAGCATGGATCTGGAGGCCATGGAGCGGCAGATTCTCCAGCGGGTACTGAGTCTGACCGAGGGTAATGTCACCAAGGCTGCGCGGGTGTTGGGGATTACCCGCGAGACGCTGCGCTATCGGGTCCGCAAACATGGCTTGGGAGATGACGGGGAGTCTGGATAGAAATAGTCTATACTTGCGGAATTGTTGCGGGATAGTTACATTGCCGCGATGCGACGGGTCAGCACTGGCGCCCGGACCAATAAAACAAGGAGTTTGGATGTCACCAGTCAGGACCGCCGCATGACTGCGGCGCTAGATCAGGCTTTAGCCTGGCAGCAACAAAGCCTGCAA
The DNA here is from genome assembly GCA_020723125.1 of Acidithiobacillus ferrivorans. Classification (GTDB taxonomy): domain Bacteria; phylum Pseudomonadota; class Gammaproteobacteria; order Acidithiobacillales; family Acidithiobacillaceae; genus Acidithiobacillus; species Acidithiobacillus ferrivorans_A. Next base: position 5,587 of record DYJM01000023.1, read on the forward strand.
CTCGTATCCCGCACTTTTGCGCTGACTATTCCGCAATTGCCAGAGGCTTTGCGTGCAGCGGTCGGAAATGGTTATTTGCTGTGCCGCATCGCCGATACCATTGAAGATGATCCGGTTATGCCCTGGGAAGAAAAAGCCCACTGGCAGCAGGTGTTTTTGCAGGTGGTCGAGGGACACGAAAATCCGGCGGTATTTGCCGAAGGTTTTGCTGCACAACTGTCAGCCGATATGCCCGAGGCAGAACATGATCTGGTTCGCCATACTGCCGATGTGGTGCAGATTACCCACAGTTTCAGTGCTACCCAGCAAGCGGCTCTGGCGCGTTGTGTGCGCATCATGGGGGCGGGCATGGCCGAATTTCAGCAACATGCTTCCTTGAAGGGACTGGCGGACATGTCCGCCATGGATCATTACTGCTATGTGGTGGCGGGTGTGGTTGGCGAAATGCTGACCAGCCTTTTTGTGGAGTACGAACCGCGTTTGCGTGCTCAGGAAACAGAAATGCAACGCCTGGCGGTGTCTTTTGGTCAGGGCCTGCAAATGACCAATATTCTCAAGGATATCTGGGATGATTGGGCACGCGGGGTCAGTTGGATGCCGTCCAGCGTGTTTGCCCAATATGGTTGTGATATTGCCGCCGTCCAGCCCGGCAGTCACGACCCGGGCTTTCAGGCAGCCCTGCAAGACCTGCTGGATATTGCCGCCGGACATCTGGAAAACGCGCTGCAATATACCCTGATGATTCCTGCGGATCAGACCGGCATGCGTGATTTTTGCCTCTGGGCCCTGGCGATGGCCGTGCTGACTTTACGGCGTATTGCCGGGAATCCGGCTTTTGCATCGGGTGCTGAGGTGAAAATCAGTCGTAATAGTGTGCAGTGGGTAGTCATGTTATCCAGGCTCATGCATCGTTCGGATGGGTTGTTGCTGGCCAGTTTCCGGGCTGGCATTAAACCCCTGCGCAAAACGGCACGGGTAGCGACCGCATGAACCGTGTCCTGCAGCCGCTGGTAGGCGGGTATTTGCGTCGCACGCCGGAGCAGACCCTGGACCGGTCGTTGGATCGGGCGCTGGAACATGCCCAGACGTTACTCCTTGAAAAACAGGCTGCTGATGGGCACTGGTGTTTTGAATTTGAGGCGGACTGCACCATTCCGGCCGAATTTATTCTGATGCAACATTATATGGATGAGCGTGATGCGGCGCTGGAGTCCAAAATGGCGGTGTATTTGCGCAGCAAGCAGGCGGACCACGGCGGTTGGCCGCTGTATTATGGTGGTCGTTTTGATTTGAGCGCTTCCGTGAAGGCCTATTACGCGCTGAAGCTGGCGGGAGATGCGCCGGATCTGCCCCACATGCGTCGCGCCAGAGAAGCCATTCTCGCTCATGGCGGCGCCGAACATGCCAATGTGTTCACCCGAATCACTTTGGCTTTGTTCGCCCAGGTGCCCTGGCGTGCCGTGCCTTCCATCCCGGTGGAAGTGATGCTTTTGCCGCGCTGGTTTCCTTTTCAGATTTACAAGGTGGCGTCCTGGTCACGGACCGTCATGGTGCCTCTTTCCATTTTATGCAGCCTCAAGGCTCAGGCCAAAAATCCCTTGCAGGTGCATATTCGCGAATTATTTCGTCACCCTCCGGAACAAATTCAGGACTACTTTGCGGCATCTCGACAGGGACTGGTGGCGCGCAGCTTTCTGGCTCTGGATCGGTTTTGGGGGTTCATTGAAGACTGGATTCCTGCGGCCATCCGCCGCATTGCGGTGCGTCGTGCCGAACAGTGGTTTACGGCCCGGATTAATGGCGAAGACGGTCTGAATGGCATTTTTCCGGCCATGGTCAATGCCCATGAAGCGCTGGCTTTGTTGGGCTATGCGCCGGAGCATCCCTACCGTCAGGCCACGGGGGCGGCGCTGCGCAAGCTGGTGGTGGAGCGCGCTGAGGATGCCTACTGTCAGCCCTGTATGTCACCGGTCTGGGATACCTGTCTGGCCCTTCATGCGTTGCTGGAAGCCGAGGCTGTTGATGGATCCAGTGGATCAGACAGAATGTCCGACGCACAGGAAAAAGCCATTGCCTGGCTCAAGGAGCGGCAGATTTGCAGTGATCCGGGAGACTGGCAGGTGCAGCGCCCGCAGCTGGCAGGCGGTGGCTGGGCCTTTCAGTATGCGAACCCCTACTACCCCGATCTGGATGATACGGCGGCAGTGGCCTGGGCCCTGGCGCGTGCCGGGCGTCCTGAAGATCGGGAAAGTATCGAAAAAGCGGCAAACTGGCTGGCGGGAATGCAATCCCGCAATGGTGGGTTTGCTGCCTATGATGTCGATAATACCCACTATTATCTCAATGAAATCCCGTTTGCTGATCATAAGGCCTTGCTGGATCCGCCTACAGCAGATGTGACAGGCAGAGTAGTGGCCTTTCTTGCCTATCTGGGCAGGCCTCGTGATCGCGATGTGCTGCGCCGGGCTGTCGCCTATCTGTTGCGTGAGCAGGAGTCTTCCGGGGCCTGGTTTGGACGTTGGGGGACCAACTATATTTATGGAACCTGGTCGGTGCTGATGGCTTTGGGGGAATTGCAGGATCCTTCCTTGCAACCGGTCATGGACCGGGCCGCTGACTGGTTGCGGGCCATGCAGCAGGAGGATGGCGGTTGGGGGGAAAATAACGATTCCTACGCAGAGCCCGGCCTGGCGGGAGCTGGTCAGGCTTCTACGGCGGCCCAGACTGCCTGGGCCTGCCTGGGTTTGATGGCGGCGGGAGATCGCGGCTCCATCGCCCTGCGCCGGGGTATTCAATGGTTGCAGACCCATCAGGATGGCGAGGGTGGCTGGCATGATCCTTTCTTTAATGCGCCCGGCTTCCCCAAGGTGTTTTACCTCATTTACCACGGCTACAGTTTTTATTTCCCGCTTTGGGCACTGGCCCGCTTCCGGAACCTGGGATGCAGCCGCAGCGGATAGGTGTCGTGGTGGCGCTGGCTGCCGAGGCGCGTATCCTTTTTTCCGGGGAGCTGCGCTATCAGGCAGTGATGGACATTCAGCCACAGCTTTGCATGGTGGTTTCGGGAATGGGGCCGGTACGGGCTGATCAGGCGGCGCAGCAGTTGCTGCAAGCGGGCGTAGACGGGCTCTTGTCCTGGGGGACTGCCGGCGGCTTGAATCCTGCCTGTCTGGCCGGGGATTTGCTGGTTCCCGAGCACATATTCTGGGCGGGCCGTGCTTGGCCTACCGACTCGGACTGGCGGAGTGCACTGGTGCAACAACTTTCCGGTCAAGTGCTGGCGGGTGGACTTTGCTCAGTCAGTGCGGCCTGTGCATCGGTGGCGGCTAAGGCCCAACTCCGGGCAGATTATCCGGAAGCCCAGGCGGTGGATATGGAAAGCGGGGCTGTGGCGCAACGGGCAGCACAAGCCGGTATCCCATTTCTGGCGATTCGCAGCGTGGTGGATCCTGCCCATCAGTCTCTCCCTGCAACAGCCACTCACAGTGTCGATTGTTATGGTCGTCCTCAGGTTATGCCCCTGTTGCGCGGATTGCTGCGCCATCCGGGCGATTTGCCGCCGCTCATGGGTTTGGGCCGGCAGATGCAGGCCGCCGTAAACACCCTGCGTCTGATTCAGCCGCGCCTGCTGCAGTCGCATTTGCGGGAAGCCAGCAGCGTATGAAAGCCTTATTGACGGGTGCCTCGGGTTTTGTCGGCGGAGCGGTGCTACGCCGCCTGCTCGCTGAAGGACTGGAAGTGCGAGTCTTGCATCGCAGCGGTGCAGATTCCAGCAACTGGGAAGGTCTGGATGTGGAGCCGGTGCTGGGAGACCTGGCTGATGTTCAGGCCCTGGATAAGGTCGTGGCGGGTTGTCAGTTGGTTTTTCATGTGGCGGCGGATTATCGCCTCTGGGTGCCTGACCCCCAGGCCATGTACGCGGCCAATGTCAGCGGCTCGGAGCGTTTGGCCCGGGCGGCTTTGGACGCCGGGGTGGAGCGCATGATTTATACCAGCAGCGTTGCCGTGCTGGGTCATTATGCCGATGGCCGGGTGGCGGATGAAGCCGCTCCGTCCCGTCTTGCGGATATGATCGGGCATTATAAACGCTCCAAATTTATGGCTGAGGAAGCTCTGCAACAGCTTTGTCAGAATGAGTCTGCCCCCATTGTGATTGTGAACCCCTCCACACCTATCGGGCCTGCCGACCGCAAGCCGACGCCGACCGGGCGGCTGGTGCGAGATGCCGCTGCCGGAAAAATGCCCGCCTATGTGGATACCGGCCTGAATGTGGTGCATGTGGATGATGTGGCCATGGGCCACTGGCAGGCCTATTTGCACGGAGAGCCGGGACAACGCTACATTCTTGGCGGTGATAATTTGTCCTTGCAGGCTATTTTGACCCGCATTGCCGGACTTACCGGAAAGCGTTCACCCCTGCTGCGTATTCCTCGCAACATGTTGTTCCCCCTGGCATGGGCTGCAGAAGGACTGGTCCGAGCACGTGGACGGGGTACTCCTTTGGTGACCGTGGATGAGTTGCGGATGGCCGCTCACAAAATGTATTTTTCCTCACAAAAAGCTGAGGAAATGCTGCATTATGTACATCGTCCCGCCGAAGAGGCCCTGCGCGATGCAGTAAAATGGTTTGCGGAAAATCATTATCTTTAGATCAAATTCAAGAACGCATTGTTCAGGAAATGACTGCTCATGAGTTTTGAGGAAGGGCTGTTGGGTCTGGCGTTTCTGCTGGCTCTGGCGGCTTTGGGTTATCAATTGCTGGCCATGTGGGTGCTGCGTGTCTGGCAACCGGTCCTGACGAATACGGATGCTACTTTTATACCCCATACCATTCAGGAGTTGCCCGCTCTCAGTCTGCTCAAGCCCCTGCATGGAGATGATGGTAACCTCTATGCCTGCCTGCGTAGTTTTTGTCTGCAGGATTATCCCCATTACGAAATGATCTGCGGCGTGCAGGACGCCACAGATCCGGCAGTTGCCGTGGTCCAGCGCCTGCAACAGGAGTTTCCTGCTCTGCCTCTGCGCTGGGTATTGAGCGACAGGCTATTGGGTTGTAACCCCAAGGTGAATAATCTTGCGGGTATTTTGGCGGCCTGCAATCACGATTTGTTACTGATCAGCGATGCCGACATCGTAGTGGGACCGCAGTATCTCCGTCATCTGCTCATGCCGCTGACGGATCCGCAGACCGGGGTGCTGACCTGTTTGTATCGCGGGCTTCCCGACCACCATTTCAGTTCCAGATTGCTGGCCAGCCAAATCAACAGCCTTTTTCTGCCCTCGGTACTGGTTTCAGAGCGTATGGGTCCCAACATATTTTGCGGGGGGGCGACCATGGCCTTGCGGCGTTCTACGCTGGAGGCACTAGGCGGACTGGAAAGCCTGGCTGATCAACTGGCAGACGACTACTGGCTGGGAGCCCGCGCCCGCCAGCTCGGAAAGGCCACCATCTTGTCAGATTATGTGGTGGATACCCAGGTTCATGAGGCCAGTTTTCGGGCATTTTACCAGCATGCCCTGCGCTGGTCGCGGACCACCCGCAGTGTTCAGCCTCTGGGCCACTTTTTTTCTTTTTTCAGTTATCCACTACCGCTGCTTACGGTTTTGACGCCCTGGATGTTTTGGGAGGTTGGTTATTGGGGGATCATACCGCTGGGTATGGTTCTCTTGTTGCGCCTCGTGTACCATAGGCAAATTATGCACAAACTCGGTGCAACAGATTGTTTGGGTACGGCCCTGCTGGCAGATTTTCTGGGGCTGTGGATTTGGTTTCATGCCCTCTTTGCACGGCGTGTTGCCTGGAGAGGGTCACAATATGCAGTCACCGCCGACGGGCGGCTGAACGGCCACGATGGAGTAACATAATGACGATGAAAACTCTTTTCCTGCAGGCTCCTTCCTTTGAAGGTTTTGACGGTGGTGCTGGTTCCCGTTACCAGGCCAAGCGGGAAATTCGTTCTTTCTGGTTTCCCACCTGGCTGGCCCAGCCCGCTGCGATGATCCCCGGCAGTCGCCTGCTGGACGCACCCCCCGCCGACGTGAGCGTGGAAGAAACCCTGGAAGTAGCTGCTGGATACGAGTTGTGCATCATCCATACCAGCACCCCTTCTTTTGCATCGGATCTGCACATGGCAGAGTTGCTCAAGAAGCACTATCCGAAAATGATGATTGGTCTGGTCGGGGCCAAAGTGGCGGTAGAACCCGAAGAGTCTTTGCGGGAAGCGGGTCATGCTGTCGATTTTGTGGCCCGGGAAGAATTTGATTTCACCCTCAAGGAAATTGCCGAAGGTCGGCCCCTGAGTGAAGTGGATGGCATCAATTATCGTGCGGAAGACGGCCAGCTGATTCATAACCCCGACCGGGCCATGATTGAAGATATGGACTCCCTGCCTTTTGTCTCCGAGGTCTACAAGCGGGATCTGCACATTGAGGATTATTTCATTGGCTACCTCAAGCATCCCTATATTTCCTTTTATACGGGACGGGGATGCCGGTCTCAGTGTACGTTCTGCCTCTGGCCGCAGACGGTTGGCGGACATCGTTACCGGACCCGCAGTGCGGCCAATGTGATTGAGGAAGTGCGTTACATCCAGAAAAACTTCCCGCAGGTGAAGGAAATTTTCTTTGATGACGATACGTTTACCGATGATCGCCCGCGTGCTGAGGAAATCGCCCGGGGTCTGGGCAAGCTGGGGGTGACCTGGTCCTGCAACGCCAAGGCCAATGTGCCATACGAGACCCTCAAGGTGCTGCGTGAAAACGGCCTGCGTCTGTTGCTGGTGGGTTATGAGTCGGGCGATCAGCAGATTCTCAATAATATCAAGAAAGGCATCAAAGTGGAGTCGGCCCGTAAGTTCACGGCGGACTGTCACAAGCTGGGTATTGTCATTCATGGTACTTTCATTCTTGGCCTGCCCGGCGAAACCAAGGAAACCATCCAGAAAACCATTGAATTTGCCAAGGAAATCAATCCTCATACCATTCAGGTTTCACTGGCAGCACCTTATCCCGGTACCTTTTTGTACAATCAGGCCAAGGAACAGGGTTGGTTGACCGAGGAAGACGAGGCCCACATGGTCAATGATCGCGGTGTGCAGATCAGCCCCATGAGTTATCCGCACCTGAATCACACGGAAATTTTTGACTCGGTGGAAACCATGTACAAGCGTTTCTATTTCCGCGCCGGGAAAATTGCGGAAATTACTGGTGAGATGCTCAAAAGCACCCAGATGATGAAGCGGCGTTTGCGGGAAGGCGTCGAGTTCGTGCGCTTCCTGCGGCAACGCCACGGCTGAAGTGGGGCAGGGACATACCCGGCGGCTGGTCGTTAACGCCGACGATTTCGGACTGGATCTCGCGGTTAATGAGGCGGTGGAATCAGCATATCAGAAGGGTGTGCTGACCACCGCCAGTCTTATGGTGGGGGCTCCTGCGGCGGCTGATGCCATACGCCGGGCGAAAAGCTTGCCTGGACTGGGTGTCGGTTTGCACCTGACTTTGGTGGATGGGGCGCCGCTGCTGCCGGCGGAACAGGTGCCGGATCTGGTGGACGCGCAGGGTCGTTTTGCAGCCGATTTATGGTTGCGTGGCGTGCGCTATTTTTTTCTGCCCAAGGTGCGCAGGCAGTTGGCGGCAGAAATTCGTGCGCAGTTTGCCGCCTTTGCAGATGCCGGTCTGGTGCTCGATCATGCCAATGCCCACAAACATCTGCATTTGCATCCTACGGTGTTAAGTCTGATGCTGGATATTGGCGAAGCATTTGGATTGCGGGCAGTACGTCTCCCCTGGGAGTCACTGGCGGTGGCGCGATGTGGTGGTGCGCAGGGCTTCGCACCTGCCTTCTGGGCCTTTTTTTTGCGCCCCTGGTTGGCGAGAATGCGCCGACAACTGGATAAGCGTGGACTGCTTTATAACGATTTGCTTTGCGGCCTGGATGCCACCGGACATATGACCGAATCGCGCCTGCTGGGTCTGCTGAACTGTCTGCCAGAAAAGTCTCTGGTGGAAATTTATTTGCATCCGGCCACCACCCAGAGTCCTTTACTGCGAAAGCTCATGCCTGCTTATGAGCCCCAGGCAGAATATGCCGCCCTGTTGAGTCCCAGGGTTGGGGAGTATTTGCGTGATCATCAAATTGTGAGAGGTAGATTCAGTGATTTCACCGGCGGCTGAACGATTCCTGGAAAGTATCGGCAAATCCATTGCGCATTTTTTTGTGCAGGTGGTCGATTTTTCAGTGCGGCGGGCTGTTTGGGTGATGGGGTCGGTGCTGATTGCTACCTTGCTGGCCCTGTTTTATGCGTTTACTCATTTTGCAGTAGATACCAATACCAGCCATGCCCTGTCTCGCGATCTGCCCTTTCAGAAGCGTGAGCTGGCTTATCACAAGGTTTTTTCCCAGGACCAAAATACCATTGTAGTCGTACTGCAGGGAAAAAATCCTCAGAGTAGCGACGCAGCAGTTACCCGTCTGGAGACCTGGCTGCGCGCTCGCCCGAAGATGTTTCACAGTGTGTACGTGCCGGGTGGAGGGAGTTTTTTTGAGCGGAATGGTCTGCTCTATTTGTCTCCGGAAAAAGTAAAGGATTTTGCCGATCGCATTACCAATGCCCAGCCCCTGATTGCCCGTTTGTCCGCCGATCCCAGTCTTGGTGGTTTAAGTGATTTGTTGAGTATGGCCATCAGCCAAAGACTGAGTAATGGTGTGCAGTTGCCGGGCATGACGGCCATATTCTCGGCGTTGAATGAGGCCGTGCAAGCCCGCCTGGAGGGTAAGCCGTACCAGCTTTCCTGGAGTGAAATGATGGGCGGGGACCTGGCCAAGCTGGGTCCTGCCCAGCGCTTCGTCATCATTCAGCCAGCCATGAATTATCATTCCTTACAGCCTGCCGAGGCTGCCATCCGGACCTTGCAGGCCGGTTTGCAGAGTTTGCAGTTAAATGCCGCTCACGGCGTCAGTGTCGGCGTGACCGGAGGGGCCGTGCTGGATGCGGAGCAACTCCAGACCGTCAGTCATGGAGCTGGTGAATCCCTGGCACTGACCCTGGGGCTGGAAATCATTTTACTCAGCATTGCCCTGCGCTCGGTGAAATTGGTGAGTGGTGTGCTGATCGGGCTCATATCGGGCATTATCCTGACGACGGCCTGGGCCTTGTTTTTCGTCGGCCCCTTTAATCTCATCTCTGTGGCTTTTGCTATTTTGTTCATTGGTCTGGGGGTGGATTTCGGCATTCAATTCTGTCTGCGCTATCGCGAGGAATTGTTCAACGGTGCGGTGCATCGGGTAGCCATGCATCGGGTGACCCAGGGTATGGGAACAGCGCTAGGTTTGGCTGCAGTGGCTGCGGCACTGAGTTTTTACGCCTTTGTGCCTACCAGTTATGCCGGAATTGTGGATCTTGGGCTGATTTCCGGCACCAGCATGCTCATTGCGCTGCTGTTGACCCTGACTTTTTTGCCTGCTTATTTGACCTTGTGGCCCATTACCGTAAACGGGCAAGATCGGGTCATTAATTATCCGCATTTTCGGTTGATTCCGACCTTGGCAAAGCACCCAATTCATCGCTATGCCTACTGGGTATTGGGTTTGGTGACCATACTCGCCGTTGCCGCCATTCCCCTGGCGATGCGGGCAACTTTTGACTTTAATCCACTTCACATGATTGACAGTCATGCTGAGGGCGTGAAAGTCTTTGAAAAACTTTTGGCGAATCCCGATACCGCTCCCTACCGGATGGAAGTCCTCACACCCAATATTGCCGCTGCTCAGGCCGTGGCCCGGCGCGTCGAGCAGTTACCAACGGTGGCACGGGCATTGACTGTAGAAAGTTATATTCCCAAGGACCAGTCCAAAAAACTGGCTATTTTGCAGAATCTGCAGATTCTGGTGCCACCCTTTTCACTGATGATGCCGACAGCATTGACCCCACCCGCTGCAGATACGGGTAAGAAACTCGATAAACTGGTCAAGGATCTGCGTGCTCTGGCCGTCAAGGATGGTCAGAGCACTGCAGATGGCAAGATAGCTGGGCAGTTGGCTGATCATCTTCAGACATTCTTGCAAGAGCAGGGAAAACAGCCTGCCGCCATGAATGAGTTGCAGAATAGTGTGATGGGCACCCTGCCGGGGGAATTGAAACATCTGGGCATGGCTTTGTCCGCCGGACCGGTCAATTTGCAAACCCTGCCAGCAGCGCTCAAGGATCGCTATGTAGGTGCGGCTGGTCAGGCGCGTGTAGAGATTTTCCCCAAGGCCAATCTCAGTAGTAACCAGGCCATGTATCAATTTGTTCAGAGCGTGCTCAAGGTCGAGCCCAGCGCGGTTGGAACCCCGGTCATGCTGGTGCAGGGTGGAGAGGCTGTTCTTGGTGCCTTTCAGGAGGCTACCTACATTGCGCTGGCCAGTATCAGTCTGTTGTTGCTTTTAGCCTTGCGCCGTTATCGGGATGTGCTGCTGATCATGATTCCTTTGCTGCTGGCGGCCCTGTTTACGGTGGCGGCAATGCGTCTTCTCGGCCTGAGTTTCAATTTGGGTAATATTATTGTCCTGCCGCTCCTGATTGGTCTGGGTGTGGCATTTGCCATCTATATCGTGGTGCGCTGGCGCAATGGCGTGGATGTGGCGCATTTGCTGGGTACTTCAACGCCAATGGCGGTATTTTTCAGCGGTCTGACCACTCTCAGTGCTTTCGGTAGTATGGCCGTATCCCGTGATCCGGGTATGGCGAGTCTTGGCGAGGCGCTGAGCCTGGCATTGGCCATTGTACTTTTGTGTATATTGATTATTTTGCCGACCCTGATGCTGCTGTTTACGTCTTCTCCCCGCGAAGAGGGTATAGAACAGGATGAAGGCAGCTAAAGCTTGAAACAGAAAATATTCATTTTGCTCACCGGACTGCTGGGCCTGGCTCTGGGTGTTTACTTGGTGCTGCATGCCGGTTTTGCCGAAATCATGGCACTGCTCGCCGTGGCGGGCTGGGGGTTGCTCTGGTTGCTGCCGTTTCATTTGCTGCCGCTGGCTCTGGATACCTTGAGCTGGAAGTGGCTGTTACGTGGCAAGGCGCGCGCCCCATTTGGGCTTTTGTTGTGGTTGGCCCTGATTCGCGAATCGGTGAACGGTTTATTGCCGGTGGCACGGATAGGTGGTGAACTGCTGGGAATCCGAATGCTCAGTCAATATGGTGTCTCGCCCTATGTGGCCGGTGCCAGTGTCATGGTCGAGGTCACCCTGACTCTGGTAAGTCAGACATTGTTTACTTTGCTGGGAATCGTGGTGTTGCTGTTCGCGGTCAGCAATCATCTTCTGGTTTTCGAAGTTCTGGGGTTCCTTTTCCTGGCGATTCCGGTGCTGGTCGTTTTTTTCTGGCTGCAAAAACACAAAGGCTTGTTCATGCTGCTGCAGAATATCAGTAAGCGAATGCTTGGTGGTTATGATCTTTTGGGGATTATTGGCGATCCGCGTCTTCTGGATGTGGAAATCCGGAGTTTTTACGACAAGGGACGCGCTTTGCTGGTGGCTAATTTTTGGCAATTAGCCGGGCTTTTTGCGGGCACTCTTGAGGTCGTTTTTACTTTTTGGCTGCTGCACCATCCGGTGCCTTTCTGGGCGGCTTTGCTCCTCGAAAGTCTGGGGCAAGCTTTGCGTAGTGTGGCATTTGTGGTGCCGGCAGGGATCGGGATTCAGGAGGGCGGTTTTATGTTGTTCGGAACGGTGGTCGGCATCGGTCCAGATCTGGCCCTGGCTTATGCTTTGGCCCGGCGTTTGCGTGAACTGTTTCTGGGCGTCCCGGCCCTCTTGTCATGGGCTGCATCAGAAGGTCATTATATGCGCCGAAGGTGCTTACAGGTTTCAACCGGGAAAGAGGGAGTTTTATGACGGCAATGGCCATAGAGCTGGGTTCTGAGCAGCATCGGGATTTGTTTTGCCAGTTCATGCACGATACCCATGTGCATTTTGATCCTGCAAATATGCCTTGGCCGGAACTGGATGCTGCCACGGAACAACGGGTCAAATCCCTGCCTTTCTGGGGCGAGGCGGTAGCGACGGAGAGTGTCACCGCGCGGATGGTTCAGAGCATGGCGGCACGGGAAACCGACCCCGTAGTGCGTGCTGCTGTGGCCCTGGATGGTCAGGAGGAACAAAGACATTCGGAATTGCTGCAGGCGTTGGTGAAACATTATAACATTCAAATCCCTCCCTCTCCGCCGCCGCCGCCCTTGCGGGATCCTTACTGGGAGTTTCTATTTACAGGGTATGGCGAATGTCTGGATTCCTATTTTGCTTTCGGGCTGTTTGCTGCGGCCAAAAACTCAGGGTTTTTTCCGCCTGAGCTGGTCAAAATATTTGAGCCAGTCATGCAGGAAGAAGCGCGCCACATCATTTTTTTCATCAACTGGTTAAAGTGGCACCGTCGGCGCCTGCCTTTCTGGAAGAAAATTGTCCTTGAGTTTCAACGTGTCCAGGTCATCAGCATGCAGGCTTGGGCGCGGATTCAAACGGCAAGGGGCCTGAATGAAAATCAGGGTGAAAATTTTACCATGACCGGTCATGAACAGGTGAGTAGCGACATTAACCTGACACAGTTGCTCGCATTATGTCGGGCGGAAAACGAGAGACGTTTTGCTGCCTATGATCCCCGTTTGCTGCGTCCGAAATTGGCGCCCCGTATTGCCAATATACTGTTTTTCTTTCTGTCCCGAGGTAAAGCCGCCTGATTTTTCGGTGTGCTTGTCCCGCATACGCCTTGGTATGTTATACTCAGGCCGATAATGTTGTTATTTGTTCACGGGCTTTGCAGCCATCAGGTGGGGGTATTGATGTTATGGGTGTTCCTTTAATTCAGAGCTACAGGGTGGGTCGCTACATTGTTTCGCAAAAATTGCGGGGGCGTAAGCGTTATCCTTTGGTCCTGATGTTGGAGCCGTTGTTTCGTTGTAATCTGGCCTGCGCGGGTTGCGGGAAAATCGATTACCCCGATGATGTTCTGGATAAACGCCTGTCGGTAGAAGAATGCATTGGCGCAGCGGAAGAATGTGGCGCGCCCATTATTTCCATTGCCGGTGGAGAGCCACTGATTCACAAGGACATGCCGGAAGTGGTGAAGGGTTTGGTGGAACGCAAGCGCTTCGTTTACCTGTGCACCAATGCGCTCCTGCTGAAAAAGCGTATGGATGATTATACGCCCTCTCCTTATCTGACATTTTCTGTCCATCTGGATGGTAATGAACGCCGCCATGATGATTCTGTCTGTCAGCCGGGGACCTACAAACGGGCGGCAGTGGCTATTCAGGAGGCGGTTGAAAAAGGCTTCCGGGTAACCGTGAACTGTACCCTCTTTCAGGGTGAAGGGGCGGAAGAAGTGGCCAATTTCCTGGATGATTGCAAGGCCTTGGGTGTAGAGGGTGTGACTATCTCTCCCGGCTTCAACTATGAGCGGGCCCCCCAGCAGGAAGTATTCATTCAAAGGCGCGCATCCCGGCAGTTGTTCAGGGATATTTTCCGTATTGGTAAGGAACGCAAGGCGAAATGGACGTTCAATCAGTCCAGTCTCTTTCTGGATTTTTTGGCGGGCAACCAGAATTATCAATGCACGCCCTGGGGAAACCCCACCCGCAACATTTTTGGCTGGCAGAAGCCTTGCTACCTGTTGGTGAGTGAAGGTTACGCGCAGACTTACAAGGAAATGATGGAAACGACACCTTGGGAGCAGTACGGTGTTGGGGTTAACCGCAAGTGCGATCAGTGTCAGGTCCATTCCGGTTTTGAACCAACGGCGGTCAATGACACGTTTGCGCACCCCTTGCGGGCCCTTAAGGTAGCCTTGCGTGGGCCGCGTACGGAAGGCCCCATGGCCCCGGATATGCCAATCATTCCCCCTTCACAGGGATCCGACCATCCGGTTTTCCCATTGCGGGTTGAACGTTAATAAGCGATTGGTCGTACAAACAGGCTAACAGGGAGGTTTTATGCTTATGAGAAATGCCGTGCTGTTTGCGACCGCAGTGGCTTTGTCCATGTCGCCAATGATTTCAGCCTCAGCAGCCGTCGCAGCACCCGCTTCGGCGGCCGCGCAAGCCAATGCAGTGACGCCAAAAGCCACTATTGATACGCTCGATGCAGCCTTATTGAAAGCCATGCAGGGTGGCAGCAAAATGGGTTATCAGGGCCGATACGCTGTCGTGTCTCCGGTAGTTCGGAAAGTTTATGATTTTGATCAAATTGCTCGCCTGACTCTGGGCGGCCACTGGTCCAAACTGACCCCCGCGCAACAAAAACAATTTGTAGGTGTGTTGGCGGACTATACCGCAGCCACTTATGCGGCCCGTTTTGATAACTATGAAGGCGAGCGTTTTGCGGTCGTCAACAGTGAAACCATACAGCCCGGAACTGAGGGCGTATTCAGCACGCTGACCATGCGCAATGGTAAAGTCCATCATTTTGATTACCTGCTCCAGCAACAGGATGGACAGTGGCGTGTTGTGAATGTGGTTGCCGACGGGGTCAGTGATTTGTCCCTGAAACGTTCTGAATATGACGAAACCATAAAAAGAAAGGGGTTCCCGGCGCTGATTGCGCACTTAAAAGCGCAAATCGCTCAGTACGAGAGCGGAAAAAATTGATGGTTCGTTGGCGTTGGCTGCTTGGCGGCATTTTTGCCAGTTCCGTGCTGGCGCTATCGGGCTGCGCTACGGTGGATGGTCCCGGGTCCGACACATCGGGATCCGGTCGACCGCCTTTGCAGACCTTCAATCATGCCATGTTCCATGTGAATATGGGGCTTTATGATTATGTGCTTGAGCCGGTGTCTACGGGTTACAAGGCAGTGACTCCGGGTTTTGTCCGGGAGGGCGTCAGTAACGTGTTTTCCAACGTGGGCATGCCTTACATTTTTATCAATGATTTTCTGCAAGGTCGGGTACAACAGGGTATGGAGGATATGAGCCGTTTTCTGGTCAACTCCATATTCGGTTTGGGTGGTTTGATTGATGTGGCAGACAAGCTGGATTTACCCATGCACGACAATAGTTTGGGGGTAACGCTTGGGGTCTGGGGGGTGCCACAGGGACCCTACCTGGTATTACCCTTTTATGGACCCAGTTCGTTGCGGAGTTTGCCAGGACTTGCCATGGCTGTATTTACCGGTCCCGCATACTATGTGACCAGTACGCCCGCCCAGTATGCCTTGAGTGGCATGGGGGTGATCAATACCGGCTATGTGGACGGTCCGAAAATCCGCCTGGTTCAGGAGGCTGTGGATCCTTATCTGTTTATGCGCAATGCCTGGGAACAGCATGAACAGTATTTGATCAGTGGTGGGGTAGTCAGTAAAAGCCAGTTGCTTGAAGGTTTGTCTTTACCTCCGCCGACTGGAACGACCCCAGCCGACAATGAATCCAACGCTAACACGAAAGGGAAACAATAAGATGGCTTTTGATGAGGATGCAGTCCGCCGTACGGCCTATCTGGCCCGTTTGGCCCTGCCCATGGATGAAGTGCCGGCAGTGGCCAATCAACTGGAAAAAATCATGGCTCTGGTTGAGGAATTATGTGCCATTTCTACAGAGGGAGTTTTACCCATGGCCCATCCTCTGGATCTGGAACAGCCACTGCGCCCGGATCAGGTTTCCAATCATGATGAACGCCAACGCCTGATGGCCAGTGCTCCGGCTACCGAGCACGGGCTTTTTCTCGTCCCCAAAGTCATCGAATAACAGGAGCAGCATTTGGACCTCCACGATTTTTCCCTGCGGCAACTCCGCGAGGGCCTGCAAAAACGGGATTTCTCTGCACAAGAGCTGACGAAAAGCCTGCTCAAGCGTATCCATACCTTAAACCCGGAACTGAACGCTTTCGTAACAGTGACCGAGGCTGCTGCCCTGGAATCTGCCGCTCAAGCGGACGCCCGTTTGGCAAAAGGCGAAAGTGGAACGCTGCTGGGCTTGCCCATTGCTCATAAGGATATTTTTTGTACGGCAGATGTGCCGACCACCTGTGGGTCGAAAATGCTGAAAAACTTTGTCGCTCCCTATAGTGCCACCGTCGTGGAGCGTCTGGCCGCAGAAGGCATGGTGATGTTGGGTAAGCTCAACATGGATGAATTTGCCATGGGCTCTTCCAACGAGACCAGTTATTTTGGGCCGGTCCGCAATCCCTGGAATACGGAAATGGTACCCGGTGGTTCTTCTGGTGGTTCGGCAGCGGCGGTAGCGGCGGGTCTGGTGCCGGTGGCAACGGGGACAGATACTGGCGGCTCCATTCGTCAACCGGCTGCCCTTTGCGGTATTACCGGGATTAAACCGACCTACGGAAGGGTTTCCCGGTATGGCATGATTGCATTCGCTTCGAGTCTTGATCAGGGGGGGGCGATGGCGCGTTCCGCCGAGGATTGTGCCTTGCTGCTGAGTGCCATGGCGGCCCATGATCCTCGCGATTCCACCAGCCACCCGGCGGCTGCCAGTGATTTTCTGCGGGGTTTGGATCGTCCCTTGCAGGGATTGCGTGTCGGGGTGCCCGAAGAGTTTTTTGGTGAGGGATTGGATCCGGAAGTGGCTGCTGCTGTGCAGGCGGGGATAGATCAGTTAGCCAAACAAGGCGCTTCCATTCAATCCATTCGCCTGCCCAATAATCCCCATGCGGTCAGTACCTATTACGTCCTGGCGCCGGCTGAGGCCTCCAGCAATCTGTCGCGTTTTGACGGGGTGCGCTACACCCATCGCAGTAGTGCGGCTGAAAGCCTGGATGATCTGTATCTGCAGAGCCGTTATGAAGGTTTCGGTGCGGAAGTGCGACGCCGTATTCTGGTCGGTACTTATGTGCTGTCTGCGGGCTATTACGATGCCTACTATCTCAAGGCCCAACAGGTGCGGAGCCTGATTCGCGAGGATTTCCGTCGCGCCTTTGCTGAAGTGGATGTCATTGTCGGCCCTACGACACCAGAGCCTGCCTTTCCTTTGGGTGCAAAAAACGCCGATCCGGTAGCCATGTATCTGGCCGATATCTATACCATTGCCGTCAATCTGGCGGGGATTCCGGCTCTCAGCCTGCCCTGTGGCTTCACCCAATCCGGCCTGCCCATTGGCATGCAGTTGATGGGTGATTATTTTGCGGACGATTTATTGTTGAACGTGGCACATCGCTATCAGCAGGAATCTGACTGGCATCTGGCACGACCAAACTTGAAGGCGGGGGAGGCATGAGTATGGACTGGGAAGTGGTCATCGGTCTGGAGGTTCATGCGCAACTCAACACCGCCACCAAAATATTCTGCGGCTGCCCGACTACTTTTGGTGCAGAACCCAATAGTCATACCTGTCCGGTTTGTCTGGCCATGCCGGGAGCTTTGCCAGTTTTGAACGAGGCAGCCGTCGATAAGGCCATCGCCTTTGGGCTGGCCATTGGTGCCGAACTGAATCGGCATAGTGTGTTTGCACGGAAAAATTACTTTTATCCGGATCTGCCCAAGGGCTATCAAATCAGTCAGTACGAGTTGCCGGTTGTCGGCAAGGGGCGGTTGACGGTACAGATGGCGGATGGTTCTGAAAAGGTCATCGGTGTCACCCGCGCACATCTGGAGGAAGATGCGGGTAAATCCCTGCATGAAGCTTTTGTCGGGCAGACCGGTATTGATTTGAATCGCGCCGGGACGCCGCTGCTGGAAATTGTTTCCGAACCGGATATGCGTTCGTCTGCGGAAGCAGTGGCTTACTTGAAGAAACTGCATGCGCTGGTGCGTTATCTGGAAATTTGTGACGGCAATATGCAGGAGGGTTCCTTCCGTTGTGATGCCAATGTTTCTTTGCGTCGTCCCGGTGCCCCTTTTGGTACGCGGGCGGAAATCAAGAATCTGAATTCTTTCCGGTTTCTGGAAAAAGCCATTGAATATGAAATCCTGCGCCAGAAAGATATTCTGGAGAGCGGTGGCAGTATCGTTCAGGAAACGCGCCTGTATGATGCCAACCGGGATGAAACCCGCTCCATGCGCAACAAGGAAGAAGCCAACGATTATCGTTATTTCCCGGATCCTGACTTGTTGCCTCTGGTTCTGGCTGAGGCCCGCATCGAAAAAGTCCGGCAAAGCCTGCCTGAACTCCCGGATGCCAAGCGTGAACGCTTCATGCAGGCTTATCAGCTCTCGGCCTATGATGCCGGGGTGTTGACGGCCGGGCGCGACCTTGCCGACTACTACGAGCGTGTGGCAGATGGTGTGGAAGGTAAGCTGGCGGCCAACTGGGTCATGGGTGATTTGCTCGGGGCTTTGAATAAAGCGGGTGTTGAAATTCAGGACTGCCCGGTGTCTGCCGAAAAATTACGCCTGTTGGTGCAGCGTATTGAAGATAAAACGATTTCCGGGAAAATTGCCAAGGAAATATTCGAAGAAATTTTTCATCAGGGCGGTGAAATTGATGCCATTATTGATAGTCGAGGCCTGCGTCAGATTACCGATGTGGCAGCCATTGCCGCTATGGTAGATGAAATTATTGCTGCCAATCCCCAGCAGGTTGCGGGTTTCCGAGCGGGCAAGGACAAGCTTCTGGGCTTTTTTGTCGGGCAGGTGATGAAAGCCAGTCAGGGTAAAGCCAATCCTGATCAGGTCAATGCCTTGTTGTTGGAACGACTTCAGAAGCCGGAATGACTTGTTGGAGCTAAAAATGGCTGTTGCCGTGGATGCGTTGCCGCGACTTTTGTTCTGAGCCGTTGTTGTTCCTGGTGAAATCCTGCGCCCGTCAGGAGAGCTGTTGGAGCCCACAGGGCGAGTTCTCTCCTGACAGCAGGATGGAGCCATAGAACGACAGGCAAGGAACAATGGAGCAAAACACCCACGGCAACTGCCGTTTTTAGGTTGAAGTGTCGATTGAAGGAGTGATTCCCGGTCATTTAAAAGGGTGCCAGCAGATGGCACCCTTTTTCTATGACGATTTTACGGTGTGCTCAGGAAGCCGGAACAGTAGCAGGCACTTCCTTGACCAGTTTCAGAAATTCGGAGAACGGGCCCATGTTTTCCATGGCTTCCATTTTCGGACCCTTGAAGTTGAGGCGCCCAAACATCATGGCCATCATGGGTGAACCCATATGGTGCCAGTCATGGGTCGTTGCCCACATTTTGTAATCATAGTTGTAATTCAGGTCTGTAACCTTGATTGCGCCACCATAGGTACATTCGGCCTTACCGTCTTTAGCGGCAATTTCGAGCTGAATGGGTGGTGTGCTTTTCATGCTGGAATCGGAGACCTCCATGACCTTGTAGCCCTTGCCACCATTGTTTTTGATCCAGGACCCCGCGAGTTTTTCGGTCAGCGTCGGGTTATTGTTCCATGCTGTGCAAAGCTCCTTGGCCCAGGCTGGAGACATAAAAGCGGGGGTTGTGGCTGCTGCTGTTGTGGCAC
The DNA here is from genome assembly GCA_020723125.1 of Acidithiobacillus ferrivorans. GTDB lineage: Bacteria > Pseudomonadota > Gammaproteobacteria > Acidithiobacillales > Acidithiobacillaceae > Acidithiobacillus > Acidithiobacillus ferrivorans_A. The sequence goes on from DYJM01000023.1 coordinate 24,970, forward strand.
TACTATCTGTTGCGGAACTGCTTGTATCTGCTGCAATTGCCATCGTAGAACCGGCGAGACCCAATCCCAAAACCGTCGCCATCATCATTTTTTTAAACATCATTTTCTCCTCCGCCATATGTATGGAATGCTCCCTATCGAGCATCTCCTGAGTATAGACCGGGTTTGGTCTAGCGGAAACCAAGTTATTTTTAATTCGGTGATAAACAATAAGAAAATAAGCAGATAGTGAGTTTCTGGTGTACTGAAGGAATGTGTTTTTGTATGAGTTAAAAGTTGTCTGGCATTCACATTTGCCCGGGCTTTGGTTAAACTCCACCGGCACGGAGGTGTGGCAGAGCGGTTGAATGCACCGGTCTTGAAAACCGGCAGGGGTTTGCGCCCCTCGTGAGTTCGAATCTCACCGCCTCCGCCAATAACTTATGCTAACAACATGAATTAAAAATAAATAAATAATTTTAATGTAAGTTTATCTTACCTCCGATCTTACCCCGCGAAAATTCTTCTTCATTGAGACCCACTT
>DYJM01000024.1 GCA_020723125.1 Acidithiobacillus ferrivorans
GCCAAAGTCGCTGCAAAGCCCACAGGCCATCGGCCATTTTCAGCATGAATTGTTCGTGGAAAGCAACTCTTCCGCTTCCTGACAAATGCCTCGACGTTCGAGCAGGCTTCCGGGAATGTGACCACCGGCCTGCCGCCAGAGTACGGCGGCGCGAATACCGCTGAGCAGGAGCGTGCGGATACGTGCGGCATCGTCAGCGTCACTTAAATAGCGGCTGTCACCACTGACGATAATACGCGGGCGCAAGGTGCCGACAGCTTCCGTGTAGGTTTGTGCCAGACCGGCAATGACGCTGCTCTGCAGTGGGTCACCAAAATGCTGGATTTGCCGCTGGGCCTGCTGAATACCTTCATGCACGCGCTGAGTAGCGCTCTGGTTTTTTAACAGGCGTTTACTCAGGCTGCTCATCGCCATGGCGTAGCGCAGCAGTTCGGCTTCTTGAGCATTGGCGGGGCCGCGTTGCAGGAGCGGGCAGAGCAGGGCCAACGCTTGCCGTAAACTCTGGATGTCTCCCAGTGCCTGAAGAATGCTGGCACTGTCCAGGGTCAGAATGCTGTGAATACAGGTAACCAATAGTGGCCCTGGTTGTTCACCATTGCGGGCAATGTTCTGCACCAACAGGGCGCTACGGATAATTCCGGCCAAGGCCAGCGTACGATCGCGGCGGCGGTCTGCTTTGGGAATCAGAAAACCCCACATGTCACTCTACCTTCATTATTTGAAAAAACCATTTAGTCCGATTGTCCGTTGAGCATTTCATCCAGCGCACCAGTGAGTTTTTTGCCTTGGGTTTCTGTTAATTGCCGGCCCCTTTCATTGAGAATAAAAAAAGTATCTTCAACTCGTTCACCAAATGTGGATACCTTGGCGCCATGAATATTCAACTGTAAGGCGCGCAATACTTCACCCACCCGATAAAGCAGTCCAAGATGATCAGCCGCACGCACTTCCAGCAGGGTATAGCGGGAGAGGGCGTGGTTATCCACACGGATATCTGCGGGACACTGGGCAAAAAAACGATGGCGTGGGTCGCGGTGGCGCAAACCAAAAAGTGGTTTGCTTTCGGTTTCTCCTTCGATAATGGCGCGCAGTCGTGCCGCCAGATCATGGTCGGCCTGTTCGGTTCGCGCAAAGGCGTGGCTGTTGTCAATGACCAGAAAGGTGTCAATGGCTCGACCATCTTCACTGGTATCAATGCGTGCGTCGATGATGTTGAGGGACTGGCGATCCAGGGCACCGGTAATTTGCTGAAAAAGACCGGGACGGTCAGGCCCATAAATCAGGATCTCGCTGCCTTCAGGCTGGTGTGGGCGAACCGCTACCAGGGTTTTACGACTTTTATGAGAGAGAATCTGCTGGATGTGCCACAACAGCTCGTTTTCGCCGTAACGTAAAAAATACGCCCCCGATAAATACTGCCAGAATATCCTGGCGCGGGTCTGTTGATCTTCGTTCAGGGATTGTAAAACATTTTCCTGACGAGTACGGACGATGTGAGGCAGGTCTTGACGGCTACGCTCTTCCTGCCGCAGTTCAGTAGCCGTAGCACGATACAAGGTGCTGAGCAACAAGCCTTTCCAGTCATTCCAGAGGTCCGGATTGGTGGCGCGCATGTCTGCTACGGTCAGTAACAGCAAGTAGGCCAGATGCCGTTCATCGCCTACCATTCTGGCAAAATCCCGAATGACCTGAGGATCTTCCAGATCGCGACGTTGAGAGACGGTGCTCATCTGTAGATGCTGTTCTACCAGCCAGATGAGCAGCTTCGTATCGCGTTCTGAAAGATGCAGACGTCGGGCAAAACGTTGTGCCTCCTGAGCACCAATTTCGGAATGATCGCCGCCCCGGCCCTTGCCAATATCATGAAATAACCCGGCTAGAATCAGCAGCTCTGGTTTATCCACATGCGCCCAGGCCTGTTTGAGCATGAGCATCCGGGTTTCTTCCCGCATATGAAGCAATCCGATATTCCGCAGCAGAAAGAGGGTGTGCTGATCGACGGTATAGACGTGAAACAGATCATGCTGAATGCGGCCGGTAATGCGTTCAAAAGCGGGAATCAGCCGTCCGAGGATGCCACATTGATGCATGATTTTCAGGCTCTCATAAACGCCATCTACTTGCGCCAGCAGCGCCAGGAATTCATTTCTGGCGATGGGGTCCTGTTCAAGATTGCGGGGATGGATTTTACTGCGCATCTTATAAAGCGCGCGTTGGGTCAAGGCATCCAGAGAAATGCTTTGTGGGTTTTCGGCCAGCTCGAGAAACAGGCGTAAAATCTTCTGTAATAATTGCGGATCATCTGCTTGGGGAAGGGACGCTGTGTTCCGGGCAGGTTGAGCCGAAGCTTCGCTCAAACTGCTCTGTTCAGCCAAGTACAGGGCAATATTTTCTTGAGCAATGGCAGAGATGCGCATAATGTCGGCAAAGGCGCGATAAAGCTTTTGCATGAGCTGTTCAACCGGACTGCGGCCAGGACGCTCCTGGTAACCCAGTACCTCGGCGAGTTGGCGTTGCTGCTCCAGGCGCAAGCGGTCTTCATGGCGGCCGGTGGCATAGTGCAGGGTGATGCGCAGGCGCGTCAGAAAAGACTGAGCCCGGAGAAGTTGCCGATATTCTTCCGGGGTGACCAGGTTTTTCTGGCGCAGGCACTTGAGGGTGCTGTCTCCGAAAATGCTGCCGGTCAGCCATTGCAGTTGATGAATATCGCGAAGCCCGCCAGGACCATCTTTCAGGTTGGGTTCCAGATGAAAAGCCGTATCGCTGCAGCGGGCGTGGCGGTTTTCCTGTTCGGCGAGTTTGGCAGCAAAAAAAACTTCCGGTTTCCAGGGCGGATTGGCGCGAAGGGTTTCTTCCAGTTGATCAAATAATTCCCGCGATCCGTAAAGATAACGGGCTTCCAGAAAGGTGCTGGCAATGCTGAGATCTTCTCGCGCCTTTTCCAGACATTCCTGAACCGACCGAACACTGGAGCCTACTTCCATTTGCAAATTCCACAGCGCCGTCAGAAAAAAATGAATGAACTGCTCTTCAGCTTCCGAAAGTGTGGGTGGAGTGAGAATCAGCAGGTCCAGGTCCGAGCCGGGAAACAGGGCCCCGCGCCCATAACCTCCCACCGCAATCAGGCTGAGTCTGGTTACGCTCTGTTCATGCTCTGCTGCAGCCTGACGCCAGATTTTGCGCAAGGATTTATCCAGCAAAGCACAGTGCTGGCGCAGAAGCGAGCGACTACTCTGCCGTGGGGAGAAACGGCTCTGCAAAACAGACCGTTCCTGACGCAGGGTTTCCGGTACGCCCGGCAGGTTCTCGCCTGCCATGGAAGCCGTCATGCTCAGATGGGATCGCCGGGAAGTTGCGTCAGCACCTCATAACCATCATCCGTGACCAGGATGGTATGTTCCCATTGTGCCGAGGCACTGTGGTCCTTGGTGACAATGGTCCAGCCGTCGGGCAACGCCTTGATGTGACGTTTGCCGGCATTGATCATGGGTTCAATGGTAAAGGTCATCCCTGCCATCAACTCCACGCCTTCGCCGGGGTTACCGTAGTGCAGCACCTGCGGTTCATCGTGAAATACCCGGCCGATGCCGTGCCCGCAAAATTCCCGCACTACCGAGCAATGCTGGGCTTCGGCAAATACCTGAATCGCATGGCCGACATCGCCCAGGGTGGCGCCCGGTCGGACTTGCTCAATGCCCCGCACCATGGCTTCGTGGGCAACTTCCATTACCCTTCTCGAACGCAAGGGCACTTCGCCAACCGTAAACATTTTACTGCTGTCACCGTGGTAGCCATCCTTGATGACCGTCACATCAATGTTCAGCATGTCTCCATCTTTCAAAACCCGGTCGCCAGGAATACCGTGGCAGATGACGTGGTTCAAGGAAATGCACACCGATTTGGGGAAAGGCGGATATTCCGGACTGGGCTGATAATTCAGTGGAGCGGGAATTCCCTGCAAATCATTGACAATATAATCGTGGCAAATCCGGTCCAGTTCTCCGGTAGTGATTCCGGCCTTGACATGAGGCCCAATCATCTTGAGCACCATGGCGGTCAACTGCCCGGCAGTGCGCATTTTTTCGATTTCTTCAGGGGTTTTGATGTTGACTTGAGAGGGATTTTTTCGACGTTGTAACATGAGATTCTCCTGGGGCGACTCAAAGCGGCTAAAAAAGTAGCTGCTCTGCCGCATCAGTGACTATTTTATCAGGACTGACCCGGGTTCGGTAGGCCAGTATTTCCACACCCGCCCTGCGCGCTTCCCGGAGCGCCTGTCCATAAGCCGGGTCCACTTGGTCGGCCGGAGCAAAACCCTGACCATCTTCCCGGCCAATCAAAAAAAACATGACGGCGCGTCCGCCATTGGCTACGACCTCGCGGAGTGCATGCAGGTGGCGCAGGGCGCGGCTGCTGACCGCATCGGGGAAACGGATGACGCCATCCGGGTCCAGCAGGGTGCAGGATTTGACTTCGACATAGCAAGGTGGACGCCGAGGATTCTGCAAGAGGATATCTACCCGCTCATGACTGCCATAGGGCACTTCGCGCCGCAGTTCGTCATAATTCTGCAGGGCGGGAATCTGCCCGTTGACAATGGCTTCGGCCACAATGTGATTGGGGCGTTGGGTATTGATGCATACCCAACTGCTGCCACTCCAGTAAAGCTCCCAGGTCCAGGCCAGTTTGCGTTTGGGGTTGTTACTTCGGGAAATGAGAATGGCTTGCCCGGGTTCTGCGCAACTGCGCATGCTTCCCGAGTTGGGGCAATGTATGGTGATTTGCTCGCCGGTTTCGAGTTCGCAGTCCGCCAGGAAACGTTTGTAGCGACGAATCAGGGTGGCGGGGACCAGTTCTGGTAAATTCATCTTTGCTCCGACAGCCGTTCCAACGTCCATTGCGACTCGCGCTACCCCGGAGACTGAAAGAAATGGTTCCATTTCTTTCACATTAACGGCGCAGCGCAATGTCCCTGAAAAGCCTCCAGAACAACTATCGGGTCAATATTCATAGGGGCAGCGTAACGCTTGTAGCCGTTGGATGCCAGAATGCTGTCTTGCTCCGCGCCTCTGCCAGCGCCCAGTTGCGCCATTGTTCAGCGGATGCGCCGTGGAGTTCGGCGGGGGTGTCCCATCCCAGCAAGCTCAAGGTTGTTTCCCAGCCTTGTCCGGGGTTTCCTGTCCAGGCCGGGCTTTGACTGCTTTTGGAAAGTTTGCTGCCATCGGCATTGCAGAGGAGTGGCAGGTGCCCATATTCTGTCCAGGGCAGGTGCAGGAGGCTTTGCAAATAGCGCTGGACTCCAGTAAACGTGCGTAAGTCGCCACCACGGATGACCTCGCTCACGCCTTGTGCGCCGTCATCGACCACGCAAGCCAGTAGATAAGCAAAATAATTGTCGGCGCGGAGCAGAACGGGATCCCCCTGTTCGGGGGGTGTGTTCTGAGGACCGTGAAAACGATCTTCCCAGACGGGAAACTGTTCGGGAACGCGCAGTCGCCAGGAGCGTGCCGTGCGACCTGCTGCCAGTCCATGGCGGCAGGTGCCGGGATAATTGCCGCCGTGCTGGCGGATTTCCTGACGCGTACAGGCACAGGGGTAGGCATCACCTTCCTTTATCAAATGGTCCAAGGCTTGTTGATAATCATCATGGCGTCGAGACTGCCAGCAGATTGGGCCATCCCAATCCAGGCCGAGTACTTCCAACTGACGTAAAATTGTGTCCGCAGCTCCGGGCCGTACCCGGTCCCCGTCCACATCTTCCATACGCAGCAGCCAAAGCCCATTCTGACTGCGCGCGCTGAGATAGCTGCCAATGGCTGCAATCAGCGAACCGGCATGCAGGGGACCACTGGGGGAGGGCGCAAAGCGCCCCACGACCGGCTTTTGCCGGGCCGGTGCTTGGGGGATTGTCGGTGGCGAAAGACTGGACATGGCTTGATGATGAATACGCGCAGATCCCAAAAGGTGTAAAGCATTTCTGCTGACTATGGTTTATTTCGGTTTCCTGTACAATCAGGCCGGTGCTTGGAGATCAGACCCGGCATCACGAAAGCGCTGCTTAAGCGCGAACCAGTTTAAAAATGGAGCATTCATGGCGGTTGGAGAGTTTGCACTCATCGAGCAGTTGCAAGGCAGGCTGGGTGGCGGCGGGAAGGGCGTACTGCTGGGAATGGGGGATGACGCAGCCTGGCTGGATCCGGCGGGGCAGTTGCTGGTGACCAGCATGGATACGCTGGTTGCGGGCCGCCATTTTTTCGCTGATGTGGATCCTGCCGATCTGGGCTGGAAAGCCCTGGCCGTGAATCTCAGTGATCTGGCTGCCATGGGTGCGCAGCCGCGTTGGTGCCTGCTCAGTCTGGCTTTGCCACTGCGTGCTGAAGGCTATTCGCACTGGCTGCAAGGTTTTACTGATGGTTGGCGCGCGCTGGCTGAAAGCACCGGCGTGGTGCTGGTTGGTGGCGACACGGTCGCCACAGATGGGCCGCTGACTTTGTCTGTAACCGTATTGGGCGTAGCGGAGCAGGGCGTCATGCGCCGCGATGCCGCCCGTCCCGGTGATCTGATCTGGGTGACCGGGACACTGGGAGATGCAGCCGCTGCCCTGGATCTGGCTTTTGTTGGACGTGGTCTGCCGGGCTATGATTTTGCCTGTTCGGCTGCTCAGACCCGAGCACTGGAAGCACGGCGCTTGCGTCCGCTCCCGCGTTTGGACTTCGGTCGGGCAGCACTTGCTGCAGGAGTGGCCTGCGCTCTGGACTGTTCGGATGGTTTTCTGGCTGATCTTGGGCATATTCTCAAGGCTTCCGGGCTGCGGGCCCGGGTTGATCTGGAGCATCTGCCCCTCAGTCCGGCTTTGCGTGATTGCATTGATCAGGACTTGGCGCGCCTGCAACGCTGGCCTCTGACTGGAGGAGATGATTATGAACTGATTTTTTGTGCGCCACCGTCGCTGACCCCGGCATTGCTGAATATCTCCCATAGCTGTGCTCTGCCAATAGCCGCAGTGGGACAAATTTTGCCAGCCGACTCGCAAGCCACTGAGCTAGTAGATATTTACTGGCGGAAGCAGCCTCTGGTGCTGCCGGACATACGCGGTCACCAGCATGTTTTCTAGGCCTTGGTACCACTGGCTGGCCTTTGGTGGCGGCAGTGGCCTATCGCCCATTCTGCCGGGAACCATGGGTACCATTGCTGCCGTTCCGCTTTACTTGCTGCTGGTTTTGCTGCTGCACAATCTGTGGGTATATGCTGCCGTCCTTTTGCTCATGATCGCTGTGGGTCCCTGGCTTTGTGGTCAGACTGCCGAAGATTTGCGTCACGGTTCGACCGGCAAGCGTGCCCTTGACCCACCCGCCATTGTCTGGGATGAATGGGTGGGGCTGTTGATGACCCTGTACTGGATCCCGTTCAGTTGGCCAGCCTTGGGCATCGGTTTTTTGCTGTTCCGTTTTTTCGATATGCTCAAACCATGGCCCATTTCCTGGTTGGATCGACATATTCATGGTGGAGCGGGCATTATGCTGGATGACATGGCGGCAGCAATTCCGGCTTGGCTGATTTTACAGGGGCTGCGAGTGATGGGTTGGTTATGAATAGTGGCGATTTACTGCATATTTTTCTGCCCATGCGGCCAGCGCTGCTGCCCGACGCGCAGCGTCTGGCAGCATGGGCTGCAATGAGGGGGGTTCGGACACGCATCGAGCTGACCGCTGTCCTGCCCGATATAGAGGACGCGGCACTGGGCATCGGCGCTTTTGCCAACGCCGCAGCCTGGAAAGTCACTCCGCAGCGTGCCTTGGTCTCGGCTGGCGACTGGCAGGGTCTGCGCGATTGGGCGGAGCATTATTTGCCACCTTGTCCACACAGTTTCAGTCGTTTTACCGATCAGAGTCAGGGCACGGAAATTTTACCCGGTGAATTCTGGCTCCAGGAAAAAACATCGGACGCTTTTGATTTGTCCATGGCACCACCAGAATGGGCACTGCTGCAACATTGTCCCAAAGCGGGCGGGCCGCGTTTGGCCCTGGCCGAATCCTGCACCGGTGGCGGCCTCGCAGCCCGGATTACCGCTTTATCGGGATCATCGGCACTTTTGCAGCACGGTATAGTGACTTATAGCAATACTGCCAAGCGCCACTATCTGGGGGTACAGGCAAAAACCCTGATGCGCTATGGGGCGGTATCCGAAGAGACGGCGCTGGAAATGCTCAATGGTCTTCTGCGCGAAGCCGATCTGGGCGCGGCGATTACGGGTATTGCCGGTCCGGGCGGGGCGGTGCCGGGCAAGCCGGTTGGCACGGTCTGTATTGCCTGGGGACAGCGCAATGGCCAGCAGCAGGTCCGAACCTGCCATTTTCGTGGCGATCGCTGGAACGTACAGTATGCATCCGGGTCGGTGGCATTGGGTGCTTTGCTGGGTTTGCTGGGTGGATGAAAGATTTATCCCGGGCGTCTTTGCCCATTCCGGTTGCTCAGGTAGAATGCCCGGAAATGTACATTGGATAACCGGCTCGGTCGATGCCTGGATGCCCGGAGCAGGCTGCTGCAAAAACGGGTTATGCTCGAGTGGAATACTCTTCTCAATTCAGAAAAGGACAACATGATGGATGATCAACGCAGCAAGGCCCTTGCGGCCGCTTTGTCGCAGATTGACAAGCAGTTTGGAAAAGGTGCAGTGATGCGCCTGGGTGATCATGATGCCATCAAGGATATTGCGGTTTACTCTACCGGCTCTTTGGGTCTGGATTTGGCTTTGGGGGTTGGCGGTCTGCCCCGGGGGCGCGTGGTCGAAATTTACGGGCCCGAATCTTCCGGTAAAACCACGCTGACCCTGCACGCCATTGCCAGTTGTCAGCAAGCTGGAGGCACTGCGGCTTTTATTGATGCCGAACATGCTCTGGATCCCGGCTACGCCCACAAACTTGGGGTCGATCTGGAAAATCTGCTGATTTCCCAGCCGGATACCGGCGAACAGGCCCTGGAAATCGCCGACATGCTGGTGCGTTCCGGCGCCGTGGACCTGATTGTGGTGGACTCGGTAGCTGCCCTGACCCCCAAGGCGGAAATTGAAGGCGATATGGGCGACTCGCACGTTGGCCTCCAGGCCCGTTTAATGAGTCAGGCCCTGCGCAAGCTCACTGCCAATATTTCCCGAACCAATACCCTGGTGATTTTCATCAATCAGATCCGCATGAAAATCGGGGTCATGTATGGCAGTCCGGAAACCACGACCGGGGGTAATGCCCTGAAGTTCTACGCTTCCGTACGTCTCGATATTCGCCGGATCGGTGCCATCAAGAAAGGTGACGAGGTCATAGGGAATGATACCCGAGTCAAGGTCGTCAAAAACAAGGTGGCCCCGCCTTTCCGCGAAGCTGAGTTTGCCATTTACTACGGCGAGGGAATTTCCCGGCTCTCGGAGCTGGTGGACCTGGGCGTCAAGTTTGATATTGTTGAAAAAAGTGGAGCCTGGTACTCCTATCAAGGAGAACGCATTGGTCAGGGTAAGGATAATGCCCGCCAATATCTCAAGGAGCACCAGGAATTGGCCACGAGAATCGAGCAACAGGTCCGTGCTGCTGCGGCCGGTAATCCGCTGGCCTTTACGGATGATGTTGTGGAGCCTGCGGCAGCCGAATAATTGTCCAGCCATTCTCCTGCCGATCCCATGACCATTGCCCTGCGCCTGCTGGCGCACAGGGAGTACAGTCGCAAGGAGTTGCAGGACAAACTGTTGCACGCGGGTTTCGATCACTTGCAGGTACAGACGGTGCTCGACAGCCTGAAAGCATCCGGTTATCAGGATGACCAGCGTTACCTGGAAATGTTGACCCGCACCCGGCTGCGCCAGGGGCATGGCCCCTTACGCCTGCGTCAGGATTTACAGCGGGCAGGGGTTGACGTTAAAGAGCAGGATGCTGCGGCAGTGCAAAGTGTCAACTGGCAGGTACAGGCCCAGGCCGTCTACCGCAAGCGCTTTGGCGATACGGCACCCGAAGATGCCCGTGAATATGCGCGACGCGCACGGTTTTTGGCGGGAAGGGGATTTTTGCCCGAACAGATACGACGCGTACTGGCGGATCCGGGCAACAATGCGGATGATTTTAACGACTAGATTTTTTTATGGATGACGGAAGACCAATGCAAGCGCAAGCCATTCGCCAAGCTTTTCTGGATTATTTTGTGGAACAGGGTCATCAGATTGTGCCCTCCAGTTCGCTGATTCCCCGCAATGATCCGACCTTACTGTTCACCAATGCCGGTATGGTTCCTTTCAAGGACGTGTTCCTGGGTCTGGAGCAACGTCCCTACCAGCGCGCTGTTTCTTCCCAGCGCTGCATGCGGGCGGGCGGAAAACATAATGACCTGGAAAACGTGGGTTATACGGCCCGCCATCACACCTTTTTCGAAATGCTCGGCAATTTTTCCTTCGGGGATTATTTCAAGCGCGAGGTCATCGCTTTTGCCTGGCGATTTCTGACGGAAAAACTGGAGCTTCCGGCGGCTAAGCTGTGGATTACGGTTTATGAAGAAGACGACGAAGCCGCTCAGATCTGGATCAATGAAATGGGTATTGATCCAGCGCGCATTTCCCGTTGTGGCGCGAAAGACAATTTCTGGAGTATGGGAGATACGGGTCCTTGCGGTCCCTGCTCGGAAATTTTTTATGACCACGGCCCGGATGTTCCGGGAGGCCCTCCCGGCAGCCCTGAAGAAGACGGGGATCGTTATATTGAAATCTGGAATCTGGTTTTCATGCAGTATGACCGCGACAGCAGTGGGAAGCTGACCCCGCTCCCCAAACCTTCCGTGGATACCGGCATGGGTCTGGAACGTCTCGCGGCCGTTCTGCAGGGCGTCCACAATAATTACGACACCGATCTATTCAAGCCCTTGATTGCGGCAGCGGCCGAAATTTCCGGCAAAACCTATGGTCAGGATGCCGCAACAGATACCAGTTTGCGGGTACTCGCCGACCATATTCGCGCCTGCAGTTTTCTGATTACGGACGGTGTACTGCCGGCCAATGAAGGGCGAGGTTATGTTCTGCGGCGCATCATTAGGCGGGCGGTCAGGCATGGTCGCAAGCTGGGCCTGGAAAGCGTGTTTTTTCATAAACTGGTGGCCCCGCTGGTCAGTGAGATGGGGGCTGCTTTTCCTGAACTGGCGCAGGCACAGCGTGATGTGGAACGCGCTCTGGAACGTGAGGAGACCCGTTTCCGGGAAACTTTGGAACGTGGTCTGAGTCTGTTGGAGGACGCTATTTCCGGATTGCCCGCAGATGCGGCCATTCCCGGTGAGATTATCTTCCGATTGGCCGATACCTATGGTTTCCCGGTCGATTTAACCGCCGACATTGCCCGCGAAAGAAACCTGCGCATGGACATGGACGGCTATGAAGTAGCCATGAGTGAGCAGCGTAATCGTTCCCGCGCCGCCTGGAGCGGCAGTGGCGAAGTCAAAACCGAGCGGATTTATCACGACCTCGCCATGCGTCTTGCCGCTACCCAATTTACGGGTTACACCCAATGTGTGGGTGAGGGAAAAGTGCTGGCGCTGTTGCGTGATGGCGAAGAGGTGGCTTTTCTTGACGCCGGGGACAAGGGCATCGTCATTCTCGATCAGACGCCCTTTTATGGAGAGTCGGGCGGGCAGTCGGGTGATCGCGGCGAATTACAGTCCGAACATGCTGTATTTCTGGTGAATGATACCCAAAAACCCATGGGCAGTTTGCATGCGCATGTGGGTGTGCTGCAGTCGGGTCGCCTCCAGACCGGAGACACCTTGCTGGCCAGCGTGGATGAGCTGGCCAGGCGGGCGACCGCTGCCCATCATTCCGCCACCCATCTGCTGCATGCCGCTTTGCGCAACATTCTCGGTGCGCATGTCCAGCAGAAAGGTTCGCTGGTCAACCCGGAGCGGCTGCGCTTTGATTTCAGTCATCCCGAACCTTTGACTTCCGCACAGTTGCAGGAGATAGAGCGCAGCGTCAATGCGGTGATTCGGGAAAATTACGCTGCTGATACGCAAGTTCTGCCCATTGCCGAAGCCCAGGCTCTGGGCGCCATGGCGCTGTTCGGTGAAAAGTACGGTGATGAAGTCCGCGTGGTGCGCATGGGCGACTTTTCACTGGAACTTTGTGGTGGCACGCATGTGCAGGCGCTCGGGGATATGGGAGTTTTCAAGATTGTCAGCGAAAGCGGCGTAGCGGCGGGTATTCGTCGTATTGAAGCCGTAGTCGGAGCGGCGGCTCTGGAGCTTATCCAGCGCGATGAACAACGTTTGCAGGCGGCGGCCAGCTTGCTCAAGGTGGCTCCTGCTGAGCTTGATCAGCGTCTGGCTCAGACCCTCGAGCGTCTGCGTCAACTCGAAAAAGAACTGGAAAAAATCAAGCGGGATGAAGCAGCACGGGCTGGTGCGGATCTCGCTGCCCGGAGTGAAGAGGTGGCTGGCGTGCCGGTTCTCATCAGCCGTCTGGAGGGTATGGATGGCAAGGCCTTGCGTGATGCGCTGGATCGTCTGCGCAGTCAGCTTCCCGAAGCCGTGATTGTCCTGGCTGGAGTTGAAGGGGAAAAAGTGGCCTTGATTGCTGCTGTTGCGAAAACCCTGGCAGGTCGTATCCATGCGGGTGATCTGGTGAATGTGGTAGCTTCGCCGCTGGGTGGTAAAGGGGGCGGCCGACCAGACATGGCCCAGGCTGGTGCCGGTAATCCGGCGGCACTGGATGATGCGCTCCAGGCCGCCCGCGATTGGGTCAGAAGCAAGCTGGCCTAGTGGTTGCCCTGCCAGGGCTGGCCGTTGCCCTGATTCTGATGTCCACGGTCCGGTTTTGAACCCCGCTGCCCGTGACCCCGCCCCATTATCGGGACGACCTCTTTGTTACGTCTCTCGTTATCTGAGAAAGAGAGAAGCGATTTATCCCACGGTCATCCAGAGGGACTGGGACCGCTGCAGTGTGTCAAATGGGGACAAGGGGTGCTTTATGCATAGAGTACCCGCCCGCGTGGCTCTGGTATGGATCGCCCCAGATCCCTTGCTATCTCGACCCATTCACCAATCACGCGTTCCGCATTGGTTACTGCCTCCTGATAAGTCGCGCCATCAGCCATGCAGCCAGGGAGTTCAGGACCTTCCACGATAAAAGCATCGTCTCCGTTACTCCAACAAATGACCAGTTTGCTCAGCGACAATTATCTTGTCCGGTCGATAGGGTTGGAATCCTCCTCCCATATCCATTAGGTATGGGTCACCGCCTCCACGATCCCGATCGCCGTGAAAGCCTGTAATTTATTCTTACCGCCGAATTCAATCGTTGGCGAATAGTATGCAACACGATCTCCGGGTGTTATGCGGCGAAGAGGAGCCACTTTTCCGTGACAGACTTGCATAAATCCGGAATGTTACCAAGTCGGGCACCCATCGCAGCGTAAAAGCGCCCAGATGCTCTTCGGTCTGCATGACAACAGCGTTGGGCCTGGCGATAGGTGCAACCTGAAAACCCAGAATGAAGTTTTGCATTGGCGTAAATGTATTACAGGGTTTTGCCATGGCACAGCCTATGCCGGCTGAGGATATTCTGGATTGGGTTGAGCATTATAAACCCATTGTTCGTGAGGATTGATTATCCGTGTTAGCCGGACGTCGTCGCTTTTAACTGCCATTGCGGCCAGATGCTCTGAGCCTGGCGATCCAGTATGGCTGCATAAATAATGGTATTGGTCAGTACGCTCTGGACGTAATGGCGTGTTTGGCGGTAGGGAATATTGGCAGTAAAAATGGGACCCGCCCAGGGCCCTTGGGTGGGACCATCCCAACGACTCAGCCAGCGCCTGGGTGCTCCTGGACCAGCATTGTAGGCCGCTGCCGCGAGTAACTCTGATCCGCCAAAACTTTGCTGTTGCAGGCTGAGATAATTGGAACCCAGCACCAGATTTCCCCGGATGCTGTGCAGGTCGGCATTGGCGGCGGCGGGAATGTGTGATTGCAGCCATTCAGCAGTGGCAGGCATGACCTGCATCAGTCCCTGCGCGCCAACATCCGAACGGATTCCAAAAGCAAAGCCCGATTCCTGGCGAATGAGACCCGCCAGAAAGGCCCGGCGCAATCCTGTCTGGTTGGCGGCAGCGCTGATTTCATCAGCATAGGGGAGGACATAGCCCTGACGCCAGTCACCGCCATGGGGGATCAGGCTGCTGGCATGAATACCCAGTAACCAGGCTTGTTGCTCAAAGGCCATGCGGGCTGCCGCCTTGATCTGTTCGGGAGTGGAGAGGGTACTCAGATCATGATCCCATTCACTCAAGGCATCATAATACAAGCCCAGTTGATAGAGCTTGATGGCCGCCCGCTCAGACGCGGTTTCTTGCAACACGGGTAGGGCAACATCTTCTGGTTCAGCGGCGGTATTCGTATTGAGATCCAGGGACTGTCCCAACGCTGCCATGGCTAACTGCCCATAATAGGTCCAGGGGGAAGCGAGGGTGCCGAGTTCTGCTTTCGCCTGCACCGTATGCCCCAGTTGCAGCATGGCTACGGCCTTCCAGAACTGCCACTGCCGTTGCTGGCTTTGCGGCGAGCTCATGAGGCTGACGGCATCGTTCACCATGGCCCAGCGTCCCACCCGAATAGCAGTCCGTACCATCCAGGCCAGCATTTCCGGCTGAGGATGAAACTGTGGGTCGGTGTTATAGGCCAACTGATACCAGCTTCCGGATTCGGGACGAAAAGTCTGGGTAGCCTGAAAAGCGCAGTTATACAGTACCCGTGCTTTTTGTGCCGCATTGAGGGTATGGATTTGCTGCACAAATTGTACAGTCTGCAGGGGATGAATGGTTGCCAGACGCAACAGGGCAAGTTCAAGAAGACGGGTTTGCGTCCCGGACCATGATCCCGTGCCGTTTTGCTGGATATGCGTTTGTATCCAGCTATCGGGATGATCAATGGTGGCAGTCAGCTCTGTTCCAGCCTGACCATTCAGGTAAGGCGCAAAATGGCGCGCTGCAGAAAAAGCCGATGCTTCAAACATCTGCTGCAGTCGCTGCCAGAGTTGATCCTGGGTAATCAGACCTTGCTGCAGGCTGTCGCGGGCCATGGCATTACAGGAATGATTATTGGCCGGCGCACTGCGCCATAAAAAAAAAGGTGAAACCACATTATCATTTTGTAAGGCGGGATCACGCAGGGCGTCGCAGCGTAACTGGATGAGATCCGGCTTTTGCCCGGATTGGTAAACGCGGGTGAAGTTATTCCAGTCCTGACGATGCGCCAGTTGGATCAACCATTGCCGACGCAGCAGATGGTGGGCAACACCATCGGGAAAACGCGCGGAATATTGGAGATACTGCTCCTGGGTCAAGGTGTTAAGGCGGGGTTGTAAAGACCAGTAGCCCACCCAGGAACCCATATACGTATTTTCCAGTGCGGGAAAGGCCTCGGCAGCCGGCCTGTAATTCCCCTGAGAAAAAGCTGTTGCGGCCGTTTGCAACAGGGATTCCTGCGCCGAACTAAGGGGAATAGTGTCTGCATAAGCACTGCCTGCTACGGTAAAAATGCAGGCCGCCCACAGCAATAATTTTTTCTTCACGATTGTTTTTTGAGGTGAAGCCATCGGCCGAGGTGTTTTGCGAGAGAGTGTGAACGTTGCGGATGATCTTTCGCCAGCGGACCAACATGCAAATTCAGAGGTTCGCAGTGATCCTTGCCGTGACAGATGACGCCATGGGATTCACAGTTTTCACCGGCTTTTTTCAAAATCTGCACCATTTTTTCCTCGGCTTCGGCACCACAGCGACCATCGTACTGGATCAGGACGAGGTGTTTTTCGGGCAGCACTTCTACATGCCCGCCCATTTCTTCAAAAACCTTGAGTTCTGCCAATGCCGAGTCGGTTACCCCATGCAGGGCTCCACTGATGATGAAGCGGTCGCGACGCTGTTCTTCTTGCTGTTTCATGTTTTTCCCTGCTACGTTAGAGACCATTCAGCATGAATGTCCCGAAAATAATCTACATGCACCCCAGTATAGTGCCATCTGGCGGTTTTGTCGGAAAGCTTTTAACCGGGGTCCGGCAGCATAGCCTCAGCGCCGACTCTCTGGAAGCGGGGCGAGCAGGGAAGCCAGATCATCCGGGCCGAATTGCAGCTTGTCCTTACGCGCCTTATCGAGCACCCCGGAAGCTAATATGGCTTTTCTCTCCTGCAGCGCCAGGATTTTTTCTTCAATACTGCCCGCTACAATCATTTTGTAGACAAATACGCGGCGCTGCTGACCAATGCGATGGGCACGGTCCGTGGCCTGATTCTCGGCAGCGGGATTCCACCACGGGTCGTAATGAATGACCGTATCGGCTGCTGTGAGGTTCAGGCCAACACCGCCAGCCTTGAGGCTGATCAAAAATAACGGAACCTCGCCTTTTTGAAAGCGGTTAATGGGCGTTTTGCGGTCCTGGGTGCTGCCTGTGAGTTGTACATAGGGAATATGGATCTTATCCAGACGGGCACTGATCAAGGCCAGCATTTCCGTGAACTGGGAGAACAGCAGAATCTGGCGACCTTCAGCAAGGAGCTCGGGGAGCATTTCCATGAGCATGGCGAGTTTGGCGCTTTCCTGAACCTTGCGGGCTTTATCACTCTTGAGCAGGCGCGGATCGCAGCAAACCTGTCGTAATTTGAGCATCGCGTCGAGGATCACAATCTGACTGCGCTGAAAGCCTTTGGCAGCAATTTCCTGGCGAATTCTTTCGTCCATGGCGCTGCGTACGGTTTCATACAGATCGCGTTGCGCCCCTTCAATATCCACTGAACGGATAATGATGGTTTTTTCCGGAAGCTCCTGGGCTACTTCCTCTTTTTTGCGCCGCAGAATGAAAGGGCGGACGCGTTTGGCCAGCAGGTTCAGTCGCTCCACATCACCATGGCGTTCGATGGGCCCCCGCCAGATTTTTTGAAAGGTACGCAAATCACCCATGAAACCGGGCAGGAGAAAATCAAACTGTGCCCAGAGCTCGCCCAGATGGTTTTCCAGAGGCGTTCCGGTCAGCGCCAGACGATGGGTGGCAGGAATTTCCCGAATCGCCTCGGCAGCGCGACTTTGAGCGTTTTTGACTACCTGCGCTTCATCCAGAATCAGCAGATGAAACTGCTGGTTCTTGAGTAGTTCGATATCCCGCCAGACCAGCGGGTAGGTGGTCAGTACCAGATCATTACGGGATATTTCTGAAAATTGATCCAGTCTCTCTTTGCCATGGAGCGATAGCACCCTCAAATCGGGCGCGAAACGTCCCGCTTCTTCCCGCCAGTTGTGAATCAGGGAAGTTGGCATGACGATCAGGGCGGGGTTTTCCAAGCGTCCGTTTTCTTTTTCCAAAAGCAAGTGGGCGAGGGTCTGTGCAGTTTTGCCAAGGCCCATGTCATCAGCCAGAATGCCACCCAGATCATGTTCTCGCAGAAACTGCAGCCAGGCCAAACCCTCCTGCTGGTAGGGGCGCAGCGGCAAGGCAAAACCCCGGGGAGGTTCTACTGGGGGTATTTCGCCGCTTTGCGGGAGGCGTTTACTGAGCCTGCGAATGGCTTCCATGCCTTCACTCCGCCATTGCTGACTATCGGTAATTTCGGCCAGTCGCGTGACATCATAGGCGGAAACCCGCATGGGCCCCGACGCCCCCAGGCTGAACAGATCAATGAGGGTGCCTACCAGGGGTTTAAGGCGCTGGGCAGTAGTCTGAATGGGAACGCCCGACGGGGTGTGCAAATGGATAGCTTCTTCATCGGGAATGCCAGTTAAGCCTCCGGGACTCAGCCAGCGTGGATCGCGGGCAAACAGAGCCCCCAAAAGTGGAGCCAGCGCCAGCCTTTCGCCTTCGACGACAATGCCGACATCAAGGCCGAGCCAGCCTTCTTCTTTCCCGTCTACCTGCATGTCCCAGGCATCAATCTGCAAAAAATAATGGCGGAAGCCGTCCGGCCAGTGGACTTCCCAACCCGCTTCGCGCAAAACCCGCACCCCTTCATTCATGAAGGTATTCCAGTCCTGTTCACAGGCCAGCCCATATATGGGCTGAGGTAGCAAGGATAGACTATGGAAAAGACTGGCCTTGGCGACTTTCATGCCGGTATTCGCCAAAATTTTCAGCGCCTTCCTTTCTGCCTTTCGATCGCGTTGGACCTGCACGGTTTCGCCATTGGCGAGAGTTTGTGTTTCGCTGTCATCATCAATGGCAATACGCACGGGCCCATAGATAAAACTCGGCTGCCCGTAATCAAAGCGGCAATTGGGACTCCATTTGCTGGGATAATCCCGGTAGGCTTGCATCCCCATCAATGCCAGGGTATCGCACCATAGGGACGGCTGGAGGGGTTCGGCAATGACGCGCAGATCCTTTACCGGATCGGCCACTGGTGCGGGCAGATCGGGGGCCGACTCTTCCAGAATATTGCGTAGTAATGCCGCCTCTTGAATGTTGAGCGGAGGCGCTTGGAGAAGATCCTTTAACAGGGCAGGTTTGATAGGGATGTCAATCGGGCCGATTTCAAGATTTTCCGGATCCAGATACCAGGGAACGTCCAGGGTCAGGAGGGGTTGGGTGGGTGGCTCAGTTTCCAGAACGGGATGTTGTTCGGTGCCCTTGAGGGTTTTCCAGAGCAATTTGCCCGCACGAATATCGCCCATCCGCAATGGAGAGGAACCGGGTTTGTTCATGAACAGGCGCTCACTGGCTGCGAGCATACTCAATGCGGCGCCACCATGGCGGGGGCCCAGCATGAAATATCCGCTTCGGGGGGCGTAAATGTCTTCAATGAGCAAACGGCGTATGACCATCTGATCCGTTTCATCCAGAAAACCGGGTGGGCGGCGCAGGGCCGCTTCAAAATTGCTCCAGGGCGTCAGTTCGGTGCATATCCCCTGTTTATTCAGGCGGGCCTTGAGACAATGCAGGGTGGGCGCAGCTTGCTGCTGGCCTCGAATTTCCAGAATCCAGTGGAGTCGATAGGTGGTAGTGGGGATTCTGCGTGGTGGTGGATTCAGATGTGAGCGCAGTTCACCCAACCATTGCATCACATGGGGCCTGGGACTGTTCACCGGCTGTGGGCTGCCGCGTTGGGCCAGATAAGCCAGTAACACGGCGGCGACATGCTTGCAGCGACTCCCGACGGGGCAGGTGCACAAACTGACAAGATGCCCCTGACTGAGATGAATATCCACATGATAAGGATTGCGGACACTGCCCTGCACCCAGGCACTGAGTTCCGTGTCCGTTGGCCGTTCGAGATGACTGACCGCCTGTCGATAAGGCTGGGCCTTGCGGATTTCCAGGTCACCCAGCCACTGGCGGAGGATGTCGTAGTCATAGGTGTCCAGACTGGGTAGCGCTTGTTTGCTGCGGTGCCAGTTCATCCAGTCGTCATTATTGGGCATTGCCTTGCTTGGATATCCATTGTGAATGCTAATGAACCATGATACACAGCCTGTGGCCCTCTGGGAAAGTGCGCAAATTATCCACGCCAACTGCCTTTTTGGAATTTATCTGGTTATCATGGCGTAAACACTGAACAGGATCGGAGGAGTAGGAAGATGGCAGCATTTGGAACCAGTGGGTTGAGAGGCTTGGTCAGCGATTTAACCGATCAGTTGGTTTTTACCCATGTGCGGGCATTTCTTCGTTATCTCCGCGCCATCGGCGAATATCAGAGCGGCGAGAAAGTGATTCTCGGCGGCGATTTGCGGCCCAGTACCCCACGCATATTGGCTGCCAGTTGGGCTGCGGTGCTGGCAGAGGAGGGCAAACCCCAATTTGCCGGTTATCTGCCCTCACCGGCACTGGCTTTTGCCGGAATCTCGGCAGGAATCCCTTCGCTGATGGTAACCGGCAGTCATATTCCCTTCGATCGTAACGGCATCAAATTCAATCGTCCGCACGGCGAACTGATGAAGGCCGACGAAGCTGGTATTCTCGCCCAGGACATGCAAGTTGCAGCGGATTTATTTACCGAACAGGGTGCCTTGTTGCACCCGCCGCTGGTGCCGGGTGCCGACCTGCAGTATCTGCAAAACTACCGGAATAGATATCTGGATTTTTTTGGCAAGGAAAGTCTGGCAGGCTTGCGGCTCGGTGTGTATCAGCATTCCGGAGTGGCCCGGGATCTGCTGGTCGATATTTTGGTTGCCCTGGGCGCGGAAGTATTGCCACTGGGCCGTTCTGCAGAATTTGTTTCATTGGATACGGAAGCGTTGCGCCCTGAAGATACCGTGTTTGCCCAACAGGCCGTGGCCGAGCATCAGCTGGATGCCTTGTTGACGACTGATGGGGATGCTGATCGTCCCATGATTGCGGACACTACGGGGCGCTGGTGGCGCGGCGATGTGCTGGGCGTCCTCACAGCCCGGGCCCTGGGCGCACAAACTGTGGTGACCCCGGTCAGCAGTAATACTGCGCTGGAGTTATCGGGATTGTTCACGCGGGTCCACCGTACCCGTATTGGTTCTCCCTATGTGATTGAAGCCATGCAGGCTGCTCTCGCTGCCGGTGAGGGGCCCGTAGTGGGTTATGAAGCCAACGGCGGATTCTTGCTGGGCAGTCCCCTGCAGCGGCATGGACAGACCTTGCTGCCGCTTCCGACCCGTGATGCCATTCTCCCCATGCTCACCGTTCTGACTGCGGCAAAACAGCAGGGCATTACGCTTGCGAAACTGTTGGAGTATTTGCCGCCGCGCCATACCGCCAGTGACCGGCTGCAGGATTTTCCTACCCGGTTGAGTCAGCAGCATCTGGATGCTTTCAGGGGAACCGACAATGTCCTGAATCTGGCAGCTTTCAGCCAGACTTTTGGCACGGTGGCGGGTCCAGCACGCCGTCTGGATTACACCGATGGTATCCGCGCGACGCTGGATAACGGCAGCATCATGCACCTGCGGCCCTCTGGAAATGCGCCGGAATTGCGCTGTTATACCGAAGCGGATTCGCCGGAGGAGGCCGAGCGCATGCTGCGCGCTGCATTGCAGATCATGCATGGCTGGCGGCATTAACTTGTTGCCGCGTCTTTCCCGGGCATGGTGGATCTATGCTGGAACTGGACTGATCATTCTCGACCTGTTGCTGATGGTTGTGCGCTATCTGGGGGTGGTTTTCAAGACCAACGCCGTAGCCGTGCTGGCAGTCCATCATGGGGTGGATGCGCAAGCCGGGAGCCTTCTGCATCTGGCCAATATTCTGAACATGGTGCGCTGGAAATGGATTGGTGGACTTTTTGTTTTGAGTATTATCCTGTTACTTATCGGTTTTTGGCGCTCTTTTTCCCGGCGTCGGTGACGCTGATCTGGCTGCGCAGATAATCTTCATAACAGCCTTTGAAATCTTCAATGCCCTGAGCGGTGAATTCAATGATGCGGGTCGCCAGGGACGAGACAAATTCGCGATCATGACTGACAAAAATCAGGGTGCCATCGAATTTTTCCAGCCCGTTGTTCAGAGATTCGATGGATTCCATGTCCAGATGGTTGGTGGGTTCATCCAGAATCAGGACATTCGGTTTTTGCAGGATGAGCTTGCCAAAGAGCATTCGGCCCTTTTCGCCACCGGAAAGCACCTTGACGGAGCGGCCAACCTGATCCTGACCGAAGAGCAGGCGACCCAGAACCCCGCGAATGACCTGATCATCATCTTTTTCGCTGCGCCATTGGCACATCCAGTCGAAAAGGGTCATGTCCTCCGCAAATTCCGGCGCATGATCCTGAGCAAAATACCCGATCTTCACATTTTCCGCCCATTTGATCACTCCGGCATCCGCTTCCATTTCACCCATCAGGCAGCGCAATAAAGTCGTTTTCCCCAGACCATTGGCACCGATAATCGCAATACGTTCACCTGCTTCAATATGCAATCTCAGTTTGTGGAAAAGGCGCAACTCACCGAAAGACTTCGATAAATCCTTGGCATCCAGGGCGTAGCGATATAACTTGCGTTCCTGTTGAAAAACCAGATAGGGATTCTGGCGGCTGGAAGGTTTGACTTCTTCCAACTGGATTTTTTCAAGCTGGCGGGCGCGGGAAGTAGCCTGTTTGGCTTTGGAGGCATTCGCCGAAAAACGACTGACAAAACTTTGCAGTTCTGCCATTTTTTCCTTTTTCTTGTCGTTATCGGCCAGTAATTGTTCCTTGACCAACGTGGATGCGCGCATGTACTCATCATAATTACCTGGATAAATACGCAGTTCGCCATAATCCAGGTCAGCCATGTGGGTGCAAACACTATTTAAAAAATGCCGGTCATGGGAAATGATGATGATGGTACTTTTGATGGTGCTCAGCAATTCTTCCAGCCACTGAATGGTATGAATATCCAGATTGTTGGTAGGTTCATCCAGGAGGAGGATATCAGGATCGGCAAATAAGGCCTGGGCCAAAAGTACGCGCAGTTTCCAGCCCGGAGCCACCTCCGACATCAGGCCGTCATGCTGCTCCAGAGGAATGCCCACGCCAATGAGCAGTTCTCCGGCCCGGGCTTCTGCGGAATAACCGCCCAATTCGGCAAAGTCACTTTCAATGTGGGCTACCGCCATGCCATCTTCTTCGTTCATTTCCGTCAGGGAATAGAGGCGATCGCGCTCAAGCTTCACCTTCCAGAATTCGGCATGGCCCATCATGACGGTGTCCAGTACGGTGTACTCTTCAAAAGCAAATTGATCCTGGCGCAATTTGCCCAGCCGTTCGCCACTGCTCAAGCTGACATTTCCGGCGCTGGGTTCGAGGTCGCCGCCCAGGATTTTCATGAGGGTGGTCTTGCCACTGCCATTGGCACCAATCAGACCGTAGCGGTTGCCGTCCCCGAAATCCACGGATACGTTCTCGAACAAGGGTTTTGAACCAAACTGCATGGTCAGTTGATGGGTGCTGAGCACGGCACACTCCAATGCGATAATGAATGGGCGCGATGATAGCACTGATCGGGATAGATATAAGTGTCCTTGCTTATGGACACGCTGAACAACTGTTCCGCTTGACAGCAATCAAGCCCATAGCTTAGCTTTGTACGCTGAACAACGCTGGGGGCGTCTGCCAGGGGGCAGGCTGAGAGGAACCCTTGGAACCTGATCCGGGTCATGCCGGCGTAGGAAAGCGCTCCAGGATCAACTGTCTGCGTCCTTCTTCCGTGTCCCGATCATGTTTTTCGCAATGCACAGGAATTTGGAGGAAGCACAATGGCGACACGTCCCACCGATATTACCCATGACATGCAGGAAGCCACGGTCACCACAGGATCCATACCGGGTTCTCGCAAGGTCTACCTCAGGGGTGAAATGTATCCTGAATTACGCATTCCCCTGCGTGAAATCCAGCAGACTGACTCCCGCAACCATGATGGTTCGGTGGAACATAATCCGAATATTCCCGTGTATGACTGCAGTGGTCCCTTTACCGATCCTGACATCCAGATTGACATTCATGCGGGACTCCCTGCTACTCGTTGGCAATGGACTGCCATGGAGACGCCTCTGGAGCATCGTCCTGAACCGAGTTCTGCTTATGGTCGGGCCCGCCTCGCTGACGCCAGGACGGCTGATTTGCGTTTTCAGCAGCGTCGCGAAATCCGGCGGGCCGCAGAAGGGGCAAATGTCTCTCAAATGCATTACGCACGACGTGGAATCATCACTCCGGAAATGGAATATGTGGCTATTCGCGAAAATCAGGGCCTGGAAAAATTGCGCGCCACCCATCCCGAACTGTTTCGCGCGCATCGTGGTGAATCCTTCGGGGCGCAGATTCCGGATGTGGTCACCCCGGAATTTGTCCGCGAGGAGATTGCCCGGGGTCGTGCCATCATCCCTGCTAATATCAACCATCCCGAACTGGAACCGATGATCATCGGCCGCAATTTTCTGGTCAAGATCAATGCAAACATAGGTAATTCAGCGGTCACTTCTTCCATAGCCGAAGAAGTCGAAAAAATGGTCTGGTCCATCCGTTGGGGGGCTGACACGGTGATGGATTTATCCACCGGAAAGCATATTCATGAAACTCGCGAATGGATTATTCGCAACAGCCCGGTTCCCATTGGTACCGTACCCATTTATCAGGCTCTCGAAAAAGTCGACGGCAAAGCCGAAGACCTGACCTGGGACTTGTACCGCGATACGCTGATTGAGCAAGCCGAACAGGGCGTGGATTACTTCACCATTCATGCCGGAGTACTGTTGCGTTATGTGCCTCTTACTGCCCGGCGGCTTACGGGTATTGTTTCCCGGGGTGGGTCCATCATGGCCAAATGGTGTTTGGCCCATCATCAGGAAAGTTTCCTCTACACCCATTTTGAGGAAATCTGTGAAATCATGAAAGTCTACAATGTCAGCTTTTCACTGGGTGATGGCTTGCGCCCCGGTTGCCTGGCAGATGCCAACGATGAAGCACAGTTTGCCGAATTGCATACCCTGGGCGAACTGACGCAGATTGCCTGGAAGCATGACGTGCAGGTGATGATTGAAGGTCCCGGCCATGTGCCCATGCAGATGATTCGCGCCAACATGGATGAAGAATTGCAACACTGTTTTGAAGCCCCGTTTTATACTTTGGGGCCCCTGACCACGGATATTGCTCCGGGCTATGACCATATCACCAGTGCCATTGGCGCAGCACAAATCGGCTGGTATGGTACCGCCATGCTCTGCTATGTGACCCCCAAGGAGCATCTGGGTTTGCCCGATAAAAATGATGTTCGGGAAGGGGCTATTACCTACAAGATCGCTGCGCATGCTGCGGATCTGGCCAAGGGCCATCCGGGTGCCCAGGTCCGGGATAATGCCTTGTCCAAGGCGCGCTTTGAATTTCGCTGGGAAGATCAGTTTCACCTGGGGCTGGACCCGGAAAAAGCCCGGGAATATCACGATGAAACCCTTCCCCAGGAAGGGGCCAAGGCCGCGCATTTCTGTTCCATGTGCGGACCGCATTTCTGCTCCATGAAAATTTCCCAGGATTTGCAGGAATACGCCCAGAATCAAGGCGCAGAAGATCTGGAGGCGGCGCGCGCCCAGGGCTTGCAGGAAAAAGCCGAGGACTTCCGGCGTTTAGGTAAAAACATTTATTTGCGTTGAGTTCTAAAAAGGGCAGTTGTCGTGGGTGCTTT
>DYJM01000122.1 GCA_020723125.1 Acidithiobacillus ferrivorans
CAGCAGGATGAGCCCTAGAACAACAGGCGAGGAACAACGGAGCAAAAAGCACCCACGGCAACTGCCGTTTTTAGGATAATCCTTACAATCGGCCCTGGGAGAGCAGCTCCGCGTTGCCTCCCGCTGCCGTAGTGTTGATGCTCAGCGCCTGTTCAGCCACCATGCGCAATAAGTAATGGGGACCACCGGCTTTCGGGCCTGTTCCACTCAAGCCTTCGCCACCAAAGGGTTGCACACCAACCACTGCACCAATCATGTTGCGGTTGACGTAAACATTGCCGCAGCGCGACCGCGCAGCGATATGGGCCGCCCGCCCATCGATCCGCGTCTGGATACCTAAAGTCAGCCCAAATCCCAAGGCGTTGATGGCATCCACCAGGGCATCGATCTGTCCGGCTTTCCAGGTGACCACCTGCAGCACCGGACCAAATATTTCCTCGCGAACCTGACTGACCTGGGTAACGGCGTAAGCACAGGGGGCCACAAAATGCAGATTCCGCTGCTGATCGTCCTGCATGGTCAAGGCTCCAGGATTATCCGTAACCCGGGCATTTTCCAGCAAAGCCGGAGGCCAGGCACAGCGGGCCAGCAATCTTCCCCCGCCCTGCTCCACCCGGGCAATTTGCGCCAGAATATTGGCCTGCGCTTCCGCATCAATAACCGGTCCGACATCGGTGGCATAATGGATGGTCGGTCCGATCACCAGTTCCTGCATGGCTCCTTTGAGCATGGTCAGAATTTCTTCTGCACATTCTTCCTGTACACAGAGCAGACGCAGTGCCGAACAGCGTTGTCCGGCAGAACGAAATGCCGAGGCAATCACTGCATCCACCACCTGTTCCGCCAGAGCCGTAGAATCCACGATCATGGCATTAATGCCGCCGGTTTCGGCAATCAAGGGCACAATGGGGCCTTCCTTGGCCGCCAGAGCCTGATGAATGTGGCGAGCAACACCTGTTGAACCGGTAAACACCACGCCGCCGGTCAGCGGATGCTCTACCAGCGCCGCGCCCACGGTTTCGCCAGCACCGGGCATCAGCGCCAGCACATCACGGGGAACTCCGGCCTCCCACAACAGTTCGACAAAAGCCTGGGCAATGGCCATGGTCTGCTCGGCGGGCTTGGCTGCCACACTATTGCCCGTAACCAGAGCCGCAACGACCTGCCCAGCAAAAATTGCCAGGGGAAAATTCCAGGGGCTAATGCAGACAAATACGCCACGCCCCCGCAAACTCAGGGAATTGGCCTCACCGGTGGGACCGGGCAGCGTCTCCTTGCGCATGAGCGCCTTGGCCTGAATGGCATAATAACGGCAAAAATCCACGGCCTCACGCAGTTCGGCAACCGCATCTGCCAAAGTTTTATGTGCTTCGCGCATCACCAGAGCAAGTATGGAATCCCGTCGGGTTTCCAGCAGCTCTGCCGCCTGAGTCAGAATCTCGGCACGGCGCTCCACGGGTACCGCATCCCAGCGCATTTGCCCGGCGTGCAGTGTGTGCATTAACGGGTCTATATCTTCTACCTGTATTTCTTCGGGGGTCTTTACCCGCAGGGCCAATGCGGCTTCCAGGGCGGGGCTACGTTCGGCAATGTAAGTCATATCCATTCCTTGGCTGTTCAGCCGTAATTCACCATGAAGATGGCCGTAAATCTCTATGGGTTTGGGTAAGGCCGCATCTTCCGCCCGCCAGAGCGGACTGATCAGCAGGTCTTCGGCAGCCACATGCTGATTAGCCAACTGATGAACAAAAGACGTGTTGGCACCATTTTCGAGAAGTCGCCGGACCAGATAGGCAAGCAGATCCCGATGACGGCCCACCGGAGCATATATCCGCAAGTGCTGAATGCGGGCGTGGCGTAAAAGCTCCCGATAAATTCCTTCTCCCATGCCATGCAGACGCTGCATCTCAAAACGGGCATCGGGTTGTTGATCCGCCAATTGCAAAACAGCAGCAATGGTCGCTGCATTGTGGGTGGCGAATTGCGGGTAGACCAACGCCTGAGGGCCGTTGGCGTTTTCAAGGAGCCGCGCCGCACCGGCCAGATAGCTGATATCGGTATGATGTTTATGGGTAAACACCGGATACCCGGACAAGCCCATCTCCTGGGCCCTTTTGATTTCCATATCCCAGTAAGCGCCCTTGACCAAGCGCAGCATCAAACGGCTCTGATTGCGGCGCGTCCGGGCCAGAACTTCGTCAATGGCAGCATCTGCCCGGCTCTGATACGCCTGCACGGCAATGCCGAGCCCGTCCCAGCCCGCACAAGTGGCCTGCCCGGCAATATGCTGTTGCAAGGCATCCAGCAAATCGAGCTGCAACTCAAGACGATCGCTTTCTTCCGCATCCAGGGTCAGATTCAAACGCCCCTGAGCCGCCAGCTCGGCCAGTTGCTGCAACTTGGGGAACAGCTCTTTCCACAGACGGGCGCGCTGGGCTTCTTCAAAACGCGGATGCAGTGCTGACAATTTGATGGAGATGCCATCCCGCTCCCGGGAACCCCCACTGCCGGGTTGGGTAGCCAAAGCGCGCAAGGCAGATTCATAAGAAGCCGCATAGCGGGTTGCATCGGCACTGTTGCGGGCACCTTCTCCCAACATATCGTAGGAATAGCAGAGTGCGGGCTGTTTTTTTCGGGCTTCGGCGGAGCGCCGGCGCGCCTCAGCAAGATCCTGCCCCAGTACAAACTGCCGCCCCAGTAGGGCAATGGCCCGCACCGCTGCCGTCACGACGGTATTCATGCCCAGTCGTTGCACCAGACTGCGCGTTTCTTTTTCGGCGAGCAGACGGCGGGATAGAATCAGCACCCGACCCGAAATCTGGGTAATCCAGGACTGTTTTTCCTCACCGGCAAAGCGCGCCCTGCCCAACAGATCTGCCGCCAGCAAGGCCGCCGTACCGGTATCGGGCACACGCAGCAGGGCCTCGGCCAGACGCATCAAGGCCAAGCCTTCGGCGCTGGTGATGGGATACTCCTTTAACAGCGACTCCAGAGCCCAGAACGGGGCTGGCCGCTTGCGCACCGCCTCCACCCAGGGCCGCGCCTGGTCGATGACGTTCAGCCAGTTCAGCTTGCCGCTGAGCGCCGACAGCAGTGCTTCAACCTGCTGATTTTCGTCCCGGTACGGGGGTGGCAGTGACACAGGTTCCCGAAGAAAATCCGGAGAATCATTGAAATCACTGGGCAAAATGGTATGTAAACGGGTTTGAGGCATTTCCACAAGGCTCCTTGCAGCAGGTAATCGGGTCCATGATCAGCCTGTGCCTGCCTCCTTCATTTACGGGTTTTTATGCGCTTTTGGCTACTGCAGCGCTACAACCTCTTGTAATCAGGTTGTCATACTTGGGGTGCCTGATGCAAGTGATTGGACAAGGCATCCCAGATGCTTACATAAAATCTAAATTTCAACTGATTCCAGTGGGTTGTCAGCCACCACACAACGGGATGTTGGCATTGCCAGCAAGTTCCATCTGTGCCAAGGTCCATTCCTCTATATTATCCGAGTCCTTCCATGCATATCTGGGTCGATGCCGACGCCTGCCCCAATGTCATCAAGGAAATTCTGTTTCGCGCCAGTACGCGTCTGAAACTGCCCTTGACCCTGGTCGCCAATCAGCCCCTGCGCGTGCCCCAATCGGCTCATATTCGCAGCGTGGTAGTGCCGGGAGGCTTTGATGTGGCCGATGATGAAATTGTGCGCCGTATTGAAGCGGGCGATCTGGTCATTACCGCCGATATCCCCCTGGCCGCTGCCGTACTGGAGAAAAATGGCCATGCGCTCAGCCCACGCGGCGAGCGGTACTCCTCCGAAACCATCCGTGAGCGTCTACGGATAAGGGATATGATGGAGCAACTGCGAGATTCCGGCGTGCGTACCGGTGGCCCTGCCACCCTGAGCCAAGCCGACCGCCAGGCCTTTGCCAATGCTCTGGACCGCTTATTGCCCCGCACTTGAGCGGTTCGCTCAGACAATTTAAGCGCCGATGCAGATCAGCCAACAAAACAAGTCTTCATCCTCTTGCGTTAATAGACTGATAACGCTATCCTTGCGAACTTTTCC
>DYJM01000025.1 GCA_020723125.1 Acidithiobacillus ferrivorans
CCCCTGGATTTGATTTTTTCAGCTTCTTTAAGTTTCAATCCACGCCCGACTTATTAGCCGGGCGATATCTCATCTACATCTCCATTTACCTGTATCACAACATGTTTCAATCCACGCCCGACTTATTAGCCGGGCGATATCGCATTATTATAACACGTTGTTAATGAACAATTTTCCAAGAGTGTACCGCGAACTGCGGTTATGGTCGCTTGAAAATCCATAAGCGCTTCAAGGCATGCGAACAAAAATACTGATAAAACAATGTGATAGATGACGCGCGAAAGGACGGGTTTTGAGGCGGCAATCCAGGTTCGCGCATCAAACCATGAGGGGTCCATTGAAGTCGATAGATCGAAAGGTTCCATATTGCTTTACATATAATTCAGCAGGTTTCGTGAGACGATAGAAGCGCAGATTATCCTCTTCTTCGTCTATTTCTGCCAGCAGTTCGCGTTCAAAAGCTTCATATTGCATTTGATTGACCTGACATTCAAAAACAGACTTCTGAACGCGCTGCCCCACTCTTTCGCAAGCCTTGGCTACACGTCGGAGGCGCTTACGCCCTGCTGCTGTTTCAGTAGATACATCGTATGTGACGATAATAAGCATAAATAGCCTCCTCAACGACTGAGGTACGGTAAATATCCACTGGACTCTCCACGAATTGCCCGCGCCATCAGTCTTGCCTGTACAAAAGGCAACAGTCCAATGGGCATCTTTTGCTCCAGAAGGGGATGGGTAATCTCTTCTTGTTTGCGCTCCTGCCAAGCAGTGACAACCTTGCGTCGACCTTTATCCCCCAGCAAAACTGCGCCGCCCTCACGTAAATCAAAATCTCCATCGCTTAGTTGTCCTCGATTTATCAGTGTAAGCGCGAATCGATCACAAATGGGCGCACGAAATTCTTCCTGCAAATCCAGCGCTAATGCTGCACGCCCAGGACGGACCACATGTAAAAAACCCAGTTGCGGATCAAGACCAACTGTTTCCAAGGCGCTACGACAATCGTTCATCAACATCGAGTAAAGAAAAGATAGAAGTGCATTTATTCGATCCAATGGTGGACGCCGATTACGCCCACCCCACTTAAACTGTTCGCGCATGACGGGCTTGATGATGTAATTGAACACCGAAAAATAATTTCTTGCGGCTTCTCCTTCTATGCCACGTATTGCGTCAATGCTTGAGGCCTCCGCGGCGGCGCGCAGCGAGGCAGCAAGATGATTGGCACCATCAGTGAGTTGTTTGGCGTCGCTCGCCTCTTTGGCTTCACGAGCGGCGCGCAGGAGGACAGTTCTTGCATTGCGGATTTTTCCAGCAACACAATTACGTGCAAGGTCTCTGGTAAAATCAGCGTCATTTGCCACTCGATGCTGCGCCTGACGAAGTAAAATATTTCCAGAAACCGGTCCTTCCAAACGCGCCTTGAAGCGGCCAGAACGATCAAGCAAAATTAGAGCCTTCCCTTCTTCCGCCAAGCGGTGCATCAGGGCTGGGGATACCATGATATCGCCAAAGCACACCAAGGAACCCACGTGGTGTATGGGGACTTGCAAGCGTTTTTGATGATCCACATCCACACGCAGGGTGGTATTGTCTAAATGCACGTAGGACAATGGCGTCATGACGTAGAGAGTATTTTGAATTTGCTGCATATATGGAATCTCCCTACATCACAATCAGTCTGTGTCATATGGCAAAAACAGATCATGTTCCAACTGATCCATTCGGGTTTGCTGCGCCAGCATCTCCGGCTGGCAGATTTCTCGCAGTGAGCATTCCCGACACCGCGCATCGTTTACTGGCGGTGGGAGAATGCCGGAGGCGAGCATGGCGCGAATCGCGTCGGCGGTCTCGTTGACGAGGGCACGCAAATCCTCGGTGATGTCCACTTCACGCCGTCGGTGACTGCTGGCGTGATAAATAGCGCCTTGGGGTACAGAGCGCCCGAGCATGTCCTCCAGACACATGGCCTGAGCAGCAAGCTGAATGTCATCATGGATGCGGCCACGTTTACGACCATGCTTGAACTCTACGGGATATATCCTGCCATCCGGGTGAAACTCTACCAGATCCGCCTTACCGATCAGGCCAAAGCGATCTGACCAGAGAGGCAACGCCCGCTCCACTCGCACCCCGCGTTTCACCTCGTATCCCGGCGTATCTACCAGATGGTGCACCGCCTGCCCGCGCGCCGTATGGACGTTGTCCTCAAACTGTTGCTCCAGATGGATCAAACCGCACTGACGCGGGCAGTAAACCCAGTGCTGAAGGGCAGAAAGCGGAATGGGGTCTTGATTATCTTCCATAATCAAACTCCGTCATTTCTCAAACAACTCTTCCAATAGCGCCTCACGACTGATGCCGCGATGTGCGGCCACGGCGTCCAGGATGGCGGCCAGCGTTCCCAGGCGCAGAGGATCGTGGCAGGGAACCGTAACATGATGCTCGCCCTGTACCGCACAGGTCAGGCGCATGTGGCTTCCCGTCTGCCGCGTGACAACATAACCCAAGCGCCCAAGTCTCTGCACCAACTCAGTGCCGGTGAGATCACGCGGCAGCCTCACGCAACCAGCACTTCTTCGCGGGTAATATGCAGACGGATGAGGCTGGGGCACTGCGCGTCCTCAAAATGGCAGTGCACCGCATCCCGCACCAGCGCATGTAACGCTGGCAGGTCATCAGCCTCGGTAAAAATGTCCGCACCAACAGCACGAGCGATAAAGCCACCTTCCGGGGCTTCTTCAACGATAAAGTGGATTTCGGACATGGGCCTTTCTCCTCATACCTTACGAAGCAGCGTAACCCCTGATGGCATTTCTGCGTCATTCACGGATACTTCGTAATCGGCAAAACTGCGCGGGACATCGGCGGTACGTGTTACATGAATGCGCTCAAACAGGGTATGTGCTGGCGCATTTCCCAATTGAGAATCGTGCCGAAACACATATAAACCCCGTGTAGTCATTTCGCCGCGTGCGGCTGAACGATCGTGCTCAAACATTTGCGCAAGTGCCTGCCAGAGTAACTCCAGATCATCTTCGTCAAAACCCGTTTGCCCGGCGAGAAAGCTGGATACAAAGCCGTGTGCCACATAGAGTCCGTAAGGCACCGTAAATTTACGGCCCATGGTACGGTTATCGCCGCTTTGCTTTTCTGCTTCCGCCTCCGTCGCCACCGCCATACGGGTAATGGAATGCTCCTGCGAGATGATGGGATCGACAGATCGGGCAAAGGTCATTTGCACCGGACCACGCACCTGCCCGCAATTGACTCCCGTGGACATGACCGCGCCAAAGGCACGAACATCGAAGAAATTCTGACACATCCAGTCGCGGGCTTTATTTACATCATCACCCGTACCTTTGCGTTTTTTCTCCTTGGTCGTTTTCTTTTCAACAACTTCGTCTGTTGTGGATTCAGCAGGCTCCACATCCAACTTCAGTGCGGAATAGGCACGCTGATTTTGTTGATTGAGGATCGCTTTTTCACGCACGTAAATCTCAAAACGCTTCTCGCCCGGTTGCGGATCACGGGCTTCTTGATCGCGTGTCATGGTCACGAAATTGCGAATTTTGCGCTTGAGCGATACATCCGTCACCAGGCCGTGGCCGGTCTCGGCATCTAGGCGCGGCAGGTTTCCGGCGTCAGGGTCACCATTGGGGTTCCCATCTTTCACGTCAAACAGTAGAACAAAGTCATAACGATTGCTGAGGCTCATTGATTTTCCTCCGAGGTGTTAGGTTCTGTTTTTGCGAAAAAGGCCTGGCGTTGCTGGTAATAACCGAGGGCGAAGCGCGCCTGATCCGGAAGAGCAAGATGGCGCGGCGGGAATGTGTCGGCATCAAAACCATCCATGATTTCACCGATAAGCCGCTCACGGGTGATAGCAAAACCCGCTGAGAGTTTGCCGAGGTGGGCTTTACTCAGACGCAGCAGGGTCGGGAAAACGGCGGCAGGAGTACTGGACGCTGCGCCGTAATAGCGATCACGGATAGTGGCATTGAGCTTTCCTGGGCCACCAGAAGCATCTTCCTGGATACGTTCTAGCGTTGCAAACAGCCGTCCCAGTCGATAGGCGGGGTTCTTGTTGGTGGGGTCAAGCATGGGCATGAACTCCTTCTCTGCAGTTTTGCGAAAACGGATATGACGGTTTAGGCAGGCCTTGATGACGGCAGCACGCGCGTAGGTAGGTTTTTGCTCTGCGCGGCAACGCACTACAGCCAGATTAAGCAATGTGGCCGGGTACGGCAGACCTTCGAGGATGGCACGCATGACTTCGCCACCAAGGTTAGGCGGGATATTGTCGGCTTTGTTCAGCAATGCCACGCTGGTCATCAGGCGAAACAGCGACAGATATTCCGGTTCATGCGGTGCATGCACAATGGTCAGGTCGTCAAAGTGTTGCTTGATGCGCCGCGCTAACACGGCGGCGGTGGCTGTTTCCCAGAAGCGAATGCTGATGCGGGCGGCATTTGGAGCCAAACCCAACACATGAAACTGCGTATCCGGCCCACCGATTGTGAACTGCCCTGACGCAATCGCCGTGTATAGCGCCCTGACAGCGTCCGTATTTTTGTGGGGATTGTCTTTGGGCGGATCACCGAAGAGATCGGCCATCGTATCCTCTAGTTCGTGCGCTTCCTCGGCCCAAAACACCGTGGAGGCGTCACCGACCTGAATGCGTTGACGCGAATCACGAGCCAGCAAGTGATTGAGCGCCGTGGTGTAGGCAAAGACAGCGGCCTTGCCCAGCGGCGCATTCGCGCCCTGCGTCTTGCCATAGGAGCTGAAAGCATCAAGGTTGAATGAAACGATATTCGCCCCCGAAGTCTGAGCGCCCCACACTCCTTTGATCGATGGATGCAGGCGCTCGACCGCTACGGGAGCACCACTGACCAGGCACACGCCATCCGGGGTTTCGGCGGTGTGTTCAACGCTGGCGGCCACCACGGCAGGACGTTGGCAAACCAACTCGAAGTCGCCGTGCAGACGAAAGCTCATGATCGGGTTAGTGGCTTGAATATCGGCAAATTCAGGTAAATCGGCGAATAATTCCGGGGTGCATGCATCGAGAAAAGCCAGTACGGCGCCGATGCCTGCGTCCTTGCGCGCAGCATCTGGCAAAGCTTCAATGCGTGCGCGAAATGCAGCATGCTGTTCGGCAACACGTTCTGGTTTGTCACGTGTGTCAATGCCCAGAACATATTCCGCCGTATCCCATAACAGGTTAGCCGCCACACCCGAGGTTTTCTTGACACCTTGAGGCACCAGAAAACGCTGGCCGACTTTCTTCTTGCCCTCTCCGCTGCGGGTGTCCGTGATGTTGACCAAGCTCCCATGCTCATCAATGTCCAGCACGAAGGGAATTTCTTTCTCTTCCAACCCAAAGCTCGGCAGGCGTTTGGATGGATCCGGGTCCATTTGCTTTCGGCGATAATACGCATTGAGCGTTTGCAGAATCATCCCCGTACCTCCGTACTGTCCCAGTCGGGGATATGAACCACACCGTGCTCCATCCGTGCACGGAAAAAGCGTGGTTGCGGGTTATTCGCATTGGAAAAATCCAGATCGTAGAGCATGAAACCCAAGTCGCGGGAGTCATCGATGGGCTGGGGTTCGGTGGCTGTTTCGTTAATGAGCCGGAAATATGCTGCGAACTCGCGGGTGCCGAGATAAGGCTGATTGACGCACTGGCCATTGCGCGCGCGGCGCTCAAACATCTCGTAATATTTCATCGCGTTGCCACTGGGATCGTGTGCAGGGAGAAACTGCAGATCGGCATGCACCCGGTAAGCCACGTCGCGCAAGAACAATCCGGCACGCTGCTGACGCTCATCCTCAATATAAAGGGCGAGATCGCCGTGACCATTTTTCATGGCCGTTTCTACATTGCGTGTAGATACTACGCTAGCCACCTCGTTGCGGCGTAGATTGATCCAGCGGATGGGTTTGAGCACTTCGATCTTACGCACTTGCCAGCGGATTGCCGGTTTCCACAAAATCGCCTCGAAACAGGCACGGGCGGCGGACGGCGTCATCACGTCGTAGCTCACCCTTTCCACCTTCATTTCCGGGCGGGTGAAGCAGGCCCAGGGGCCGGAGAGTTCCAGACAAAAGGTTTTCAAGTGCTTCTCCTCTATGTCAGATGGCCAGTATCCGAGCATGGCCGACCTTACCGTACTCTCTGATTTTGCGGTCAGCCGTGACTAGACGCAGGCCGTGAATGCGGGCCGCTGCAATGAGGAACCGGTCGGCAGGATCCCCGTGTGGACTGTCGGGGAGCTGGGTGCTCTCCAATGCGGTTTCTGCGTCCAGCAGCAGCAGGCGCAAACCCGGCACATCGAGGGCGCGCCGTATCCAGTCGCTGACTGGTGCAGAAAGGCTGATTTTTTCTTTGGCGCAGAGCATTCCTATCTCCCACACGCTGATGGCAGCAACATGGAGGCGGTTACCCAGTCTGGCCTGGTCAATGATGCCTTCTGAGTACCAGACCCAGGCGTGCGTATCGAGCAGTAAAGCGTCGCTCATTTTTTGCCATCGCCAGGTCGCAAGCCGGCGTAAAGATCATCTTCATCGCCATTTTCCGCAGACCACAGCTCGTCCAGCGGAGCGACGATATCCCCATGGATCGTGACCGTGCCTTTCATATAACCAAACATGCTTTTTGGTGTTTCATCGACGATAGGAACCAATTTGACCAAGGGTTTGCCGCGCTTGCCGATGACCAAAGGCTCGTGCGTTGTAGCGACTTCGTCAATCAGTTTCAGACATTTGGCTTTGAATTCGGAGACGTTAATGTTCATGACCAGCTCCATCTGACCACTATGGATGGTCATCTTAGGCCGCTCCCTGCCGAAGAGCAAATGGCAACGAGCGGCATCGCCTCAGATGATGAACTGGCCTGCCTGCATCGGCTTACCCTCAGGCAGTAATCCAATCTGCGCGTCGTAAAGCCAATCGCTCAACTGCACGAAGAGCCCCGGCATAATTTCTTCGACATCGCCTTGCCCGAGCAGTTGCATGGCTTGCGAGCGATGCAGATTGACGGTATAGCGTTGCAGTTTCCGCATCAGCCAGCGCTGCGGACCTTCTTTGCGCAGGGTGTCCAGCCACTTATCGATGCTGCCATCCTGTCCGTCACTACCGAGGTAACGCACAATAATGGGTGCGCTATCTTCGTCCTCAATGAGGCGGAATTTTTCAGCAGCACTACGGAAATTAACGGCTAGTTCGCGACCATCCAGGGTATTTCCGGCCATATACAAGTCGCCGCAAATGGCCTTTTTGTCGAGATCGCAGGCGTGATAAAGGTGCTGGAAATAGCTGGCGAAGCGTTCTCGTGTCAGCGGCTGCCCGGTGACGTTATAGAGGACATTACGACAGGCATCCTCACCACGCCGCAACAATCCCGGTGGGGCGGGCTTGGGAGTCACAAAAACCACAACCTCGCCCTTCTCGGCCAGTCGGCCTTCGCGGTTGCAACGACCTGCCGCCTGGGCAATGGAATCCAATCCGGCCAGAGCGCGATAGACCACAGGAAAATCCACGTCCACACCCGCTTCGACCAATTGCGTACTCACCACGCGCGTGGGGATACCTGCCTGTAAGCGCATCTTGATATCAGCAATGACCTGCGAGCGATGTGCACCACACATCAGTGCAGATAAATGCAGCGTGCCTTGATCGTACTTCTGCATCTGCTCCCATAGCGCGTGAGCGTCCTTACGGGTATTGACAATAGCGAGCACAGAATCGTATTCGGCGAGATCACTCGCAAGCGTCGGCCAGTCGGTGCTGGCATGCCAATCGGCAGGTAACCGCACACGCACACGCTCCAATGCCGCATAGAGGGCATCAGGATCATCCATGAGTTCGCGCACATCCTCCAGACCACGCAGATTTTTGCTCGCATCGAAGTATTCGCGGGTACTTAACGCAGGTTGGGTGGCAGTGGACAGGACGACACTCACACCGTAATGCTTTGTCAGCAGGTTAAGCACGTCGAGCATGGGTTGCAGGAATTCCGGCGGCAATAGTTGCGCTTCGTCAAGAATGACGACGCTGTCCACCAGATTGTGCAATTTGCGGCAGCGCGAGGTGCGCGAGGCAAATAGAGACTCGAAGAACTGCACATTGGTGGTGACAATAATGGGCGCGTCCCAGTTTTCACAGGCGAGGCGCGAGGCGTGGTTTTCCCGCTCAGGGTCAGATTCGGCGTTGCTGTGGTGTTCGATTACCGCCTCGCCGAAAATGCTGCGGAAGACGTCGGCGGTCTGCTCAATAATGCTGGTGTAGGGGATGACATGAATCACCCGACGCTTGCCGTAAATGCGCGCATGTTCCAGTCCGAAGGCCATGCCCGAAAGGGTCTTGCCACCCCCAGTCGGAACCGTGAGAGAAAACAAACCGGGAGCCAGCACGGCCTTTTCGCGGCACTGGCGCAGGATATCGGCGCGCAACATGTTGACTGGAGTAGGTGCTGCACTGGTGGCGAGTTGGGCCATGTGGGCGTCAAACAGTGCTGTGAGTTCAGACAATGGGGGCCACTGGTTACGCCGCGCAAATTTGTCCGGGTCCATGTAACGCTCGGTATCCAGGAAATCTGCATCGACCAGGGCTGAAAACAACATACGAACCCAGAGCGCGAAGCCATTTTTGCCGCCGGGAACGGAGTGCAAATCTGCTTTGAAATCACCCGTATCGAGCAATGCTGCAGGCGGGCTCGCCTCCAGAGATTCCAGCAACTCCGCACGGCTGTCCGTGTTGTCGAGGCGCACCTGTAAGCCACCGAACCAATCTGCCAGCCCGGCATGATGCCCGGCAATAATGTACGCCAGGACGCGCCCGGCCTTGCCGAAGCGGTCCGTCGCCAGCATGGCCCCCGCCGTCGAATGTGGAGCCTTGCCGCCTACTTCACCCTTGATATGTGCATCCGCTTCAAAGCCGCTGGCCTGACGGATATAGTGCTGAAAACGCGGACGGTATTTGCCAAGGTCGTGCCAACGTCCAGCCAAATGTGCCCAATCAGGGCCATAGCGCTCTGCAAAACCCATCGCCATCTCGCCCACTTCTGTAAGGTGCTCAGCGAGGTCGTGCGGGTCACGCCATGCCCCCTCAGAATCCTGTGCGGCATGGGCAATAGGCTTATGATTCATGCCCGAAACACCACCCGCCCCTCCACCAGGGTATAGCGCACCCGACCACGCAGATCCCATTGTGCATAGGGCAGATTGCGGCCCCGGCTGGCTCCGGACGCGGGATTGAGGGTAAATACTGCTTCCGGATCAAACAGGCACAAATCCGCCACACTGCCGACTTGCAGAGAAGGCAGCGGCAAGCCCAGCGCCTGAGCAGGGCCGGTGCTGAGTAAGCGCAGCGCAGCCATTAAACCCAGCAGGCCGTCGTCCACCAGACGCAAAGTCAGCGGCAATAACCACTCCACCCCACTGATGCCGAAGGGAGCCTGAATAAAGGTCATGCTCTCGCGGTCCACCCCCCAGGGACTATGATCGCTGCTGATGGCCGTGACATCGCCATCGGCCACAGCCCGGCGCAGGGCATTCCGTTCTGCCAAAGAGCGCAGCGGTGGCAACAGCTTGGCATGGACATTGAAAAACCCGACATCCTGCTCACTGAGCAGCAGGTGGTGGATGCTGACCCCGCAGCGCACCGCCTCACCACGCTTACGGGCGGCTTTTACCGCAGCAACAGCGCCGCCCGTGCTGAGATGAGGGAAAAACAGAGGGCAGCCACTCAGTGCCGCAATGGCGATATCCCGCTGGATGCCCACCTGTTCAGCCACGGCCGTGCGCCCTGGAAGGCCCAGCCGCAGGCTCAATCCACTTTCGTTCATCACGCCATGGGCGGCCAGTTCCGGATCTTCCGGATGGAGCATTACCGGCAGTCCCAAATCTGCCGCGTAGCTCAGGGCCAGACGCAGCAGGGCGGCGCTATGCACAGGTTGCTTGGCCTGACTGAACACCCGCGCCCCGGCGTCCATCAGTGCCGTCATTTCACTCAAGGCTTGCCCCCGCAAGCCCGTTGTCAGGGCCGCGCTGACCTGCACCCGCGCCAGAGCCAGCTTTTCAGCCAACAGTTGCTGCTCCTGGAGGACGGCAGGGGTATCGGCAACGGGCTGGGTATCCGGACGCAACACGACCTGGGTCACCCCACCCGCCACTGCGGCCTGCAACTCGCTGGCCAGATCACCATCGCGTCCATGACCGGGAGTATGCGCCTGCAGACTGCTTTCGATGAGCCCCGGGCAAGCTACCAGCCCTGCACCATCGAGAATTTCATCCGCCTGAAAATCCTCAGCAACAGCACCCCGAATAGCGATTTTTCCAGCGACAATGGCCAGGTCGGCAATCGCATCAAAACCATCGCTGGGATCCATGACGCGGACATTGCGGATGATTCTACGCATGGTTTTCGCCTCCGCCCGCAGCACCCGCCAGGAGCGTCAATACCGCCATACGCACGGCGAGACCGTGTGCAACCTGTTGCAAAATCACGGCCTGATGACCGTCCGCCACTTCCGACGCAATTTCCACGCCGCGATTCATGGGCCCCGGATGCAGGACCAGCGCATCAGGCTGCGCCCACTGTAAGCGCTCCGGAGTCAGGCCAAAGCGGCGATGGAATTCATCCAGACTGGGCAGACGATGGGATTCCATGCGTTCCTTCTGCAATCGCAGGGCACAAATGACATCGACACCGCGCAATCCTGCCTGCAGGTCGTGGTAGACATGCACCCCCAGCGCGGAGAGTTCTTTGGGAACCAGGGTTTGTGGTCCGATGACCCGGATTTCCGGGCAACCGAGAATCGACAAGGCATGAATCTGGGAACGCGCCACCCGCGAATGCAGGACATCACCCACAATAGCCACGACCCGGTCTTCAATGGGTCCAGCCAGACGCCGAATCGTGAATACATCCAGCAAGGCCTGGGTCGGATGGGCATGCTGGCCATCACCTGCATTGATCACCAGCGCCGAGTCTCCCAGATGCCGGGCGATCAGATGCGCGGCTCCAGCTTCCGGATGGCGAATCACAAAACCATCCACCTGCATGGCCATGAGATTGTCCACCGTGTCGATCAGGGATTCGCCCTTGCTGGTACTGCTGGTACTGACCGCAATATTCAAAACATCGGCAGAGAGGCGCTTGGCGGCCAACTCAAAGGTACTCCGCGTGCGTGTGCTGTTCTCAAAAAACAGATTGACGATGGTTTTGCCCCGGAGCGTCGGGGTTTTTTTGACGCTGCGCTGCGCGATGCTGAGGAAGGATTCGGCCGTATCCAGAATCTGCAGCATTTCCGGTTCACGTAGCCCTTCGGTATTGAGCAGATGGCGGAGACGACCCTGGGCGTCATATTGCGGATTACCATCACCAAAACGGAAAGTGGAAAGGCTCATGAAGCTGTCCTTGGCGATGTCAGCAATTCCAGACGCAGGGGATCGGGGCCCCGGAGTTTGATTTGTCCACCCGCCGCGCCATTGAGGCGCAGGGCAGCAATGTCGGCCGCCACCGGGACTTCGTGCCCACCGCGATCTACCAGTACGGCGAGGAGGATACTTGCCGGTCGGCCATAATCAAATATTTCGTTCATGGCAGCGCGGATGGTACGCCCCGTATAGAGCACGTCATCCACCAGAATGATGGAGCGACCGTCCACAGCAAAGGGAATATCCGACGCCCGCACCTGCGGGTGCAGACCAATCTGACTGAAATCATCCCGATAAAAAGAAATATCCAGTTGCCCCAGCGCCGTTTTCAGCCCCAAAGCGCGGTGCAGCGCCTGGGCTATCCAGACACCACCCGTAAATATACCAATCATGGCGGTCTGCTCCGGGTCCACACGCGGGCGCAAATCCCGAACCATTCCTTCCAGCAGGGTTGTCACATCCCAGTCTGCATTCATTGCATGGCTCCGACATCCTGAAAAGTCTGGAGAATTTCACAGGCAGCGGCCTGATCCAAAAGCTCGGCGCGCTGTTTCGGCGAAAGCGCACGTTCTTTCAGCATCCATTCGGCCGCGTGACTACTGAGGCGTTCGTCCACCCAATGCACCGGCAGGGGGAAACGGCGCTGCAGACTCCTGGCAAAATTGCGCACCCGGCGCACCATCAAGCCTTCACTACCGTCCATATTCAGGGGCAAACCCAGAACTATCGCGCGCGGTTGCCAGTCCTTGAGGATGCGCGCAAAGCCCTCCCAATCCGGGCCGCTCTCGCCATTGCGCAGGGTAGCTACGCCCTGCGGCGCCCAACCGGATTCGCCCAACACGGCAATACCAATACGTCGTTCCCCGAAATCAATCCCCAGAAGCGGCCCGGAGCCCTCAGGCATGGCCTGCCGCCCCACTGAGCAGGCGCATATCCACTCCGAGGGAGCGCGCGGCGGCCTGCCAGCGTTCACTGGCGGGCAATTCAAACATGACCTGCATATCCAGCGGACCGTGCAACCAGGCATTTTCTTTCAGCTCTTCTTCCAGTTGCTGTGCGCCCCAACCGGCATAGCCCAAAGCCAGCAAATATCGTTGCGGTTCCTCATGCTGGGCAATGGCTTGCAAAATATCGGGAGAGCTGGTCAATGCCAGGTCCTCGTTCACCTCGAGACTGGAAAGCCATTCACCCTTGGGCGAATGCAATATGAAACCGTGTTGCGGCTGCACCGGTCCACCCCAATACACCGGGCGATGAATCATTTCTTCGGAAGGCTGGATATCTACGGCCTTGAGAGCTTCGGACATATTGATATCCACAAGACGATTGATGACTACGCCCATGGCACCGTCGGGGCTATGCTCGCAAACCACAATCACCGTCCGGTCAAAAATACCGTCATGAAGCGCCGGCATGGCAATGAGCAGATGATTTTTAAGTGAAGAGAAATTCGTCATACTGCCTATCATACGGGTTTTCGATGAAAAACGGCAGATTGCATTCCCGACTGTACCAGCACGGCCATTACTGTCCCTGCTCCAGACGTTGCCAGAGCAGCTCGGCGGCATCC
This sequence comes from Acidithiobacillus ferrivorans, assembly GCA_020723125.1. Classification (GTDB taxonomy): domain Bacteria; phylum Pseudomonadota; class Gammaproteobacteria; order Acidithiobacillales; family Acidithiobacillaceae; genus Acidithiobacillus; species Acidithiobacillus ferrivorans_A. The sequence goes on from DYJM01000025.1 coordinate 13,021, forward strand.
ACAGCAAAAAAGCGCCGAATCTCCCGCGCCCCGGTGGGGCTGGTGACGTTGATTTCCGTCACGTAGCCGCCAATCACATCCAGTCCGACAAAAAGTAATCCTGCCGCGCGCAGCGCTGGTCCTATTGCCGTACAGATATCCTGATCCCGCGCACTCAGCTCGGCGGCTACGGCCGTAGCCCCTGCTACCAGATTGCCGCGAAAGTCTTTTTCAGAAGGCACCCGCAACATGGCGCCGGGCACAGCCACGCCGTCCACCAGAATAATGCGCTTGTCGCCTTCGCGTATGGCCGGAATATAGCGCTGCGCCATGACATAATGCTGCCCCCAGGCCGTTACGGTTTCGAGGATGCTGCCCACATTGCGGTCCTGCTGATGCAGGTAAAACACTCCCTCGCCGCCGCGCGCAGAAAGGGGTTTGACCACCACCTCGCCATGCTCGGCCAGAAAAGCGCGCAGATCACCCAGATCACGACTGACCAGAAAGGGCGGGAGAAACTCGGGGAAATGCAAGGCATAGAGTTTTTCATTGGCATTACGCAGACTCACCGGGTTGTTCACCACCCAGGTTCCGGCATGTTCCAGCAGATAGCAGGCGGTCAGATATTCCAGATCTACCGGAGGATCCTTGCGCATCAGTATCACGTCCATATCTGCCAGGGGCCGCTCTTCAACGGCGGCCAGCGTCGCGAAGTCGGTACTTTCATCCTGCACCGTCACCGCCTGCAGGCGCGCCCAGACCTTGCCATCGCGCATGAACAAATCCGGCAGGCCAAACACCCAGCACTGGTGCCCCCGTGCCTGCGCCGCCAGGAGCATGGCGAAAGTGCTGTCTTTGGCGGGTTTGATCCCGGCTATGGGATCCATGAGAACGGCTGCTTTCATACAGAGCTTCCCTCAACACTCTGGATTTGCTGCCGACGCCAATCGGCCATTTCCCGGGCCGCCGCCACCAGGGTCAGGCGGGCAATGACGCCATAGGCATAGTAACGGTTTACCGGGGCATCGGGCGGCGATTTCCGGCAAGGCAGTATGCAAGGCTCACCAAAGGCCATGGGCTCAAAATGCGCGCCGGGGGCGTTCAGGTTTTCATCGCGCCCCCGCCCGGTATGCACCCGGTAAAAGCCGCCCAGCACCTGCTGACCCACCATATAAACTACCGGCTCAGCCACCGCCTCCCCGGCGGTCTGCTCAAAGGTATACACCCCTTCCTGAATAAACACGTCACTCACTGGCAGACCTTCCTTGCTTTTAGCCATGCGCGTGCGTTCCTTGCGATTGAGATCCATGAACTCTTCACCGGAGTAAGCCGTCATGATGCCCATGCCATAGGTGCCTGCGTCGGCTTTGACCATCACAAACGGACGCTGGGTAATCCCATAGTGGGCGTAGCGCTCGCGGGTCAGTTCCAGAACCGCATCTACATTGGCGACCAGGCAATCACGGCCTTCGGCACGCATGAAATCAATACCCTGACAACGCCGGAAAAACGGATCAATCAACCAGGGGTCGATATCTATCACTTCCGCCAGTTCATGCGCGGCGGCACGATAATGGGCAAAGTGCTGGGACTTGCGTCGCGAGCGCCAGCCCGCCGCCAGAGGCGGTGATATGGGCTGTTCGAGATTCTCCAGAATTTCCGGAACACCGCCGGAAAGATCGTTATTGAGCAAAATCAGCTGGGGATCAAATCCTGCGGCCTTTAAGCGTCCGGCTTCACGAAAAATGGGCTCCAAAAGCAGGGAATTACCCGAAGGTAAATCATAAGCTGTGCGCTCTTCCAGCAAGAGCGAACCCACCCGCACTTCAAGTCCGGACATTTCCAGAAGCTCTCGCAATCTGGCCACATTTTCCAGATAAAACAGGTTGCGGGTATGATTTTCGGGAATGAGCAGCACGCGCTCCAGGCCCGGATGATACTGATTCAGATAGTGCTGAATGGCCGATACATAGAGCGATGAAAATTCAGGGTTCAGATTGTTGAAACCTGCCGAAAACAGATTGGTATCCACCGGTGCCAACTTGAACCCGGAGTTGCGCAAATCGACGGACGCGTAAAAGGGCGCCGGGGTTTTTTGAAACTGACCTCGAAACCAGCGTTCGATGGCCGATTGACCCGCTATCAGATGCCGCTCAATATCCAGCAAGGCCTCGGTACGTTCCGTAGCGAGGAAGGGAATATTTTGTAAAACTTCTGTCATGCCTGTGCCTGATTCCTTTTGTCCAGCGCTACATAAGCCCGTGGGCTTGCACCATTGTAAACCTGGGTGGGACGAAATATCCGGTTGTCTGCCAGCTGTTCCCGCCAGTGTGCCAGCCAACCTGCCGAGCGCGCCATGGCAAATATGGGCGTAAACAAATCAGCCTTGATTCCCATTTCGTGGTAAAGAACACCAGAATAAAAATCGACATTGGCGTGAATGCCCTTGGGGCCGAGGCGCTCAGTCGCCTGTTTCTCGACCTCAATGGCAATTTCAAAAAGCTGGCTATGCCGCAAGTGCCCATTGCTGGCCAGTTTTTCCATCATCTCTTTCAAAATCGCGGCACGAGGATCCCGGGTTTTATACACCCGGTGACCAAAGCCCCAGATTTTTTCCTTATTGGCCATTTTGGCGTCCAGATAGGCACCCACCTTGGCCACGCTGCCAATTTCCTCCAGCATCTCAACCACCTTCTGATTGGCACCGCCGTGCAAGGGACCCGCCAGCGTGCCGATTGCACTGCCAATCACATGATAGGGATTGGTGAGGGTGGATCCGGTGACCAGGACCGCAAAAGTACTGGCATTGATGGTATGCTCGGCGTGAAGGATCAGACAGGAATCGAGGATTTTCGCCAGTGCCGGATTGGGCTCCTTACCGGAAATCATATACAGAAAATTGGCGGCATGATTCAGATCCGTACGCGGCACGATGGGATCATTGCCGAAACGCATCTGCTCCCACATGGCGACGATGGTAGGCATCCGGGCGATGATGCGCATTGCCATGGCATCCAGATGCGGGGTGTTTTCACGCTCGGCATCGGACAGCTCCTGCTGCGGATAAAACATCCCCAGACTCGCCACGGCACAGTGCAGCATATCCATGGGATGCCCGGTTACCGGCATGAATTTCATGATTTCCCGGACATTGTATTTGACTTGCCGATGACTGCGCAGCCCCTCATCAAAAGCTTTGAGATCTGCACCATCCGGAAGTGCGCCATCCAGCAGAAGCAGGGCCACTTCTTCAAAACTACTATGAGCTACAAGGTCATCAATAGCGTAGCCACGATAACTCAGCAAGCCTGCCGCACCATCTATGTGGGAAATACTGGAGTGCGTTGCCGCCACGCCTTCCAGACCGGGAGCCACGTTCGTATCCGCCATGCCGAACTCCTTAGTTATTCTGGTCAGTAATGAATCCAACTGTCACCGGGCAACAACCCACGCACAGCTGCTGTCCTGATCAGGACAGCAAGAGCCTGGGACTCATCATAACGCGCTGGAAAAATAAAAGGGAGGCCATGAGCCTCCCCTGGAGAAATTCTTATCTCTGCAAAAATCAGGCAGAGAAAGAAGATCCGCAACCACAGGTGGTGGTCGCATTCGGGTTCTTGATCACGAACTGGGCACCTTCCAGGCCTTCGCTGTAATCAATTTCAGCGCCCACCAGATATTGGTAACTCATGGGATCAATCAGGAGGCTGACACCAAACTGCTGCACTTCCGTATCACCCTCATTCATATTTTCGTCAAAAGTAAAACCATACTGAAAACCGGAACAACCGCCGCCCGTCACAAAAACCCGCAGCTTGAGGTCTTCAGAGCCTTCCTCTGCGATCAGGGCGGTAATTTTATCTGCCGCGTTTTGCGTCAGGGTCATTACCGGAGGAATGGAATCCAGATTGGTCATTGTTTCAGTTGCTGTGCTCATTGTGCATAACTCCATGCGCTGCAGCGCGTTGTTCAGTGGATACCCGACCATTTTGCTCGCTTTTTCGGGGCAGCGTCAAGTTGTCCGGACATTTTTCGGGACGGATATGGCCGTTTCAGTCTCTTTCGGTGTTCTTCGGAGCGTACTGAACAGCGGCAACCCGGGCACCGACCAGCACCGCAAGCAGCACTGCCGTTGCGATCAGATCCATGGGTCCGAGACGATGGGCATAAAGACCGATAAACAACTCCCGCAAGACAAAAACAATGGCGACCTCCGACAGCACCCGCAAGCGAATGCGGTGAAACTCCAGGTAATCGGTAAATGTCCGGAACAGTTCAATGAGCACAAATACCGACAGCACATCAGCCACCAGGCCCTGAATGGCCGCCTCTTCCCGAAAGGACAGGATGGTTTCGTACACGTCCCAGACCACCCCCACCACAGAGGCCAGCAAGGTGATCAGCATGACAAATATCAGCACCACCACGATGAGGTCGAGGAATCTTTCGTAAAAGCGCAGGATGCGTGCGCGCATCCCGCTGATACTTACCGCTGGCTGCGCTTCCTCAACGTCCGGCTTGGCCAAGTTGTCAGCCTGCTGCCCGTGCCGTGCGCCGCAAACGCGACAGCAGACGCCTGGCCATTTCTCCGAACAACTCAGTCTGGGTGGGATGGGGATGAATAGCCTCGGCCACCTGTTCCAGTGTCAACCCGGCGCTGACCATCATGACCGCTTCACCCACCAGCAGATCGGCGTGATCGGCAAGGAAATGCACACCGACAATGCGGTGGCTGACCTTGTCGGCCACCATTTTGATGAGGCCGTCGGTTTCGCCCGTCATCATGGCCTTGGCATCAATACTCATGGGCACCTTGACCTCGGCCACATCCATTCCCGCAGCCTTGGCCTGCTCCATGGACAGACCGACAAAGGCGCACTGTGGGCGGGTAAAAGTCACACCACTATCTTTGGCCGCATCATAATGAGCCGCATGCCCGAGCAGGTTGGCAGCAGCTACCCGGCCCTGCTGACCCGCCGTATGCGCCAACATATAGCCGCCCACCACATCACCCACCGCATAAATATGCGCCACGCTGGTCTGACCGGTGCTGCTCGCCGCAATCGCGCCCCGCTCGGCAAGAGTCACGCCTGCAGCGGCCAGATTCAGCGCACTGGTATCAGGACGTTTGCCCGTAGCCACCAGCAGCAGATCGCAGGCATGACTGCTGACTTCTTCACCACGCTGATAACGGATATCCAGGGCTCCGGGCTTACCGGAAACTTCCTGCACCTTGACCTCAGTCAGAACCTGCAGACGCGGGCTGTTGTGCGCCAGTGCCTTCATCAACTGCTCGGAAACTTCCTTTTCCATTTCCGCCACCGGTCGGGGCAGCGCCTCCAGCACCAGCACCTCGGCGCCGAAATCATGGAACATCTGCGCCATTTCCATACCAATGGCACCCGCGCCGATGACACAAAGCCGCCTGGGGGGTTGGGCCAGATCCCAAACGGTATCCGAGGTGACCGCAGCGCCACTTTTCAAGGCTTCCTGAACGCCGGGAATGGGCGGCACAAAGGCGGGAGCGCCGGTAGCGATGACGCAAGCACCGAAACTGAGACTGCGCGCGTCCTTACCGCTGATTTCGACGCTGTGTTCACCGGTAAATCGCGCCGTGCCTTCGAGCACCTGAATTTTCATGCCTTGATCTGTTTTCAGGGCCATTTCTCCGCGTGTCTGCAAGATGCCGCGACGATGATTTTCCAGTTGCGCCCAATCCAGCTTCGGCGTACCCATTTGCAGCCCCATGGCGGCATCATGTTCCCGATCACGAATCCGGTCCGCTGCAGCACGCCAGGCCTTGGAAGGAATGCAACCGCGCCACAGGCATTCCCCGCCGGGATAGGGGGCATTGTTGACCATGGCCACTTTGACGCCGTTTTCGACGAGTTCCCGGGCGCAATCCTCGCCACCCGGTCCGGCGCCAATGACCAGCACCTGAACATCATAATCGCCTTCGGGAATGGGCGAGGCAGCAGCCCCCAGCCAGCCTTCCGGATGTTCAATGGCTTTTTTGAGATCTTTCAGAAAGAGCGCAGCTTCGGCACCATTGACCACCCGATGATCCGCCGTGATGGTAATGGGCATACCATCTGGACTATTACCGGCAATGGCAATAATGGCGGCCGTCCCCGGCGTGACAATGGCATCAAACTGGCTGATGCCATACATCCCCATATTCGAAATGGTGAAGGTGGGGTGCGTATATTCGGGAGGACTCAAGCGCCGCTTACGCGCTTTTTCCACCAGCGGCGTCCATTCACTCTGGAGTTGCGCCAGATCCTTGCCTTCCACCGCACGCAACACCGGAACCACCAGCCCGCCGTCTTCCGTCGTCGCGGCGATGCCAATATCATGCTGGGCGCGCTCCACGATTTTGTCCGTCGGCTGATAAGCGGCATTCACCAGGGGATGTTTGGCCAACGCCTGGGATGCGGCCTTGGCGATAGCCACGGTCAGCGACACTTTGTGCGCTTTGGCGGCACGCATCAGAGCTTCTGGTTTGGCCTTCACGGTGACATGAAATACCGGAATGCTCAGGGAGGCCACCATGGCCTGACTGATGGCCTTTTCGATGGCGCTCATCGCCCGCCCTTCTCCGGGCACGGCAGGTTCAGAAACCCGGGCGCCTGTCGTGGCGGGGGCAGCACTACCAGTCGCAGCCATGACATCTGCGGCAACAATGACTCCTGCCGGCCCACTACCCTGCAGATGATTGAGGTCCACGCCCTGCTGCCCGGCCAACTGCCGGGCAAAGGGACTGGCCGCTCCCTGCTGAGGGCGCGGCGCAGGTTGCGCTCCAGGCACCCGGGCTGACAAAGGCTGAGCAACAGGCGCTTGAGCGGATATAGTGGAAGCGCCGGGAGTCTTGTCCAGTGCAGCTGCTGGCACCTCCGGTCGTGATCCCGAAACAGTGCCCGCTTCGCGCACCTGATCCGCAGTTTCTACCAACCAGGCAATAGCCTCTCCGACAGGCACCACCGCATCCACCGCGACACGCGGACCGGAAAGGTAGCCTTCACGAAAAACTTCCACATCCATGATGGCCTTGTCGGTTTCAATGGTCGCCACCACATCGCCACGCTGGATTTTATCGCCCAGGGATTTTTCCCAGGACACCAGTACGCCTTCAGTCATCGTATCGGAAAGCTGTGGCATTTTGATGGCATAACCCGAAGGCGCTTCAGATTCTGTCGGTGTTGTCGGTTCTGAAGCAAGGGCAGGCGCACTTTGGACTGGGGCATCCTGAACCGGGGATACGGCCTCATCCGGCGTTTCCGTCAGATAGGCCATGGTCGCACCAACTGGCATGACACTATCCACCGCCGCCAGAGGACCCGCCAGATAACCGGAGCGGAACACTTCCACATCCATGATCGCCTTGTCCGTTTCGATGGTCGCCACCACATCGCCGCGTTCGACTCGGGCGCCAATGGGTTTTTCCCAGGAAACGACCACACCTTCCGTCATAGTATCGGTCAGTTGCGGCATCTTGATGACGTAAGGTTCAGCCATTTTTCACCCTATTGAGTTTCTGTAGATCAAAACATAGCGAGAGAAGTGCGGCCTTAGCGGCCAAACATCTTCCTTACCGCAGCAATCACATCCCCGGCATTGGGAATCGCCGCCTTTTCCAGACGATGATTGTAGGGAATGGGAATATCCAGGGCATGCACACGCACCGGTGCCGCATCCAGATCAAAAAAGCATTCTTCATTGATGATGGCCATGACTTCCGAACCAACACCAACCGGAGCTTCGTCTTCTTCCACGATGATGGCATGATGGGTTTTGCGCACGCTGGCAGCAATTCCGGCACGATCCAAAGGTTTCAAGGCCCTTAAATCAATCACTTCCGCATCAATACCATACTCGCTGGCCAGTTTTTTGGCTGCATCCAATGCCCAATGCACACTGATGTTATAGGCAAAAATGCTGACATCCTTACCCGGACGCATGATTTCCACACCTTCCAGCGGGGTGAAAAACTCATCGTCCGGCACTTCGCCCTTGAGGTTATACATGCTTTCATGTTCGATAATCACCACCGGATCATCTGAACGTACGGCACTTTTCAGCAGGCCATAGGCATCCCGGGGGGTAGCCGGGGTCACCACGCGCAGGCCGGAAACTCCCATGAATACTTTTTCCATCCGCGCCGAATGCTGGGCACCCAACTGATGCGCCGTGCCACCGGGAACGCGCATGACAAAGGGACAACGAATCCGTCCACCCGACATGTAATGAATTTTCGCCGCGTTATTCATGAGCTGATCCATGGCCAGCCAGGCGAAATTCACGCTCATGATTTCGACGATGGGGCGGGCACCAAGCATGGCGGCACCCACACCAATGCCGGTGTAGCTGTTTTCGGAAATAGGCGTATCAATAACCCGCTGTTCACCGTATTTGGCGAAAAGTCCTGAAGTCGCCTTGTAGGTACCGCCAGCGACACCAATATCCTCACCCATGGCAAATACCAGCGGGTCACGCGCCATTTCTTCATCGTGGGCACGCAGAATTCCCTGCCAATACATTAATTCAGCCATGGTTGTTACCTCCTTCGGTATAGACGTAACGCGCTACATCTTCGACGCGCGGTTCCGGGCATTCAATAGCGTAACGCACCACTTCGTTCTCGATTTCGTCCTGAACCGCCTTGTCCATGGCATGGAATTCATCTTCAGTCAGCACGCCAGCTTCTACCAGACGGCGCTTGTAAATGCCGATGGGATCGCGTTGCGCCCATTCTTCCACTTCTTCCTTGCTGCGATAGGCACCAGAGTCAGACATGGAATGGCCGCGCAAACGATAGGTCATGAGTTCCAGGAAATAGGGCTTGCGTTGTTCGCGCACATAATTCACGGCTTTTTCGGCATGTGCCATGACAATATCAATGTCCTGCCCATCACATTGCGCTGCTTCGATGCCGTAAGGTGCCACGCGTTTGTACTGGTTGATTTCCACCGTCGAACGCTCAATGGCCGTACCAATGCCATACAGGTTGTTTTCGCAGATAAACAGCACCGGCAGCTTCCACAGGCTTGCCATGTTCATGGTTTCATGGAAGGTCCCCTGGTTGTTGGCGCCATCTCCCAGAAAACAGATGGAGATTTCCTGACCGCCGCGCAACTGGATCGCCTTGGCAAAGCCGGCTGCCAGCGGGAAGGGCCCGCCAACCAAGGCGTAACCGCCCATGAAATGCACATCTGGGTCGAACAAGTGCATGGAACCACCCCGGCCCTTGGAGCAACCGGCTTCCTTACCGAAAAGCTCGGCCATCAGCGCTTTGGGATCCATGCCGGATTTGATGGCATGAATGTGGTCCCGATACCCGGTCACCACATAATCAGAACCCGTTTGGGCCTTCTCCAAAACACCAATCGCGCAGGCTTCCTCACCCGGATAAAGGTGTAAAAAACCGCCAATCTGACGTTCGTGATAAGCCTCCGCGCAGCGTTCTTCAAAGCGGCGGGCAAAAAGCATTTCACGCAACAGGCGCTTCTGGTCCGTGGCGTCCATGGTCCTCCCAGACAAAATAATGGACCGCGTCCGCAGACGTGGTCATAGTGAAAATTCAGCCAAAGTCACGGAGATGATGGCCTAGGCTACTGCAAAGCGTCAAGAGTAGTGGATATGGCGTGGGGCATTCCAACGCCGTATTTTTAAAAAACCCGCTTGATAAAGACCAAGCGGGTCATCACAAAAAAGCGCCAAACGGCCGTCATAAAACTTTATTTGACGGTAGTACGCACCATGACACTGGAATTGATTTCAACCCGCTGGTTTTTGAAACGACCAGCCGGGGTCGTGTTGGTAGCAATGGGATCTTCATAGGAGTAGCCTTTGACCATCATGCGATCCGCAGCAACACCCCGCTTTTCGAGGTAAGCGGCAACACTGGCCGCACGCGCCTTGGACAGCTTGTAGTTATAGGCATAACTGCCTGTTTTACTGCAATAACCGTTAATATGCAGGGTGGCATCCGGGTGCATTTTGGCGAAACCGGCCACTTTATCGAGGACGCCAATATCCGACCCCATCAACTGCGCTGAACCAGTTTTGAAATTGATACCGGTAATGGTGATGGGCCTACTTTCCAGCACCGTACGTTCCACCGGGGCGATAGGTGCTGGCGGTGGCGGTGGTGTCGGGGCAGAAACCACCGGGGCTACCGGAGCAGGACCAGCCGGGCAAGGTGTCACTTCATATAGACCACAGCCCGAGGCGGCCACGACGGACCCCAACAGCAGCAACCTGGATAATTGCGCAGCATGTTTCATGTTTGGATTCTCCTGAACTCAAAATACGTTAGATGGAGAACCCCGCAGCAGCGAGGCTCCCTTTTATGGAACGACCGATCAGAACATGAAGCCGGTTTCGACCATGCCACGGAGTTGATTGGTGTTGGTTCCATTAGCGCCGGAGAAACCGAGTCCGGCAGGCGCGGAGGCAGTCACGTAAGAAAGTTCAGCGCGGGCGAAGAAACCACCACTCTGGTAGGTCGGCGTGAGGGTGATTGACCATGCGTGGGAGTCGGCGGGGAGGCCGGTGAGGCTGGAAGCAATTCCATTACTATTCAATCCATAACCCAGCGGCCCACCAACCCGTAGATATTCCACTCGAGTACCGAGTGAGATTGTTTTAGTGAAACTGTAATCCGCCAACAATGCTCCACCATAATTGTCGAATGCATGATTCACATTTAACAAAGGTGCTTTAGGTGTATGCATATACTGGAAATAAGGTTCAATCATCCATGGTCCCGAACTATATTCATATTCGACACCATAAATCTGGCTTTCATTACCTAAGGCACTATAAGCTACATCATTAGAACTTAGACGGGATTTCCCCAAAGAGCCTTGCGCATAAAAGCTGAGCGTATTGGAGCCGTTGATCGCATAACTAAGCAGACCACTCATCACATTATAGCGATTCGAAAAATATCCATCCGTCCAGGCAATCGAGGCACTCAACGGCCCCGCACTACCATTAAACTGGATTCCACGACTAATGATGGGCTCCATATCCCAGAGCAAACCGCGCTCAATATTGATATTCTGGTAGGTAAAAGCACTCTCAGCGCCAATCAGGGTGGGCAACTGTCCGATTTCCATGGAGTAATTTGAAGATGGTGCTATTTTTAAATAGGCTACTGGTAATGCACCAAAATCTTGTATGTCAGCTGATGCAGAAGGAATAGATTCAGCTAATGTTGGAAAACTATAAGCGCCAGCTTGAATATAAAACTGAATTGGACCATTTTCTTTCTGGATGATCACCATGCCATTGGTTATAGAGGCGCCTACACGTTTAGCCCCTAATGTACCTGCACCACCTTGAGGATTATCCTGATAAAAGGCCATGCCGCTGGCTACGCCTTGCACATCCA
>DYJM01000026.1 GCA_020723125.1 Acidithiobacillus ferrivorans
TGAAATTGGGGACTGAACCCTTATGGACAGTTAGGGAGGTGGCGAAAATTTTAAAATTAAAAACCAGAGACAGTTCGGACATTGGCACGCCGGGGAGAATTACCCTGTTTGAAATTAGGTAAGAGGTTGTGACGTTTTAAACCATCTGAAATTAAGACTTGGCTAAACGTAAACCAAGCTAACCAACCATGAAATAAATCTGCGATGTGATGTGCACAAACTACCAACGGTGGAGAAAATTATGAAGAAACTATCAAAATTATACAAAGAGTCAGCACGAGGAATGAAATATCTCTTGTTAGCTCTTTTTCTCCTTGCTAATGGTCTGTCGATCCCCTTTCATAGGACTGTTCAAGCTAATGAGTTGCCATTAGCATCCCCACAACAAGTTGAATGTTCCAATCTGGACGTCATCTTTTTGGTTGATCAATCCAGGAGTATGGGGGGCTTACCGGCTCCAGACAATCCGCTTGGAAGCGATCCAACCTTGCAACGCAAGTACGCAGTTGAGGGTATGATCGATATGCTGGTGGACCTAACTTTAGGTCAATGCCCCAACAGCTATCACCGCTTAGGGATAATTTCATTTGGTGACAAAGCAGAGGTAGATCTTCCATTAAGCATTATTTCTCCGACTGATTCCAATGAGGCTATCTATCTGAGAGATCAGTTAAAAGCCAGTGTGAGGGCAGTCAACCTCGGTGCAACCAATACCTGGGATGCCTTCCGAATGGCAAAGTCAATTTTTAACAATTCTGGTCCTACCCCAGCTGGCACCGAAGAGCGTAAACGGGTCATTATCTTAATTACAGACGGTTACCCATGTCTTGACATACATGGTTTGTGTGACTACCAGTCAAACACTGCAAGTCTGCGCTCCCAAGTTAAGAATGACTTTCCTTTTTCAGAAGATCTCTACGCTCAGGAGACCTGTCTTGCAGGACTTCGATCAGATGATGAAAATGGTATACCAGCCGAGGACATAAACAAGTGTTTGGATGAGTATCGAGTTGATCCAGACTCATATGAAAATAGCACCTACATCTGGACTGTATTGTTGGAAGATGAAGATAATAAAGTTTATCCCAGAGGTGTGCTGGAAAATTTAGAGGCGATGTCCGAAGAACATGCCGGAAAGATGATCCAGCTCAGCCGCAACCGGGGAGATATTCCTGCAACCATACGCGAGATCCTGTCCTATCTTGCCGGTGTCCAACCGAACCTCCTGGAATGCGGAAAGAGCTTTGCAGTCAATCCCTATCTGCGCCGCATGGTAATCAATTCCTACGGCATCGACAACACCATGCATATCACGATGACCTACCAGGACGCATACGGCGTATCGCATACCGTCACCAACGGCGAAGTCGGGTCAACGGGGGGTATCAAGGTCGCGGAATACTACACCTACGGCACGAACGAGCGCTACGTCATCGATTTCCCCTATCCGGGACTCTGGGAACTGACCTCAGCGCAGAACTGCAACGGCCTGGACATCTATTACGATCCGGTCCAAATCGATCCCAGCCTGTACACCCCGAATCTCCCGGACCGAGTCGCCCAGTATGATCGCGCCCTCTACTACGATCCGGACCGCCCCTACTTCCTCGAATATCAACTGAAACAGAGCGGCACCGGTGAAGTGGTAGCCCAGGCGGATGCCGCCATCTTCTCCATCAACATTGAGCTAACCGTGACGGACCCGGACGGCAACCCGGTCGTCTACCCGATGCAGTACATCGCCGCGGAGCAGCTCTTCCGCTCCACGACTCCGCTCCAGGTCCCGGTCCCGGGCATCTACACAATCCACATCCAGGGAACCAGCCTGTTGCATGAAGGTGATCCGGTGGTGGAGACCACCAACATAGCCTCCGTATTCACCACGCAATACACCGTCTTTGAGAACGAAGATGTCGAATTCGAGGTCTTTAAGGTGGAACCCTTCGTGATCCATCTGGTCTCGCCGACGGAGGGCAGCACCGTACGTCCCGTACATGCTTCGATCGCCCAGGGCTGGCCGCTCGAAACGGTCGCATTTCCAGTAAGGATGCAGATCACAGACCGGCAGGGAAATCCCCTTGAAAACGCCGAGGAGATTTTCATTGATCCAAACCAGGCCTTCATAGCGACACTTAGTGCCGGAAGCCAGTCTTCTGCTCCGACCTTCCTGAAAGCAGATCCGAACATCCCAGGTGAATTCGTTGCAGAGATCATCGGCTGGGATGCCGTCGGCGAGCAGACGCTCATCATCGAATCCCAGGATGCTGCCATCCACGAGCAATATGTCCCAGATGACCGCAGGGTAGAGGTCTCGTTCAGACGGGGCGACTACCTCTGGACCGCACCATTCTTTTACAACATCCTGACAGGCCTGTTCGTTGCATTCGTTCTCGGATTGACCATCTACAACATCGCGATCCGAACGAACAAAGTGAATGGAACATTGTCATTCAAGGACGGCACAACCACAATTGCTGAGTTCGGGCTATACAACGGTACCAATTTCAAAACCATCAAAGCGAAGGATCTTAGCCCTTATCCCCAACTGATGCTCAAGAAAGTTAGAGCACAAAACGCAGGGAAAAAGAAAAAAGCACGGGTTGCCTCAAGCGATGACAATATAACTGCCCCGATCTTCACAGACAGTGAATCCGATCAGAACCTGCGCGTTACACTGGTCACTACTAGTGGCAGGAAGTTTACCGTTGACCTTGCGCCGCAGCTACCAACAGGCTACGGCGACGAAACCTTTGCACAAATGGTGTATGAACCTATCGAGTAAGGCCAGTCTTCATTCCGAAAAGGAGAAAAGCATATGACTCGTCCAGCAATTGTGATCGGCCTCGGCGGCACCGGGCAGTGGGTATTGACTTTTTTGAAGAAGGAACTCCTAGAAATCGGCGGGGGGCGTCTACCTGCGGGCGTAAAACTTCTCGCCTTTGATACGACCTCCCAGACAACTGCCCAAGCCGGACAGGGTAGCAAACGAGAGACAGAGGAGGATATCCGCGCCGGCGCCGTGAAATTGGTCGAAGGTAAGGAATTTATCCCCATTGGGGACAACGTCAGCCAGCTTGTGAGTGAAATATCCCAGGGGAAGCACTCCCACCTGCAGTGGTTCCCGGCAAAAGCCTTCCTCTCAAAGCTGCCCCCGGCAGCGTTTAACACAAAGGAGGGCAGCGGCCAGATCCGCCAAATGGGACGCATCTCTATTTTCCGCGATCTGGCAGCCATTCAGCGGTCAGAGATTCTCTCTCGACTGCGGGCTGCCATGCAGGACCTGCAGGCTAAGGTTTCCCGCGATACGCAGATGGAAATTATCATCGTCGGATCGCTCGCTGGCGGAACGGGGGCAGGCATGCTGGTCGACATGGCCTTGCTTGTACGGGCTCAGGCGCAGAAACTTGTCCAGAACAACTATGTGATTCGTGGTTTCTTTGTCCTTCCACGAACATTTACCGCAGGTGGAATCGGCGAAGGCCGCGACATGCTCGCCCGTTCATTCGCTACCTGGCGTGAATTGGACCGTTTCATGATTGTCAGTGAGCGCTTTGGTCTTCGCCAAATTAACTACCACGAACAGAACCAAGATCTTCGTATTAAACTGGATCGGCGCGCATACGATGTCAGCTACATGGTGGATCCTGCCCGTCAGACGGTCAACACACTCGAGAACACCAAGGCCGAGGAGGGCGTTTTCCCAGCATTGGCACATTGTATTTCAGCCATCCTGGACGAAAAAGCAGGCAAGGCATACACGGAATTCGTCACTACCAATCTCGCTGGTAAACTTGCCCAACTCCCCAGAAAACCATATCACTCTGCAATCGGTTCCTACACCTTGAAAGTGCCGGTTTATTACGCCCAGGAGAAATTCTCGCACCAGTTGACTCTTGAAGTACTACGGGAATTCCTCAAGCCCGAAATCAATGATAAAGGGAAAGTCACTCGGGTCTCGGAGCTGTATAACAAGGAGGCTAACCAAGGTCAGGTCGGTAAGCCAGCAGTCCTGAAGTTCATGTCTTCCAGTGCTTTGAACATCGCAGGAGTTGAAATTCCAAACACAATGTTCATGCCATTGTTGGCAGAGATTCGGGAAAAGGAAGCGTTGCGGGAAAACGCGATTGTCCAGCAGGTTGCCCGCGGCGGGCTCACCACCGCCAACAGCCGTTACTTGATGGCCTTGACCAATATCAGCCAGGACGAAGAAGGAAAACTCATCCTCCGAAATATCACCGACGAGCTTCAGCATCCGATCTGGCGTGATGTCGCCCCAAGTCGACTTGCCGGGGATACTCCCGAAGCCGGATTCACTCGGATCAAGAACAAAGTTCCTCAGGTTCGCCAGGAACATTATGGCCTGGATACCGTCTCGGGAGAGAGACTGCGCGGCAAGTACGGAAAAGCCCTAGAGCAAGCAAAGGCTGCCCAAATCGCGCGCTATAGAAAACTGCTGCGTGCTTGGACAGAGTTAACCTTGAACGGTGAATCTGCCGATCCCATTATCGCTCGAGGGGGAAAGATTGGGTATGTGCGTGCCTTCTATTCCGAGTTGGTCAGCATCTTTAAGTATTTCATCGAATTCCTGAACAAGGTACGCCAAACCCGGAACGAGGACTTGCGTCTGGCTGCCCGGACTGCCGAAGCGGCCCGCCGTGCTCTCATGGAGTACGAACGCATGCGGGGAAAGAAGTGCTGGTTGACTTTCTGGGATGACTTTTCTCATCCGGATGCTCATCGCTCACAGCGGAATTACCTGCTCGCTGAACAACGTGATATTGACGTTCGCAAGGATGACATCCTGTTAGATGTGCTCGCTGAAACCGCCTCCGAAATGCAGGCCATAGCAGAAGGAACGCTGGCTGAAATTGACAGCTGGATCTCTCATCTGGCAACGGGAGATCAGTCGATGAAAATCAATGGCCTATATCCTGAGGCCGTTGAGTCGCTGGCCAACGTGGAAATCAACCACGAACTGGACAAGCAGTTGAACCGGATCAGTCAAATTATCGGAGAACATGAATACAAGTCCGATCCGGCTTTCATCTCGGACGCTATCCGGCACTTGAAGTGGGAAGTGGATGAGAACCTAGACAAAATGAAAATCCGCTGTGGTGTAGAAGTGGCAGGGGAAGATCCGAATTTTGCCACAAAGTTCACCCCCTTCCTGCGCGAAGGCGAAGCGCCCGTCAAGCACAACCTGGAACTGATCCTCAACCTCGCCCAACGCCCCTACAAGTCACTGCAGAAGGACCGCCCGTTGGCCAAGGAGATCGTCCAAGTCTATACGACAGGGCAGAAGCTAGCTGAAGCAGTTGTAGATCTAGCCGAGCCGATGTACATGACTTCTGCGACCGTTCAAGGGCCAGAGATAGTAGCCTGCTATATCCGTGTACATTCCGATATCGATGAGAACACTAAAACCTACTTCCAACAATTCGAGCAGGAAATGAAGGAACGTAAACAGACCATCAAGGGATCCAGCTTGACACTGGCGGATTCGGAGGATCCGCATAAGATGACTATCGTGCGCTCGGACGACTTGATTCCGAGTTCTGACTTCCAAATGTGGCAAGCCTGTCGTGACGCCTACATTCAGCAGGTCACCGATCCACACCGTGGAATCCCGGCAGCCGAATTGCACGTTTTCCCGGCTGAAATTAATGCCTGCTACTACGAGCAGGAGATTCCCTCTCAACTAGGCAAAAACTACCGTACCCTGCATCCCGAGGTAGTGGCACTGCTTGAGGACCGTGAGAAATTCGAAATGTTTTTCCGTGCCTATGCCTTGGGATTTATCAAGATCGACGAGAGCAAGGGCGGCCAGCCCTATTGGGCCTACCAGCTCCCCAAGGACAAGGAGCCACTATACCTGACACTCCCAGCAGCTACACTCGAAGGAACGATGAAAGATGACATCTTCCAAGTAATCCATAACTTTGTCATGGAAGGTGTGGACCAGCGGCCTGGCATGGGGCAGGCACGCTATATCGACTGGGGGAAGCTGCGTGAGGCGATCCTGACCGCACAGCGTGACCTCGGCAAAACCAAGGCCAGCAAACGCTTCCGCCAGGAGATTGAAGACACAAACGGCATCGTCAAGCGCATCCACGCCGATGTAGATGTCCGGCGCGCGCAAATCGCAGACGAAGTCCTGCGACGGACGGTTGGTCAGGAACATGAGGATCTGGCGGATGTCGCCACGGTCGTCTTCTTGAAAGCAATTCAATCGGTGGAAGCCCTCTCAAAGTAATTTGGTATGCCTCCTTTACGCGACCTGTTCTCTCGAACGCAACCTGGAGTAAATCCGCGGCAGCAATTTGAAAGCTGGCCTCCTCCCCCTGCGATCAAGCCGATACTGGCAGGCAAGTCAGGAATGGCAGTTTTTCCCGATTTGTCTGCCGGTACCCAGGCAGATTCCAGGAAATACGGCCCGGCAGTAATCATCTGCCTCGGGAGATCGGGGGAGATCGCCTTGCGGCAGTGGAATGATGAACTGGCTCAGGACCCGGCTGGCCCCCAGACGGGATTGCATGCAATTCTGATTTCCCGCCAGCCGATCCAGCGGCTGTCTCAGGAATGCTTCCAGCTGAAATACTTGCAGCTCGAACCACCAACACATACCTCAATATCCCTGTCGCGGGACCTGCCCAGAGGCTTGCGTGCCGACTCATGCATGCGCTTCCGGCAGGTGGTCAACTACCAGCAATTCACCAACTGGCTGGGAGACCGTCTACGGGATCTCCAGACCGAGATCCGAGTATTCATCGTCGGCAGCCTGTTCGAGCCGGAGATCGGGATCATTGGGGATGTGCTGCAACTGCTGCGTATCCTCCCGGAAAGCCCGGGTAGGAGCAGTCCATATGCCGGCATCACTGCCCTTCTCAGCCTGATCCCGGCAACACAGGAAAGGCTCCCCGAACAGGACGCGTTTGCCGCCCTGCGGGAAATCGGCCGCATGTCTTACCCCGGACCGCATATCGGGGAATTTAGCTTTGGTTTGGCTACGCGCAGAGTCGACTCCGCGCTGCTTGACCACCTCTTTCTCATTGAGAATTATTTCAGCATTCATACGCAGAAGATCGAATCTACGGCTTTCGAATTCGGCCTGGGACAGGCGCTTGCTGAAGCTCTCTTCCTGTTGACCCACCCGACCTCCAGGCCGCTGTGGCAAGACCTAGCGGATGAACTCCATCAGGATGCCGCCCAGCTGCGAAGCACGACCCAGCAGGTTTTCGTTCACAGCTTTGGTGCTGCAACGTTGTATGTTCCCCTAACAGACATCCATGCCTACATTGCTGCCCGTCTCGCCCATGCAGCCATCTTCGGCGAACGCACAGACGCTCCAGAAGGGCTTTTTCGCCAAAGCAACCCGAGCTCCAACGTCAAGGATGACGGAAGGCTCCTCGGGCGGCGCTGGTTGCTGGAGGGGAGCTATCAACACCCGGTGTTTCCCTGGCTGGTTCACAATTCACCTGCCAGTCTGGAAAACCTGCCAGATCTTGACCGGGAATTCAGCTACCTGTTCAAGGCACAGGTTTGCCATGGCCTGGTCAATTTCCTGAACCATCCAGACGGATCCGACTTGCAACTCGCCTCCGAAGCCTTATCCTCCCTGAAGGAACACATCGACAAAGTGGAGGTCTGGCTGAGGGCTGCGCGTGTCCCGGATCCCCTTTCTCGAGAAAGGCTGTCGCTGCAGGCACTCCTGAATAGTTGGCGTGCCACGCTTACCAGCCTGCTCCAATCCATTGCTGCCTGGCAGCAAGCCTTGCAGCCTGGCCGCGAAAGCGCCAGCGGAACGCCTGGCAGTATCACGGACTGGAGACTCTTGCTGCAGTCGAGCACAGGCACCCCAGACAACCTCCAGCCGCCTGAAAAACGCACCTCCTTGTGGGAGTATCTGCAGCAAGCACGCGCCAGCGCAGAGTCCAATCTCAAAGAACGCGCCAAGAATAGGATGTTCCGGCCTGTTACTGCCATGCGTAATAACGACCTGGCGGAGATTGAGCGCTATTATAAGGATACAATCCGGCCCGAACTGTCCAGATATATCAAGGAGAGTCATACTAACTATACGCGGGTCCGAGAACGGCTGGAATGGTGGATCAACCTGACCCTGGACCGGCAGCCGGAACTCATCCTGATCTGCTGGCCTGTGCACCTGTCTGTCACGCCAATGTCTGAACCACCCGCGGAGGCGTGTTTCACCCCACAAAGCGTTCACCAGCTTGGCAAAGCATTGATGGAACTGAGCCATGCGCAGATCAAGAACAGAGCAGGGGATCTGACCGGGATCTGGTTTGAAGAGCGTATTGGCGAGACAATCGATTTCCTGCTCCGGGCAAGAGATGCCTACTTGCAATATGATCTTGACCGCGCTGCCCGCATGCGGAATGCCGCCAGCCGTCGCTCCTACCTAATTGCCAACAGCCCGACCTTCAGTCAGCAGTATCTGAATCATGTCTTCCAGAATCACTCCAGAACAGAGAGCAAGGCGCTCGCGGACGGTGAAAAAACCCGCCTCTCGGCACTCACCTTCCGTCTGAACATCCCGATCGACGCCATCCCAGGCATCGAGCACATGCTGGCCGAGTACCGGACAAAATCCTTCCAACCGCTCCACATCTACAAGCAGGAAGCGAATGCAGTAACCTACGAAAAAAGGCTCTGGGAACTAGAGCGCGAGCGGATCATGCTGCCTTCCGCCTGTACGTTAACCCTCTATGACCAGCAGCTTGTGACCACCTTTTTCCAGGCGCTTGCCTCCGGTCTGATCTCGATCCACTATGACAAGAACCGGCAGAATTGGGAATGGGCGATCTCCGCCCCTGGCAATAGTTTCACGACATTGAAATTGGGATCGGAATCCCTGGTCGCGGCCTTCAAGAGCTTTGCCCTGGAGATCCCATATGATGCACAAATCAACGAAAAACCGACAAATCCATTTCATCCCCGGAACGCGAACGAATACAAGGCCGTCCTGCGCGAGGCGATCGAAGCTGTCCGCAAACAGGATGACTACGCAAAGATAAGAGAAAAGAACCTCAAAACCATCAAGACACACCTGAAAAATGTAGGCAATGATGCGCTGGAAAAAGCCTTCCTGCATCTCCTCCAAGTGGAAATAGATCAACCGGTCTGGAAGAACTGGTGAACCTTATCATCAACTTTGGGAGCAGCCTATGACAGATAAACTACTTCTACCCATTGACCAGATATTAAACCACGATGGACATGATCTAAAAATCCTGCGCAGGCTCGACTCCGGCCTGACCGGGGAAGTCTATGAGGGAATGCTTTCGCTGACCGAAAAAGGCACACCGCTGAGGGTCGCGATCAAGGTCATGAAAGCCCTGGATTTTCCCATGGCCCGCCAGTTCTTCCTCCAAGAAAGTGAGACACTTGCTTTCCTGATGCACTTGGAAGAGGAAGCCAACAAGGAACAGCGCCTGAAGTTGAAGATCGCTCCCATCTACTATGGCCGCGGCGAATATGAAGGCAATCCCTACATCGTCATGGAATTCATCGACGGCGTCAAGATTCCCTCGCTACTCGAAAAGCAGGGCGTGCTTGGGGAAAAACACGCTCTGACAATCGCCTGGCATCTCTACCGCACCCTAGATATCCTGCACACCCGCATCCAGCGCACCTACATCGACCTGAAGTTCGAAAACCTGTGGTGGGTATCAGATCCGGAAGGTCAGCTGAAACTGACCGACTTCGGCACCCTTGAGCCGATTAAGCCAACCGACACGTTCCAGCGGGGCGTCCGACGGGATCTGCTGCTCGGTGGTGTGTATCTTTTCCAGATGCTGAGTGGGCGCATGTTGAAATACTCCCTGGGCGAGCTGGGGGAACCGGCACGTCCGTTGATCTACAACCCGGAATACCAGATCACTTGGGGAACACGGCGCTTGCTCAGCCGCATCCTGCACCGAAACCCGGGCAGCCGGCCCAAGTCCGCCGCCTCGATCGCCTCCGAACTGCGCAGCCTGGTCCTGTTTTGGAACCAGGCGGAAGAACGGCTCTACTCTATCATTCAAAACAACCTGGCTGAGGCAGAATCGGCTGCTGAGCAGGCCCGCGCTAAAAAGCAACCTCTGAGCCGGCAGGGGTTGGATTCGGCCATCCGAGCCCGCGGTGCGTTGGACATCTACCATAGCCTGTATCCATCTAAGGAGATCGCCAACGACATCCAGCGGGCGGAAGCTGTGCTTAAAATCGGTGATTATCTCGAACGCGGTACGGCGTTGCTCCAGGGACGCTCCTTCGCCATGGCGCGCCAGGTATTCGAGGAGGGTATTCAGTGGTCTGACGATCCCGCGCTGCTCCGCCGTTGGGCATTTCTGGCGCGCGCTGGTGAGCAGATCTCGCCCAACACTTTTGCAGAAAGATATGAAGAAGCGGTACAGGCACTGAAGGCCATGGCAGGCGGTCAGTGGAAGATTGCCCTGGAACGACTCGATATTCTGGGAAAACCGCGCCAGGATGGTTTGCCAGGCTACGAGTCGGACGGACTGCGGTACCTGATCAGTGAAGCTGAATTTTTCTCGAAACTAGAACAAGCTGAGTCCGCCCGCAGTGCCGGAGACTATTCTCTGGCCGCTACGCTGTACAAATCCGCTCTTAGTGAGTTAAGGAAACTGCCGGATGCAGAGGCCCGCTTCATAATAAACGAAGAAGTTGGTGACATTTCCGTCATCATCGATGAAATGTCCAAGATGGCCGAAACCCGCGAGCAGGCAGCGAAGTACTACAAGGATGCATACATGGCAATCAACAAGGGGGAATGGGATAAGGCTGTTGATCTGGCCTGGAAAGCCTTCCTGGCAGACCGTGGTGCTCCCTTCCGCCACCAGGAATTGGAGCATCTGGCAAGGGCATCTTGGGAACAAGGAATAAAAAAACCTGATCGTTTCAGGGATGCGGTCCGCGCCAGTCGCAACATCTCCGCGATTGGCACTTGGGAAGCCCCGATGGATCCCGCCCTGGCCAGGACCTGGCACCTGGCAGTGGATTTTGACAGGGCAGTAAGCGCACTTGAACTCGGCGATGGCCTTGGTCTCATTGAAGCCGTCAGCCACGCCTGGAGCGAGGCGGCTGCTGATGAAGTCATCCAACCACTCACCGCTGCACTGCTCGCCCGGGCAGAAAAGTTCGCACAATCCAATCCCGGACTGCTGCGCGCCCTTGCAACGATCTTCAAGGATGTACTTGAGGACGAAAAAACTGCGGCCGGTCTGTCAGAAAAGGCAAGCCAGGTGGAAACCGATCTCCTCGCCAAACGTGCAGAGGAGATCGACAAAAGGCTGCAACAAGTACGCTTTCTGCTCGCTCTAATTTCTCCTGATACCGGGCGTCTGACCAGCCTGCTCGAACAGGCCGCGGCCGGGGCAATGGTCTGGAAGGGAATAGACCTAGCCCTGATGCACGATCGGCTCGGCTGGCTGGAGGAGGCCAGGCAACGCCTGGTGGAAATCCGCAGCCTAAGCCCGGTGAAGAGTGAACAGCAGCAGGAAGTGGATAGGTTGAACGCAGCGGTTGAGGCAGGCATTCAGGCAACCCACAAAGCTATCCTCAGCCAGCAGGAAGCTCAGCGGGAGCTGCGTAAAAAGCAGATCGCCGCCCTGTCTGCAGAAAGATTGGAGATCGACAGCCTGCGCCAATGGGCCAGGCAAGCCGCCAAGGCTAATGTCGATCCGAAGGCACAGGAATTGGTCCAGATCCAGCTGCGCGACCGTCTGGTCGATTTCCTGTACCGCTGCTACCAAGTCCTGAACGGTGAACCGGCTTCTCAGGTGGAGGCAACCCTGCGGCAGGAAAAGTTCGAGAAACTCGGTTGGGTCCACGAAGACCTCGATCCCATCGGCACAGTCAGGGCGCTGGCGGAATGGGCGACCCACTCGATCGACGAGCTTGGCACTCAAGCCTGGGAGGAAGTCAAGAAACTTGCCGACGAACATCAGAAGTCGATCGAGGCTGGCCTAGAGCCGGCAAGCAGATACTTTGAACATGGCGACCTGACGAAATTAAGTGCCGAGCTGGACCGCACGGAGGCCGAATATAGTACCAACTTGGAATGGCAAGCACTCAAAAAAGATTTTCTCAAGGTCAGCGTCTGGAAAGCCTGGCTGGACAACCAGGCACAACGCTTCGAGGAAGGAAAACCGGACCTGGCATTGCTACGTGACCTGCGTGATTTCCTGCTGCTTGACCTTCCAAAGTTGTACTGGCAGCAGAGCCCGGTACCAGCCTATCTAAAAAAAGCCCATGAGACTGCAAGACAGACTGCTGTCCAACTGCTGAAAAAACGGGAGGATGCCAATCAGGATGAGGAAATCGTGGAGGCTTTGCGCGCCTGGCTCAGCCTGGAGTGGACAAATCAGATCAGCCGTGGGGTTCAGCCATCAAGCAAGGCGATCAACCGTATGAACTGGATGCTTGCTCTGCAGAGAGGTGCCAGCCTGGAACAGGCGACGCCGCAGCTCCCTGAAAACCCTGATCAGGAACTTGCAGCCCTCTCCGCTGCCGAATGGCAGGCAGTCCGGAATCAAGAGCGGGAAGCCAGGGAAGCAGCCCGGCGGAGGCAGAAGTCTGCCCAGCGCATTGCAATTGGTACCGGGATCGGCTTCATACTACTGCTTGTGCTCGGGATCTCCGGTTTTGCCATCTACAAAGCCAACCAGGATGCAATCTGGCAGGCTTTGTATGGAACCTGCACCCCGACGATCACCAATACGCTCACCACCACACCGACATCAACCAATACGCCTACGCCAACCACAACCCCCACGTTGACCCCCACACCGACCCCCATCCCGCCGTCCAACCTGCTGCTGGCAGCACCCGAGACACTTTATCCTGTCATCCCGGTTGCCTATGAATCGGCCTGGTTGTTCAACTTGGAAAAACGCACCGATCCTACCCTCGATCCGCTGATCCAGGTCAGCCCACCTCTCAGCGATCAGGCAACGTGGTCGCGTGATTTCTCCCCGGACACAAAGTCCAGAGGCGACATCCTCTTCTACACTAACACCGGTGGGGTCACCGTGCAATGGAAAATGGACCAGCCGTTCAACCGTGGAACCTATGCCGTGTACATCATCGACACAGTCAAAGCATCCAGCGGCAGTTACCCGGTCAATGTCCTGCTGGATGATGCCGTTGTTGCACCGTTGCGCGGACTAGGATCCATCACCTTCCAGCATAACGGCCAGAAAAACGACAACTGGTTGCTGGTAGGCATCTACGAAGTTCTGGATGGACAGCGTATGAGCATCCAGATATCCGCTGGCCCGTTGACGGCCGAAACGCCCTTCGCGCTGGACCGGTTGCTCATCGTCAAGCTGAACGAAGATCAGACCCAGATGGTGGAACTGTTGCCGGTCAATCGCGGCCTAGTGAGCTTGCTGGACGATGATCGGGCACTTTTCTATGAATTGGTATCCGGGAAACCGGTTCAGGTCCTTAACCGCGGTGAGGAATACTCCGACATCCTGAGCTGGGGGGACAGTCTGCTCAGCCGCAGCCTCAATCCGGCCCTCAATGTACCCCTGTGGGTAGAATGGCAAGGAACGGGGCAGCAAACTGCAGGCCTCTATGAAGTTTATGTCTGGGTCCCGGCCCTGCACGCCTCCGTCCAGGCTAATTACGTCCTCTTGTTGGATGGAAAACCGATCCAATTCGACGGCTCGGAAATCCGTCCGGACACCGGTCCAGAGGATTTCCTCCGGCCGCTCAACCAGAATGATCACAGCGGTGTGTGGTATTCCCTGGGTGTGTGGACTCTCCAGACTCCCGGTACCGTTGGCATGCGCATGATTGTCCCGGAAAACACGACCGGCGAAGTATGTGTAGATGCGATCGCGATCGTAAAGGTTGATGAATAGAGGAATTGGCACTGTTAGGCAGCATCCTGCTGATAGGCATCCTGACAATGTCAGCTTGTAAACCTAGAAAGGTAACATAACAAATGGACTACCATGTAATTATCTCCAAGCTTAAAGAGTTTGCCGAAAAAATGGAAGGTCTTGGTGATCTGGACAAGTCTGCTATGGTACTCAGTGATGTGGACAAACTGGAAGCATGGATCCAAAGCGGACAGGTCGGAGAATGCCCAGTAGATCTATCGGCATACGAAGTGGGCTTTAACCTCCAAGAAGAAAGTTCTTCGGCCGAGATTGGTGAGGAACAGCAGCCGGCGGAGGCGCCCTCGGTTGAAGTGGAGCAGGCAGTTAAAACTGCAGAGACGGTCCTGCTTGAACCTGCCGAGCAGAAAGAGGACGCATTGTCAGGCACGGGCACGGAGGAAGCCGAAAGCCTAGAGGAGTTCGCCGAGCTGGACACCCCTGAAAAGATGGCACTGCGCCGTCAGCTTGACCAGGCGCGTAATTTCCAGCGCAAGGGTCAGCTGACAGAAGCAGTAGCCTTATTCTCTGAGCTTGCTGCCCGAGCGGAGGGGGATATCAAAGTCTCCGCCAAGGACCTACTTGAACAGGCAACCAGGCAGTTGAATTCACAGTACGATGAACAAATCGCAGCCGGAAAACGCGCCCAGATCGCAGGAATATTTGACGAGGCCAGGAAGCATTTCGAGAACGCCCGGCACCTGAAACCGGACGAGGACTTGCCTAAGCGCGCCCTGCTTGAACTGGGCGGTGCCCTCGCCACGCAGATCTCGGATGCCCGCCTGCTGGCCCTGCGCAGCGGGTTGAAGGAGAGAAGGGACCTGAGCCGGCTGGGAGAGGCCGTCTATGAAGCAGAGGCACTCGACGGCGAAGGCAAGCTCCCCGAGGAACTCATCTTGCTCCTGAAGGAAGCCCGCCAGAACTATGACCTAATCCGCAAGTCCCACGGTAACGAAACCACCCAAATGCGCTTCGGGGACCTATCCGCCCGCGCCGACGCTGTCAAGAAGATCCGCGACCGCGTTTCTACCGGCGAGAGACTGATCTACGACTCAACCACCAACACCGAGCGACCAGCGTTTGAACTGCTCCAAGAGGCCAACAAGCTACTTGAACAGGCCTCGGAAGATTTAGCCACATATGAGCTTGACCTTGCCGAAAAGAACAAGGACGCCCATCCACGGTACGCTCTCTCGCGGCTCCAAAATGCCCTCAAACAGCCCCTGGCCGAGAACTACCTGCGCCTGCTCGAAGAGAAGGTCACTGAGATCGAGGCTTGGGTCAATATCCAGGAGAAGGCGGAAAGCCTCCAGGAAAAAGCCCAGAACGAGACTGATCTGGTCAAGAGTTTCAGCCTGATTCTGCAGGCCCAGAAGACCTTCCCGCGCCTCCCTGGGATTGAGGAACAAGTCACTCAGAAGCGCCAGATCGCACAAAACGCCCTGGCTGTCCAGATGGAAACCCTCCTGCGGGATGCCGAGATCGCCCTGACTGCTGCCCTGAAGAACGGCGACTTCAAGGCCGTGCGCGCCCACATCCAGGATGCTGAGGAAGCCGCAGCCGCCTGGCCTGAGGAGACCAAACCCGTCGAAATCAGCACTATCCTGGAACGCGCTGCTGGACTCCGCGACCGGGTGGTTGACACCGAGAAGAACTGGCACGAGTACAGCGAACTGGCCGCATCTGTCCGATCCCAGGTGATCGACTCCAGCCGCCGCGCCGCCGCCCTTGACTTGTTTCGCAAGATCTCCGAGGACGATAGGTTCAAAGCCTTCCCTGACCTTGCCATCCTGACCTCCGAGATCGACAATTATACAGATGTTGGCGAGAAGCTGGTCAATGCGCAGGCTGCACGTTCCGAATCAGATTGGGAGCGTGTTTTCGACCTGGCAGATAAGGCGATCAAATCCGGGAAAGCCGGCAAGCTGGCAGACCAGTTCACGGCATTGTTCGAGCAGGCGTCCCTGGAACTGGCCATCAGCCGGGCCAAGAGCCTGCTGGAGGACGATGATGTCTTTGAGGCGAACAATGTCATCACCGCAATCCAACAGAAAGTCAGGGGCACTGGCCGTGAAGCCGAGATCAACCAGCGCCTCGAGGCAGAGTTGGCAAAAATTACCAGTTGCAAGGAACATAGCGCTTCCATGCAAGCGCAATACGACCGGGCCTGCGATCTGGTCGGATTGCGGGACTCGCTCCTGTTGAAGGCATACGTAAATCCCGCCTACTCCCTGCGCCAGGCACGCATCAAGTCCGAAGGGGATGTCTCCAATCCTGAGATGCGCGCCCTGATCGACCGCCTGAAGAAAAACAAGACGGCCGACCCCAGCGCAGAGGAATTGTCCGCGTTAGCCCAGGAGTTCCTCCTAAAGGAATTGGCCAGAAAGGGAGTGGCGGAACGCCTGGAAGCGCTGCGCATATTCTGGTACGTAGGCGGTGATATGACACTTGCCAGTGAGCAGGAGCGGAAGGCATGGGGGCTTTCCTGGCGGACTGCTGAGGCACGCCGCGCCGGTCGCCTGCTGGTCACTTCCATCCGGGAAGATGTCCTGCCGGCTATGACCAAGAGTTATGAGACTCGAGAGGAAAAGCCAATCTCTGATACTGCCCTTTTACGTCTAGCCGAGAATGCCCGCGGCATGCGGGAAGCTGGACTGTTGGAAACGGATGCAGAAAAAGATCTCGGGCGCTGGTTCGAAGTCGAATGGGGCCGGCGGCAGTCCAACAATTACGAGGAAAGCGGGGACTGGGCCAGCGCCGTTGCCATATGGGACCATTTGCGCAGCATCCATCCCACCCCAGAGGTGCAGAACGGCTGGCGCAGGGCGCGCATTCAGCAGGAGGTCAACGCCGCCCGTGACCTGATCTTAAACCACCATGACAGTGAGAAAGCCATCACCCTGCTTGAGGAGATCAAGGGTGAAAGCGGCATAGGCAATTCCTGGGAGATTGAAGTTGCCCTGACCGACGCGTATGTCGCCCTTCGAAATTTCCCATCCGCCTTCGGAAGCCTGGAGGAGGCTGTCCGCTATGCTCCCAAGGACAAAGCCATCCATCTGGCCAAGAAGTACAAGGAAGTGGAACGCGAGCAGGAAATCCACGTAACACTCGAGAAGGTCGCTCAGGCAACGACACCGCTCGAGAAACTGCGGTTGATCCAGGATGCATTCGAGAAATCCACGCTCAAAGACTCGCCCCAGTTGAAGAAAGCCCGCGAAACGATTTTCAGCCAGGCTAAGGACTCCTTGCTGGCCGTCGCCGAAGAGGCGAAGAAGACAGCCACCGACGAGGGCAAGCTGAAAGCGGTCATGGCGCTGGTCGATCTGCAGGCATTAGAAGAGCTGGCAGAGGTCCCCAATCCAAAACGCCAGTCCGCCAAAGAAATTGGCCGGCTGCGGTTCGACCTGGCCTCCGTGGCCGACACGGTGATACGCGCCTCTCTAGAATTTGAGCCTGCCACGATGCCATTAGACCAAGCTATCAGCCGCTGCATGGAAATCACCGGCCGCCTGCAAACGTTTGAAACCATCCTCCCTAGTTTCCAGACCGAACTGGCAGAGTACAAGGACAAGCTGGTCAAGCGCAGGCGGGAAACCGCCAAGCTGCTGGACAATCTAAAATCCCTCGACAGCCTGCTCAAGCAGGCCATGCAGGAAGAGCTTTGGCAGGCAGCCATTCAGTTCGGGAACTTCCAGCCACTTGAACAGATCCTGCTGCAGATCGGCGCGTTGAACCTACAGGCCATGCCTGAAGTCCAGAATTATGAAAAGCAACTCCAGGAATGGAAGGACGTACGCCAGATTATTATGGAAGAGATTGAGAAGATCGAGAAGAAGTTCACCCTGGAAGAGGATTTCGCTGAAGTCGGCGTGCTCCTGACGCGCCTGATCAGCCTGCCCAAACTGCGCCCAGATGGGCAGCCTTGGGAAAGGATCAACCAGCAGAAGTATGCAACAATCCATAGCTGGATGGCGGATTTTCTGCGGGTAAACGACCTTTATTCGGAGGGCGAGCTGATTGGTTGGGATACAGTTGGATCCGTGGCTCGCGAACGCCAGGAGGATCTGGAGTGCTGGACTGCCTGGGACAAGGAGTGCGCCTTGAAGGTTGAGGACATGCGCCTGGCTGGTGAAGTGACGGCCAAGCACACACCGAGCACGGACCTGCGCGTTCGCAAGCGGGATCTCGAAAACCTAATCAAGGCGGCCCAGGAGGCAATCGATCTGCTTAAAGCCGGACCGCTGGTCAACAGCCAGGTTGTGCCCGTGAACTCGAAGAAGTCCAGCATTATCCAGGAATCCAACAAAAAACGTCTCGGCGCGGCCGAATCGGCGCTACGCGAGGCGCGGCTGCTGCTTGAGAATGTTAACCAGAATCCTGACAGCATCTTCCCGACCGCGGAAGAATTCAGTGATGCTGTCGTTCAAAAGGACTGGGACCGCCTGGAAAGGTTACTCGAGCGCGCCCAAAAGGCTGGCACCCTTGATCCCCAGGAACAGAAACAGGTCACGGTCTATCTCAAAGTTCTTTCAGATGCAAGACAGAAACAGAACAGGCCCAACTCAATCCGCGATCTGCTCAGGGGAAGGAAGAAGTAAACGATGAAGGTCGCTGTGCTCTCA
Source organism: Acidithiobacillus ferrivorans (assembly GCA_020723125.1). Lineage (GTDB taxonomy): Bacteria > Pseudomonadota > Gammaproteobacteria > Acidithiobacillales > Acidithiobacillaceae > Acidithiobacillus > Acidithiobacillus ferrivorans_A. The sequence continues at coordinate 18,533 of DYJM01000026.1, forward strand.
GACATTCACGCCAACTTTCCCGCCCTAGCAGCAGTGCTGGAGGATGCCGATTCCCAGGGCATCGACCTGCAGAGCCGGGCTGTCTGGTGTCTGGGAGATGTGGTCGGGTACGGTCCCCACCCGCGCGAGGCATTGACCTTCCTGCGTGAATTCGCCGATCCGAAAGCCTGGGTTTTGGGAAACCATGATGCCATGCTGGCCGATCTTATCTTTGATGATGAAGCTAATTTCCAAAAGATAAAAACTCACCAGATAGCTCTGGAGAAGGGACAGGGCGAACAGGTCAGCGTGCGTGGCAACCTGCTCAGCATACAAGACTGGATCCTGACGACCGCGGAACCCGTGGATACCATCAGGAAGAACAGGTCGGCCATTCAAACCGATCCGGAACTGGATGCCTATTGGAAGAAAAACTTCATCCCCTCCCGAGTCGGACCGCTCGATTTCACCCTCGACGGTTTGCAGATCTCCCTCGTGCACGGCAGCCGGGAGAAACCCCTTTCGCGCTACCTATACCCCTGGCAGGTACAGACCTACCTGAATACAGAACTCAAATTAATCAAACAACAATTATGCAAGAAGGACGGGCCGTGTGTCCAGTTCTACGGCCACACACATGTCCAGATGCTGGTTTTTGCCAACCAGCAACCGGGATCTGACAGCTATGCCATCCGTCCGGAGAAACCTTTGCCACAGGAAACCTATCCGATTGATGATGAATTCGCGCTTATCAATCCCGGCTCGGTCGGTCAGCCGCGCAACCTGGACCAGCGGGCCTGTTACTGCATCCTAGATACATCCCAGAAGACCGTCACGTTCCGGCGCGTGCCCTATGACTGGCGCGAGACTGCCCGTGATCTTCAGGATGGTGCATATGCACGCTCCTGGGTGAACCGGCTGCGCACTGCCGCCGCGATAAGGGAAACACCGGATGACTGGTTGGCTTATTATCGGGAGGCAAAAAACAAGTGAACGACTATTCTGATACTCGCAGGAAAAGGATGAATGCCGGTTTTTCCGTCGGTTTCATCGCCAGCATTCTGATGATCGCTGTCCACCTCATTCTGTTGCTGATCTTCCAGGGAGGGACGCGCGGAGACTGGATCGCCCATGGCATTCAACTGCTGGTGTACTTTATTGCTTCCCAATCTGCCGCTCAACAGCAGTACAACGCCCAGGAGCGCAGCATCGAAGCGCTGCGCGGGGTGAAGGCTGCCGGTATGGGGGCCGCCCTAACAGTCAGCTTCCTGATGTGGATCTTCATCCTGGTTCGGAATCTGATCCTGGATGCCATGGGGCAGTTTATCTACGTTGATGCGATCGGCACTTTCTGTATCGTTGTTGTGGATGTCCTGCTGGCCATCGCCTTGGGGACTTGGGGCGGTTCGATTGTCGAGAAGAAATACAAGGCAATGGATGATTACGACTCAAGTAGTTTCTAGATCATGCCAATCAATCCAGAGGAGATGAATCATGAATGCTGCATGGTGGGAAGGTATCGTTCGTTTCATTTGCGGGTACTGGTGGATCCTGTTAATCCTTGTGGTGCTCGCCTTGGCTGCCTATTTCACCCGGGACTTGTGGCTGCCGGCCTTGACGTTGGCCCTCGGTCTATAGCGTCTCTCCTGAATATCCTCTGATGCGCGAAGCCTGGTGGGAGCGACCGATCTGCATTTTGTGCGATTGGTGGTGGTTGATCCTCCTACTGTTGCTGCTTACTCTGGGCACCTGGTTGACCCGGTCGTTGTGGCTGCCAGAGTCTGCCCAGCCAGCAACTGCCACAGTGGTCAACCCACTGACATCGGCCGTGCCAACACGGACCGCAGAGCCAATGGCACAGCCATCACTCACCCCAACCCGGGTGGTCGAACTGGGGAGCGGAGACATCCAGATCACCCTGTCCTGGAATACGATCGACGACCTGGACCTGTGGGTAATCGATCCAAACGGCGAGAAGATCTACTACCAAGTCCCGCAATCCTCCAGCGGTGGACAGCTGGACATAGATGCCAACCCAGGATGCCAACAGCTGACAACCCAGCCGGTCGAGAACATTTATTGGCCTCCCGACTTGGCCCCCACAGGCACATATCGTGTGCTGGTGAACTACTACCAACAATGCGGATTGAACCAGTCGATCCCCTTTACTGTCCAAGTAATCGTTGACGGTAATCTCACTGAGTTCCAGGGTGTCATGGTTGAAGAAGGCGACGTTCAGGAAATCACAACCATCCAACAATGAAGCAGCGCGAACTCTTGAATGAAAAGACGTGTGTTATCTGTGTGATTATGGTCTGTTAGGCTTGGCTGCCAACCAATTCCTGGGCTGGAATGTCACCCAGGCTTCTGTGGTCCGCCATCGCCGCCCTGTTGATTTGCGTATGAAGTAGGTTGATCTTGTCCAGGGCAGGTAACTACCTACCCTGTTTTCAAGAAAACCGCTATATGTGACATTTTAGGCCACATTTTGGCGATAACCGTCAGATATAGGAATGGCATATATGGCAAAATCCATGCTTTTAGAAACATTTTCGCCAGATATATGGGTATTCCAATAATGGGTAGGTAGTTACCGGGGCAGAGTGAAATATAGAAATTACATGGCTAGGAACAGGAAAAATAATGACAGACCAAAATACCATCGAAGAATTATGCGAGACGAAGAACTTCCAGACTGAACCCCGCAGGCAAAAGCATCTTCTGATGCCCAGATGGCTGCCATTGATCCTGGCGCTGACTGTGTTGCTGTCTGCCTGCACCCAAACCCTGGATATGACCTTCAAGCACAATGAATCCTGGAGGCTGGAAAGTGAATTCCAGTATGACGAGGAACTACTTAACCTATTCGGTGACATGGCTGGATGGGCAATCGGGGAAGGTCTCGGGGTACCCGTTCCTTCGGTGAACGTCTCCGATGCCATCGGCCTGCTCGAGTATACCTTCGAGCTGGCAAAGCAGCAGTTCGCTGCTCAGGGGATCCAATTCAACTGGCACAGAGCACAGGGAAGGATCACCTTTGATTTTCGGGGCGACAGTTTTGTCCAGTTCAACCAGCTCGCGCCTGGGGCTTTTTCTATTGAAGAAGTCGGGGACGGGCAGTATCACCTGACTATGGGGTTTCTGACACTTGGAGACATCGCCCCGAGTCTGGGAGATCTGGAAACGTTAACCGGGGGGTTGTTCTCCAACACCGTCACCCTACATGTCGGAAAAATCATCAGCAGCAACGCCAATCTCGTCCGCGGAGGCACAGCGACCTGGTACAACCCGACCCAGGTCGATGTAGTCTTCACCCCTGTGAGCAGTATTCTTCCAGCCTGCCTGTGGGGTCTGGGAGCACTGGTCCTGATCGCCGGCATCGTTTTCATTGCCTCACGGGCCGGTGGACGGCGTTGCCCGATGTGTGGGGCACGGGTAGGCAAGAAAGCAGAGATCTGTCCAAACTGCGGATCTAGCCTGTACAGTTCATCCTTTTGAGGTTGTCCATGACCGAGCAACAACTTTGTCCTACCTGTAATTTTCCTCTTCAAGCCGGGCAGAGTGAATGTCCAAACTGCGGAACCATCCTGGACCAGCAGCTGGTTCAGGAGATCATGCCAACAGTAGACAGCATCAATGCTCCAGCACCCAGAAAGAAAACTTCCCACCGAAAATCGGGAACAGGCCGGCGAGAGAAACCGCGCCAGGAAGTGTTCTACCAACTGCTCGATGCAGCATACGAACACGAATTGTCGAACCATCTGGAGGAAGCACTGCAGGTCTACCGCCAGGCAAAGAACGTAGCAGGTGAAGGCGAAGGCGGAATGTCTGGCATCAAGAGCCTCGTGCCCCTGCTGGAACAAAAAATCTGGCAACTGGAAGGGGCACAGAAGCAGTCCACGGAGGAGGAACAGGACGACCTCACCGAACTTGCCGCAGCCGCCCGGGCATTTGAAACTGCCGAAAGACACAATCTGCACCAGGAGGATGTTGAACCTGTCGAGAAGGCTCCCAAGACCGCACAGGAAAAGCTGTCCCCGCTCCTGCTCAGCAGCCTCATAGGGTGGCTGGAGAGAGGACCCGAGGAGAGCGATGAACGCCAGGTAATCCTGGCGAGCATGCTGGACAGCGACCGCGTCCTACCAGCAACGATCCAGGTTGAAAATAGCGCTGAAATCCAGAGGAGACAGGAGGCAACCCATAAACATTCCACAGGACAGGCAAGCCAGAAGTTTGGATGGCAAAAATTCCTCTATTGGGTGGCAATCAATGCTGTTGGAATCGCCCTCGTGATTACCGTGGGCAGCCTGCTGGATTTCTACTACTACCGAGCTTACTCTTGGTTCACAGTTTTCCTGGCCTTCTGTGCTCCAGGCTTGGTCCTCGGCAGCCTGCAGTGGCTAGTTTTGAAGGATTACCTTCATAAAGGTTGGGCCTGGATCGCAATCTCAACCGCAGGAACCGCCCTGGTCTATAGTATCGTCACAGCAATTACCGGAGGGAATGCCCTCGAAGGCTTGATCTGGTCCGCGGCCGTCACCGGGCTTCTGATTAGCACTGGTCAATACTATTTTCATCTTCGGCGCATCCGGTACGCGGAAAGCTGGATCCTGCTCTCCACGCTCGGATGGTTGTTCGCCGGATTGACCACAACTGATACCCACATCCTCTGGGCTACCCTGGTCGGGTTCCCTATCCTGGGGATTCTCACAGGGATCGCACTCTACCTGAAATACGGGAAACTGGACTCCTTGACAGGGACCAGCGCTCAGCCCGCGGATTCCAATAAACATTCCACAGGACAGGCAAGCCAAAAGTTTGGATGGCAAAAATTCCTCTATTGGGTGGCAATCAATGCTGTTGGAATCGCCCTCGTGATTACCGTGGGCAGCCTGCTGGATTTCTACTACTACCGAGCTTACTCTTGGTTCACAGTTTTCCTGGCCTTCTGTGCTCCAGGCTTGGTCCTCGGCAGCCTGCAGTGGCTAGTTTTGAAGGATTACCTTCATAAAGGTTGGGCCTGGATCGCAATCTCAACCGCAGGAACCGCCCTGGTCTATAGTATCGTCACAGCAATTACCGGAGGGAATGCCCTCGAAGGCTTGATCTGGTCCGCGGCCGTCACCGGGCTTCTGATTAGCACTGGTCAATACTATTTTCATCTTCGGCGCATCCGGTACGCGGAAAGCTGGATCCTGCTCTCCACGCTCGGATGGTTGTTCGCCGGATTGACCACAACTGATACCCACATCCTCTGGGCTACCCTGGTCGGGTTCCCTATCCTGGGGATTCTCACAGGGATCGCACTCTACCTGAAATACGGGAAACTGGACTCCTTGACAGGGACCAGCGCTCAGCCCGCGGATTCCAACCGGCCCAAACAGTACTCCTCGACGATAATGTTTTTTCCCCCCCAGGTGAAACCGAAGAAGCGGGAAAGCCTTGGATCCACCCTGGGAACACTTAAACATGATTTTGTTGAATTTTTCAGCAACGATACGGTAATAATTGGCAGCACAATCTTTGTGGTGATTGTTGGAATCGCGATGTGCTGTGTTGTGCTCGCACTGGTCGTAGCGTTCTAACGCGGGAGAGCTTATGGCTGAACCAGTACAGCAGCAATGCCCCACCTTTGGGTACCAGATCGAGAAGGCAAGTTCAGAGTGTCCCAACTGCGGAGCGATCTTCAAACTGGCTGATGACAGGAAAGGAGCAAAGGTTAAAAAACAGCGCAGAGAAAAACGACCAGTTCCAAAAAGAGCCTACCCATCTGGCTGCAGGTGAATGCGCTGGTCGCGGAGGCCCAGGCGCATTTGGAAAAGGGCAGCCAGGCAGAGGCGCTTGACCTGCTCTACACCGTA
>DYJM01000123.1 GCA_020723125.1 Acidithiobacillus ferrivorans
GGCATCGCTCAGAGTGTCTGCATTGGCCCAACTTCCTGCCAAAGTGACCAGTAGAGCGTTCATAACGGCGAGATACGCAGCAGTTTTTTTCAGAGAAGGCATGATTGGGTCTCCAGAATAAATTTAGCCATGAAATCATGGATAAAGAGCGCAGAACTCCCGATGCGTCAGTAAACGCATCTGGAAGAACCGCAAGTTGTGATGGGGGACTTTAGTGAAAACTCAGTCAGTAACGGCGCTGGCTTCGGATAAAGCCGAGGGCGTTTCCTCCATGGCTACAGCCATCGTTCCATGATGAGACCAGCTTAACCACTGCTGGCGCAGGACAAGTACCAGCCCCAGTGCGATGCTCGTCAGTACGGCGAAGAAGGCAAAGCCCAGGTGATAGCTGCCGGTTTCCTGTTTGGTGATACCCAGAATAACGGGCAGATAAAAGCCGCCTATTCCACCTGCAGCCCCAATAATACCGGTCATGATGCCGGTTTTTTCAGGCCAGCGCAGAGGGACCAGTTGAAACGTGGCACCATTTCCCAGACCGAAGCAGGCATACAGAATCAGTAAGAAGCCAACGGCCAGATCCAGAGGCGGGGTCCAGGTTGCAAACACCATATCCATCAGCGCGATACCACCCAAAAACCAGCGTAGTGCGGCAGCACCCGAGATCCGGTCAGCAATCATACCGCCCAAAGGTCGCAACATGGCTCCGGTAAAAGCAAACAGTGCCATCAGCATGCCAGCGTCCACTTTGGGCAAATGGTATAGAGCAACCAAAAGCAGGCTGACATAGGCAGACATGCCGACAAATCCGCCGAAGGTGATGGCGTATATCAGAATAATCACCCAGGTATCGCGTTCGCGGAGGGTAAGCCGGTAGCGTTGCGGGAGAAAAATACCCGCCAGCAATACGCCGTATACGGGTAGCATCAGGAGGGCTGATTTACCCTGCAATCCCAACCAACCCATGGGTGTTGCTACAGCCAGAACTGCCAAACCTGCCAGAGTTACCACAAAGCCGAGTAATGCGGGTTTTACCCGACCACTTTTGGGGGCGCTATCCTTGCCCCAGAAAAACAGGCTCACACCGGCCAGAGCCAGCAAGGGCAGGGCGGCAGCAGTTGCGTGCGCCCAGCCAAAATGGGCGGCCAGGGGCGGAAAGAGAAAACCATCCAGTACCGCTCCAATGTTTCCCGCAGCAGCTATGCCCAATACGGTTCCCTGCACTTTGGCAGGATAATTACTTCCGGCCATGGGCAGGGCAACCGCAAAACTGGCTCCGCCAACACCCAGTAGCACACCGAGCACGATGAGCAGTGAGTAACCGGGTACACCCGGATAAAGCAGCAGAAAAAGCGGCGGAATAGCGGATAGTGCGACACCACCCAGCGCCAGCCAGCGACCATTCATGCTTTGGTAAAGGTTGCCCATGCCCACGCGTAAAATTGCCGCAGAGAGGATGGGTACTGCGACTAAAAAGCCTTGTTTCGCATCGCTCAGATGCAAGGAGTGAATCATGTAGGGGGCCAGCGGGCCATACAGCAACCAGACAGTAAAGCCCGTGTCGAAATAGAGAAAGCTGGCGACCAAAGCGCGCCAGTTTCCACTTCGGAGCATGGTTAAAAGTTCTTTCATGGAGCGTCCCTCTAAAGCGGATAAAAGCCAAAGAAAAAGGCGCTCCCGGCCCGCATGAGCCAGGAACGCCTTCGTCCCAAAACGCTGTTCATCGGTGAACAGTGCTGAGCTGTCTAAAGCATTTTCCATGCCATGGTTGCGAAGTTGCTCTGAATCGTTGTTTTTAGGCAGTGCACGGGGATTTTTGTGGGCATCCTGCAGGTACTGGATGTACAAAGCTGGTGCATATTCCCTGAGAAGGGGCCCAATGATGGTGCATCGCCGCTCAGCGGGTGACGGTGCTTCCATCAAAAATCAGGTTGGGTCCCATGGTAACAGGATGCCCATCATCGCTCTGAACCTGCCAGGATTGGGCGTGATTTCCCCAGTCGACAAAATCCGTATTGGGAACAGGAAGGCGCAGCGCCTTTGCCGCCTGCCGATAGATATCGCAACGATATACCTGTGGAATCAATGTTTCGCGGTCCACGCCTTGGGGCCATTGACCCGCCGTCTGCATTTGGCGAGCCAGCCACAAGGCATGGGAATGCCAGGGAAAATTGGCCGAGTAACGTGCAAATACATGAAAATCCTCCTGCTGAGCCAGACCGGGGACGTTACCCGTTAATGCCATGGCCACAACTTCCCGAGGAACCCCAATGGCGGCGGCAACCCAGGAGGCTGCTTCTAAACGGTGTTGAGGGTTATCCAGCCATTGACTGGCTGTCAGGATGGCGCGAATCATCGCCAGATGTAAGTCGGGTTCGCGCTGTGACCAGTCATTCCGTACGGCTAATACCTTTTCCATCAGGTTGTTCCAGAGTGCGTAACTGCTGACAATTGGAATACCGACGTTTTCTGCAGCCGCCAGACTTCCCCAGGGCTCCCCCACGCAATAACCATCTATTTCTCCTGCGCGCAACGCGGCAACCATATGGCGGGGTGGAACCACGGTGATTTGAATATCCTGATCCGGATCAATAGTAGCTGCACGTAGCCAGTGTCGCAGTTGATAATGATGGTTGGATACGGGAGAAACAACGGCAAAACACAATTTTTTGGCAGGTTCTGACTCGATAATGCGGCGCAATGCCTGGGCGGTGGCGATGGCAGGTTCCGCTCCTGTAAATCCGGTATCGCGGAGCCGTTGGTGTAAAGCATGACTGACCGTAATGGCATTCCCGTTCAGGGAAAGTGTCAGCGCAGTGCTCACCGGTATTCTCGGGGAAGCAATTCCCAGCGTTGCGGCCATGGGTAGTGGCGCCAGGGCATGGGCAGCCACCAGATCCCCAAAGAGCAGGTGATCGCGCAAGCTGGCCCAGGAAGGCTCCTTTTGCAGGGTGACAGCAAGCCCTTCAGCCGCAAAAAAACCCAACTCACGCGCTACAATCAAGGGTGCGCTATCTGTCAGTGCCACAAAACCAATGTTGAGATTTTCACCGCTCATTTTTCCTCCCACTACCCGACGCCATTACAAAAAAACCTCGCGCTCCGTCGTGGTGCGCGAGGACTTCATTGTCCAGACTGCCATTTCATAAAGCAATTCATGGGCCAGCTTTTGGCCCGACCCGGGTGGATCATGCTTGCCAGGGTGTTTCTGTGCTTGCGGTGCCGTCCGGCGGTGACTATCCTGCCTCTTTCTCCAATGAGCGGATATTTTGATGGAAGCCATCGCGGACAATGTATCCTCACTCCTGCGCGAAACATCGCTTTTTTCGGCCTGGCCCGAAGCGTTGCTGGATTCCTTGCTGAAGCACAGCAAAACGGTCAATTTGGGATCAGGCGATATTCTGTTTGTCGAAAAGGCGACCGCAAATGCCTTTTATCTGGTTCTTTCCGGTCGTATTCATCTGATTGCCGCTGCCGCCACTGGTCAGGAAAAAATTGTTGAAATTATTCGGGAAAATGATCTGTTTGCCGAAGCCGTTGCCTTTCTGGGGGGACGTTATCCGGTAACGGCCGCTGCGGAAGGTTCCACAACGGTTCTGGAAATACCCCTTGCCTTGTTTCTGGAGATTCTGGAACAAAGACCTCAGTTGATGCGCCAGATGCTGGCGCGACTGAGTATGCGCTTGCATTTTCTGGTCAAGGAGCTCCGCCAGCTCAGTGTCGAGTCGGCAGAGCAGCGTCTGGTGAGTTATCTGCTGGATTTGTGTCCGGCTCTGGATGCTGCAGCCGTCGTCGAGCTTCCCGCCAAAAAATCGGCAGTAGCTGCCCGTCTGGGCTTGACCCCGGAAACCCTGTCCCGCTTGCTGGCGCGCATGCGCAAAGCCGGGCTGATTACAGTCAACCGCCGCGTTCTGGATATCCCCGATCCACGTGCGCTGCAGTGTTGGGCTGCCGGGCAT
>DYJM01000027.1:0-6433 GCA_020723125.1 Acidithiobacillus ferrivorans
GGCGAGGAACAACGGAGCAAGAAGCACCCATGGCAACGGCCGCTTTTAATGTGAAAGAAATGGAACCATTCTCTTTACATTCTCCGGGGTGGCGCGAGTCGCAATGGACGTTAGGATGAAACAGTAGTTGCAGAGGGTGCTTTGCCGCGACTTCGATGAAAACTCAATGCTGATCAGGAAAGAGGACGTTCAGCTCCAGTACTTCAAAGTCGCCTTTGCGTTCCATACTGACCTTGATGTTGTTTTTATCCACGGGAATATACTTGGCGATAACCGTCAGTAATTCTTCTTGCAGGGCGGGCAAAAAATCAGGTCCCCCTTCCTCCCTTTCATGAGCAAGAATAAGCTTTAAACGATCTTTGGCCACATTGGCCGTTTTTTTCCTGGAACCGAGAATATAATCAAGTATGGACATGTCAGCCTCCAAAAAGCTTTTTGAAAAACCCCACTTTCGGAGCCTGAATAAATCGGAGAGGTTTTTCTTCGCCCAGGAAGCGGGCTACTACATCCTTGTAGGCTTCAGCCACATCAGTGTTTCCCATGTGTATGGCGGGAATACCCTGGTTGGAAGCCTGCAGCACCACTTCTGACTCGGGAATGACACCCAGCAGTGGTGTCCTCAATAATTCCTTGACGTCTTCCAGGGAAAGCATTTCACCGTCTTCCACCCGCTTGGCGGAATAACGGGTCAACAGCAAATGTTCCTTGACGGGTTCTTCTCCCTGTTCGGCGCGACGTGAGCGTGCAGCAAGTATCCCCAGAATCCGATCGGAGTCGCGTACTGAAGAAACTTCCGGGTTGGTAACGACGATCGCCTCATCCGCATGATACAAGGCCATCAAGGCCCCTGATTCAATACCAGCCGGCGAATCACAGACAATATAATCAAAGTCTTTGCGTAGTTCGTCCATGACCGCGGTAATCCCTTCAACGGTCAAGGCATCCTTATCGCGGGTTTGTGATGTGGGGAGCACATACAGATTTTCGCAGTGTTTGTCCTTGATCAGGGCCTGCTGGAGCTTTGCCTCACCCTGAATGACGTTGATGAGATCGTAAACCACCCGACGCTCGCAACCCATGATGAGATCAAGATTGCGTAGGCCTACGTCAAAATCTATGACGACCGTTTTATACCCGCGCAGCGCGAGGCCGCTGGCAAAAGCTGCACTGGTGGTGGTTTTACCGACGCCACCTTTTCCTGAAGTTATGACGATTATTTTGGCCACGTTTTTTTCTCCGGATCATTATGAATTCAAGGGGGTAATATGCAGTTGCTCGTCCCGGCTGTAAACCTGCGCAGGTTTTCCCCAAAGGGGATGGTCCGGTTCGAGGGTCCGATATAAGCCGGCGATGGAGACGAGTTCTGCCTCCAGCGCCATGCAAAATATACGGGCATTTTCATCGCCGTTGACCCCGGCCAAAGCGCGACCTCGCAGCGGTCCGTAAACATGAATGTTGCGGTCAGCAATGATTTCCGCCCCGGCGTTGACAGTTGCCATACAGACCAGATCGCCATTGCGCGCGTAATTTCGTTGTCCACTGCGCACCGGCTGCTCAATCAGCAGCCCTGCAGATGGTGCTGGGCTGGGAGCAGGGGACGGCTGGCTTAAGGTTGCTTCGGGTTTTGCTGGAGCGCGCTGGGCTTGTCCACGCAATACCGGAAGGTGAAGGGATGTAGCCAGCAACTGATGCGTTGTTGCGGCATTGCGAATGCCTACGGGCATCCAGCCGGCAGTCCTCAATACCTGGATGATTTTTTCGAGAGCCAGTGGGGCTTCTTCGGGAATGCCGCTCAGGTCCAGAACCAGCGGAGAGTCCTGGTGAAATGCCACCGCAGCAGGATGACGGCGGTGTTCTTCGTCAATGCGCGCCTTGAGTGCGTCCGGATCATTACTTTCCAGTTGTAAAACAGAAAGCGTAAAGACACTCCCACTTAAGCGTAAAGGAGAAAATTCGGGGGAGCCGGCTTCCGGCTTTTTAGCAGACATGTTTCACGTGAAACATTTCATGATCTCCGATCAGCTTTTTTTCAGCAGTGGGCGTTTATCCGTTTTGCCGTTCCAGGTTTCTGCATCGGGTAGAGCACTTTTCTTGCGCAAAATGACAGGCCATTTTTTGGTGAGTTCGGCGTTGATGGCGATGAAGTCGCGCTGGTCTTCCGGTACCTCGTCATCGGCAAAAATGGCATCTGCCGGGCATTCGGGAATACAGGCGGCGCAGTCAATACATTCGTCCGGATCAATGACCAGAAAATTGGGACCTTCATGAAAGCATTCTACAGGACACACTTCTGCACAATCAGTGTATTTGCACTGGATACAGTTTTCGGTAACGACATAAGTCATGGGTTGTCTACTTTTTTACTGGCGCGCTTGCGAGCTGTGGGCGCGGGTTTGTCTACGGAACTTGCTGAGGCCTTGGCAGTTTTTTTGGCCGGACTTTTCTTGGCAGAAACGGTTTTCGTGGCCGTTTTTGCGGAACTTTTCGCTGTCTTGCTGGCGGCTTTGCGCGCCGGGACCTTGGTGGCTGCGGCGCGTTTTTCTCGAGGCGGTGGCGGCGTATAGTTTGCCAGCAGTGCAGCAATTTCTGCCTCACTGTCGGTCACCTGAAAATGGAATCCGCATTCTGGCTGAGGACAGGCGAGTTGTTCTCCCAGTCGTTTTCCACTTTTTTCAATCATGATCGGCCAGGCACAACGTGGACAGGCTTTGGCAACCGGAGGCCCCCAAACGGCGTAAGTGCATTTTGGATAAGTATTGCAGGAATAAAATACTTTGCCATAACGACTGCGCTTTTCTACCAGTTCGCCTTCTCCACATTGCGGACAGATGACGCCGGAAGACTTGGGCTGGGTCAACGGTTCAATGTGCTTACATTCCGGATAACCACTGCAGGAAATAAAGCGCCCGTAGCGACCGGTCTTATAAACCAGGGGTTTTCCGCAGTCGGGACAGTCGCGTCCAACGGGTTCAGGGGCTTCCCGAGGCCCATCCACTGGACGGGTGTACGTGCAATCGGGGTATCCTGAACAGGCGACAAAACGACCATGCCGTCCAAGGCGCAGAAATAGCGGCTTTCCACATTCTGGACAATTCTCGTCCATGGCTTCGCTGGTGGCTTCGGCGCGACTGACGTTGGCTTTTTCATCCAGCAAGGAGCGAAATGGTCCCCAAAATTCGTTCAGTACCGGCCGCCATTGCTTTTCGCCCCGGGAGATGGCATCCAGCTCATCTTCCATACCTGCGGTAAAGTTGTAGTCCACATAACGCTCAAAATGATTGGACAGGAAGCGTCCAACGACTCTGCCCAGATCAGTGGGCCTAAAGCGACGTTGTTCCGTTTCTACATATTCGCGATTTTGCAGGGTCTGAATAATGCTGGCGTAAGTAGAGGGCCTCCCGATGCCATGGGCTTCCAGAGTTTTTACCAGCGTCGCATCACTGTAGCGGGGTGGTGGTTCGGTAAAATGCTGTTCTGCATCCACGCCCTGGACTTGCGGCTGGTCGCCTTGTTCCAGAGGCGGGAGAATACGATTGTTTTCATCTTCGTCGGTATCGTCCTTTCCTTCCAGATAAACTGCCATGAAGCCAGGGAAAGTAACGGTCGAACCGTTGGCACGCAACGTCCAGTGGGTTCCGGCATCCATGTCTACAGCGACCATATCCAGGCGGGCCGGGGCCATCTGACAGGCGACGCTGCGTTTCCAGATCAGATCGTATAGCCGCCACAAATCCTTTTCGAGAATACCCTGCAGCATTTCCGGAGTTCGACGGATGTCCGTCGGGCGCACAGCTTCATGGGCTTCCTGGGCATTTTTGGTTTTGGTTTTGTAACGACGTGGGCTTTCAGGGACGAATTCATGACCATAATGCCCGTCGATGAAACTGCGTATATCGGCAATGGCTTCTTCGGAAAGGTTGACGGCATCCGTACGCATGTAAGTGATCAGGCCGACAGTTTCACTGCCAATATTTATGCCTTCATAAAGCTGCTGGGCGACGCGCATGGTGCGGCTGGCGTTGAAGCCGAGCTTGCGGGAGGCTTCCTGCTGCAGGGTGGACGTTGTAAAAGGCGCGGCAGGCTGACGTTGCCGGCTTTTACGCTCCACTTCGCGGACCTGAAGTGCTTGCTGCTGCATATCCGCTTCCATGCCGCTGCGGATGGATTCTGCCTGGGTTTCATTGTTGATATCAAATTGTTCCAGCTTTTTGTTTTGCCAGTGCGTCAAACGCCCGGAAAACTCACTTTCGGCGTGCAGCAGACGTGCGGCAATCGTCCAATATTCCTGGCTGACAAAAGCTTCAATTTCATCTTCCCGCTCGCAGATCAGACGCAGGGCGGCACTTTGCACCCGTCCAGCAGAAAGGCCGGGACGCACTTTGCGCCACAGCAGCGGCGACAAATTGAAGCCCACCAGATAGTCCAGGGCGCGCCGGGCCTGTTGGGCATTGACCAGATCCATGGCGATTTCGCGGGGATTGGCAATGGCTTCCTGTACGGCCTTTTTGGTGATTTCGTGAAAAACCACGCGCTGGGCGGGCTTGTTTCCCAACTGCTTGCGCTCGCGCAGCAATTCTACCAAATGCCAGGAAATGGCCTCACCTTCGCGGTCCGGATCGGTGGCGAGCCAGAGTTTATCAGCCTTGCGCAAGGCCTTGATAATGGCCTCTACATGCCGTTCATTGCGCTCGATGACTTCATAGCGCATGGCAAAATCCTGATCAGGATCAACGGCCCCTTCTTTGGGGCGAAGATCACGAACATGACCATAAGAGGCCAGAACTTCAAAATCATCTCCGAGATATTTCTGGATGGTTTTGGCTTTGGCAGGAGATTCGACAATTACGAGCTGGTGAGCCATAGGTCAGTGCAGTATCCGGGTTCCGTCAGTATCCAGTAGGGCGTCCACCCAGAGTGCTTCCGGGCCGGGATCGTTGGCCATTACCATGAAGGCAACCCAGTCAAGGGTTTCCATATCCATATCCTCAAGGTCGAGGGCCAGTAAACGATCAATGATCCGCTCCCGCATGGCGCCGTTAATGACGCCCAGGCGTTCCCAGTCATGCAGTTGACCGCGTGCTGCCACAGAAAGGTTCTGCAGCTCGTAGGGATGATAGGCGCGCAGCGCTCGGGGGCTGGTATCTTCCTGTTCTTCAACAGCAAAACCTTCCATCCAGGCGAGGGCGCGCTGAATGTCCGCGTCGGGAAAACCCACGGCACGAAGATGATCTTCGATGACCGCGTCGTCTTCGTCGTCGAGGTGATCCAGTAGGTATGTAATTATGTCTATGACGTCTTCCATGCCAGAGCCTTCAGGGTGCAGGAGGGAGGCGACAGAATCGGCCGCCGGGGCTGGCCGTGAGGTAACCTGATATTTCCATTTCCAAGAGGATGGCCGAAAGCTCGCCCAGCGTCAATCCACAACGCGCAGCAATTTCTTCTGCGGTCAGAGGATCAAAGTCCATGGCCGCCCAGACTTTCGCCTGGAGAGGATCGTCTGGTTGCCAATGATCTGCTGCTGTTACCGGTCGGGCCTGGCATAATGCGCCAAATAGCGGCCCCAGCTCGCTCAACACATCCTCGGCACTTTCCACCAGTTTGGCACCGTCACGAATCAGACGATGCGGACCTCGGGACAGCGGTGAGTGGATCGAACCGGGGACCGCAAATACTTCTCGCCCCTGCTCCATAGCCAGGCGGGCAGTAATCAGGGAGCCGCTGTTTTCTGCCGCCTCAACAATCAGTACCCCCAGACTGAGTCCGCTGATGATGCGGTTGCGACGCGGAAACAGGCCACTATGTGGCCCGGTTTCCGGGGCCTGTTCACTGACGAGCAGGCCATGCTCGATAATCTGGTGCGCCAACTGTAAATGCGTGCGCGGATAAATCAGATCGGCGCCGGTGCCCAGTACGGCAACTGTTCCGCTGACCAGAGCTCCGCGATGGGCGGCAGCGTCAATGCCCAAGGCCAGGCCACTGGTAATGATCAGCCCGGTTTCGCCGAGACTGCGGGCAAAAGCCTCGGCGGTAGCTGCCCCTACGGCCGTTGCCGAGCGGCTGCCGACAATGGCCAGCATGGGCTGGCTCAGGCAGGAACGCTGTCCCCGAATAAACAACAGGGGCGGTGGGTCGGGAATTTGCCGCAGCAAAGGCGGATAATCCGCA
Organism: Acidithiobacillus ferrivorans; assembly: GCA_020723125.1. GTDB lineage: Bacteria > Pseudomonadota > Gammaproteobacteria > Acidithiobacillales > Acidithiobacillaceae > Acidithiobacillus > Acidithiobacillus ferrivorans_A. The sequence goes on from DYJM01000027.1 coordinate 6,166, forward strand.
TCGGTCCAGCGACATAAATCCGTATCGGGACTATTCAGCCAGCGCCGGTCAGCAGGACCGATAAGGTCTTCGGGGTCTTTCTGCAGAGCCTGGATTTGCTTTGCGGACAAACCGAGGTCTCGTAACGGGCCGGCACCCGTTTGAAAGCAGGCGGCGGCATGGCTAAATCGCTCCAGTAAAGCCCGTTGCCGCTGCGGCCCCAAACCGTTAATGCGGCAAAGTGCCAGCCAGGCGGCATCAGACATTATTGTTGCACAGTGCCATCGGC
>DYJM01000027.1:6533-24121 GCA_020723125.1 Acidithiobacillus ferrivorans
CGGCAAAGTGCCAGCCAGGCGGCATCAGACATTATTGTTGCACAGTGCCATCGGCCGAAGCGGGTCTGTGGATTTCATCATCCACATGAATGTGTGTGCGCAGTTGAATACCGGCAGGCACCGCCTGGGCCATTACTGGAGCCAGGGCGCTCAGGCCGAGGGTAAAAACAAGGTTGCGCCATAGGTGTTTGTGCATGTAATGATCTCCGCTGGACTTCCGCAGGGGATAGTATTAGTCCAAGATACGTTCTTTGCCGGATAGTCCTTCATTAATTTGGTGGTAAAAATGTCGCTCCTGAAAATACTCGAATTTCCCGATCAGCGCCTCAAGAATATGGCGCAGCCTATTGTCCGGGTGGACAAGCAGGTTCAGCAGCTTGCCGATGACATGGCGGAAACCATGTACGATGCTCCGGGGATCGGTTTGGCGGCTCCTCAGGTGGCCGCCGGACAACGCCTGATTGTCGTGGATGTTTCTGAAAATCGCAATGATTTGATGGTCCTGGTGAACCCCGAGATCATCGCCCATAGTGGCGAGGAAGAAATGAAAGAAGGTTGTCTGTCGGTTCCCGGTGTTCTGGAAACGGTTCGGCGGGCCGAAAAAATTACCCTGCGGGCAACGACGGTACAGGGGAAACTCATCGAACTCGAAGCTGATGGCCTGCTGGCCGTGTGTCTGCAGCATGAAATTGATCATCTCAATGGCACTTTGTTTGTGGATCATCTGTCGCGCCTGAAACAGAATCTGATCCGTCGCAAGGCGGAAAAGCGGGTGCGTCAGGGTGAGTAAACGCATTGTTTTTGCGGGAACTCCCGAATTCGCCCGCATCGTCCTCGAAGAATTGCTGACCGGTCCGGAAGTTCTGGTGGGAGTGTTGACGCAGCCCGACCGGCCTGCCGGGCGCGGCCGCCATCTGCAGGAAAGCCCGGTCAAGCAATTGGCCAGGGAGGCGGGTATTCCGGTTTTTCAGCCGGAGTCCTGCAAAACTCCCGAGGCTCTGGATTTGTTGCGCAGCCTGCAGCCGGATCTCCTGATTGTCGTGGCCTATGGACAGATACTTCCGCAGGCAGTTCTCGATATACCCCGCCTTGGCGCCATTAATGTCCACGCCAGTCTGTTACCCGCCTGGCGGGGGGCTGCCCCCATTGCCCGCGCCATTGCTGCCGGAGACGCCGAAAGCGGAGTGGCCATTATGCAAATGGAAGCAGGGCTGGATTCCGGACCGGTGCTGAACGTACTGACTTGTCCCATACATCCTGAAGACACGGCGGCCAGCCTCCATGATCGTCTGGCTCTTCTCGGCAAAGCCGCCTTGCGGCAGGCTCTGGACGCGCTCTGGGCAGGGACCGCAACAGCCCTGGTTCAGGATGAAAGCCGGGTAAGCTACGCGCGTAAGCTGAAGAAAGAAGAAGCCTTGCTGGACTGGCGGCTTCCCGCTGCAACGCTGGACCGTCAGGTGCGCGCCTTTAATCCCAGCCCCATTGCCCATACGCTGTTTCGGGAGAAAGGACTGCGCGTCTGGCAAGCCAGACCGATAGCGGCAACGGTGGATATTGCGCCAGGAAGCATCACCGCCATCCACAAGGAGAGTTTCACGGTAGCCTGTGGTGACGGGCAACTCGAATTGTTGCTTTTGCAACCGGCGGGCAAGGGAAAACTCAGCGCGGGAGATTTCATCCGTGGCTATCATCCTGCTCTGGGAGAAATGTTGGGATGAGTAAAAAACCAAATCACCATGGAGACCCCGGCATGCCCGGCGGAACCCTGCTGCGGCAAGCGGCCATCAAGGTATTGCAAGCCGTGGATGAAGGAGAAAAAGTGGATCAGGCCTTGGCCGCTACGACAGTCAGCGGCCCGGAGCGCGCCACGTTGCAATGGCTGGTGCTGGGAACCTTGCGGGAATATCTGTTACTGCAGAAATTATCCGGATTACTGCTGCGCAAAAGCTGGCGGGAAGAAGACCGGAATCTGGGTTTTCTTCTGCATCTGGCGCTTTTTGAATTGCGGCATGGCCAGCGTCCCACTTTTGCGGTGGTGAACGATTGGGTGGAGATGGTTGGAACCCTCCAGAAAACCTGGGCTAAGGGTCTGATGAATGCGGTTTTGCGCCGCTTTCTGCGAGAACGTGAAGCCCTGGAAGCGCAAATAGCGGATCCTGATCTGAGTCATCCGGCCTGGCTGGCCGCGCGCCTGAGGGAAGCCTATCCTGAACAATGGTCAGCCATAGCTGCCGCCAACAATCGTCCCGCACCCCTCTGGCTGCGCATCAATACGCAGCGGGTCAGCCCGGAAAACTACCGGGAGTTGCTGCTGGCACAAGGTTTGTCCTGTCATGGAGTGGACTGGAGTGACGCCGCCCTTTGTCTTCCCGAAAGCATTCCGGTCGCCACGCTTCCGGGTTGGGACGCGGGCTGGGTGGCCGTGCAGGATGCGGCGGCCCAGATGGCCGCGCACATTCTGGCTCCCCAATCCGAAGAAAGAATACTGGATGCTTGTGCCGCACCAGGAGGAAAAACCGCGCATCTTTGGGCATTGGGCGCACGCCGTCTGGATGCCTTGGACCGCTCTGCAGAACGTCTCCAGAAATTACGGGAAGCGCTGTTTCGGCAGGGGGCCATCGCCCATCTGCAGGCTGCCGATGCCGGTGATCCGGAAAGCTGGTGGAATGGTGAACCGTATGACGCCATTCTCCTGGATGCGCCCTGTACGGGCGTTGGCGTCATTCGCCGGCATCCCGATATCCGCCTGCGCCGTCAGGCCGAAGATGTCCAGCAGGCCGTGGCCCAACAGCAACGCCTTCTGGAGGCATTGTGGGGTTGTTTGCGCCCCGGCGGTCGGCTTCTTTATGCGACCTGTTCGATTCTGCCCGAAGAAAATCTGTTGCAGATCCGGGCGTTTCTGGCGCGCCACGAGGATGCCCGCCAGCAGGCCCATCCCCTCACCGGACAACATTTGCCGGGTCAGAACGATATGGATGGTTTTTACTATGCCCTCCTGGTGAAAGCTGAATGACCTCTGTGCTGGTTTTTGCGCGGGCGGGTGGTCTGATGCGCAAGCGCGGCGCGCTTTGGCTGGGCCTGATCCTGGGCTTGTGCTGTTTTGTGGGTTCTGGCTGGGCTTTGGCAGGTACCGCGTTTCACGTGGAACAGTTACAGGTCGCGCCAGAAATGAACCGGGTGAAAATCAATGCTCAGGTGCAAATCACTAAAGAAGACCTGCTGCAGGAAATTCTCGATCAGGGCCAGACCCTGATCTGGGTCGTGAAAGCGGAATGGCGGGAACCCGAACCATTTTCCTTTATTACCGGTCCGGGCACCCATGCGCAAAAAGAAATCCGCTGGCAAATTCACTATTATCCGCTGACCAATCAATACGCACTGAAAAATGCAGCAGGCACCCTGCGCTTATTCAATCATTGGCAGGAAGTTGTCGGCGTCCTGAAGCAGATTCATGATTTCGAATTGCCTTTGCAACAGGGCGCGGCACGGGGACGGGTAGCGCTGCGGGTTTATGTGGATATACAGGCGCTGCCCGTCCCTCTGCGCCTGCGTGCATTGCTGGATCACTGGAAACTGGAGTCCCCATGGACCGTCAGCGCGCCCCTTTCAAGCTGAGAAACTGGTTACGCGCCCTCAGTGCCGGCGCGGCGCCGGAACGCCAGAAGGTTGGCCCGCGCTGGGGTGCCATTCTATTGCTTCTGGCCATTTTAGGCTTTCTGGCGATCAATTTTTTTACCAGCGCGGGCGGACCCCTGAGCCGCTATTTTGTCCCTATGCTGGTCATTTCAGCAGGCATCGTCCTTTTTTTGCTGGTTTTGGTGCTGGTTTCCGTGGTGGCGCTATTGGTCCGGCTGCGTCGGGGAGAAGTAGGCAGTCAGCTCGCCACGCGTTTGGTGATCATCATCACCTTGTTGAGTTTTCTGCCTGCGGCCGTGGTTTTCGGATTTTCCTGGCAGTATTTGAATCGGGGGGTTGATTCCTGGTTCAGTTCGGCCGTGCAAAGTGCTCTGGACCAGGCTTTGAATGTGGCCAAGGCCGGCATTGACCGTTATCGCAATTCGACGCTGCTGGCTGCCGAGAGCATCGCTCAGGCTTTGGTGGGTGAATCAGACAGTAATGCCATTCTGACGGTCATTGCCTTGCGTGATCAGTACCATTTGAGCAGCGTCACCCTGTTTTCCAGTGATAACCGGATTATTGCCACCAGCAGTGATAATCTGGCCCTGGCACCGCGTCTGCCGCGTCAGGAAATTCTGTCCATGGAAGAAGGGCATCCAACCGCAAATATTGAGCCTGAAGCGGATGGCAGCCTGCTGGTCAAGGCGCTGATTCCCGTTCTGAGCCCGCATCTGGGTGAAAGTAACCGCATGCTCTATGTGGAGCAGCCCATTCCCGAACAGCTCACCAAGGCGGCAGAAGCCGTACAGGTGGCCTATACCCGCTACCATCAGCTCATGCTGATGCGTGAGCCCATGAAAACGGCTTTTCAGCTCAGTCTGGCCGTAGCCCTGCTCCTGGCGGTTTTATCGGCCGTGTGGATGGGACTGCACCTGGCCCGGCGTCTGACGGCCCCCATTGCCCGGCTGGCTGCAGGCACCCAGGCCGTAGCCCGAGGCGAATTTATCCCTCTGCAAACCATTGCCAGTCAGGATGAGTTAGGCGTTTTGCTGCACTCCTTCAACAATATGACGCGCCAGCTTGCCCGCGCCAAACAGCAGGCAGCCGCCGCTCAGGAGCAGGCAGAGCAGCGCCGGCTCTATCTGGAAACCATGTTGGGACAATTATCCAGCGGTATTCTCACCTTTGATGGCGAGCACTGTCTGGCAGAAATCAATGCGGCAGCTATCCAGATTCTCCAGGAAGATTTACCCAAGGGCCGGGCTTTGCAAGAACTGCAGGACGGGGCCGTTCTCGGACCGCTCTGGAAGCTGGTCACCGAGTGGGTGGAACATCCCCGCAGCGGTATGCAAAAAGAGCTGCAACTGGAGCGCAGTGATGGGCCGCAAACCCTGATCGTACACGGTGCGCAATTTGCCGACGAAGCCGGCAGCAAGGGCTTTGTTCTGGTATTTGATGACATCAGTACCCTGGTTTCCGCCCAGCGCAGCGCCGCCTGGAGCGAGGTAGCCCGCCGTCTGGCCCATGAAATCAAAAATCCGCTGACGCCCATCCAGCTTTCGGCCGAACGCCTGCGCCGCAAATATCTGGAGCGTCTGGGTGATGAAGGGGAAACCCTGGATCGGGCGACGCGAACCATCATTCATCAGGTGGATGCCCTGAAAGTGCTGGTAGATGCTTTCTCCGAATATGCCCGGCAACCACAAATCGAGCTTCGGCCGCTGGAGATCAATCCCTTGATTCTCGATGTTCTGGACCTCTATCGAGGGCAGGAAAACGGTATTGAAATCCGTGCGGAGCTGGGCGCAGGCCTGCCCAGTATTCGCGCGGATGCGCATCGTCTGCGCCAGATTCTCAACAATTTGCTGCGTAACGCCATGGATGCCCTGCAAGGTACGGAACAAAGTCCTTCCGGAAAACATATTCTGATTCGCACCGGCTTGACGGACAGCGGCTCGGCAAAGATGCTAGAGTTGAGTGTAATGGATGACGGCCCCGGTTTTCCGGCAGAACTCCTGGCCCGGGTATTTGAGCCCTATGTGACCAGCAAGGTCAAAGGTTCGGGCTTGGGCCTGGCCATTGTCCGCCGCATTGTCGAAGAGCACGGCGGAGTGATTGTTGCCGATAATCAGGGCCTTAATGGTGGCGCGCGGATTGTGATGGATTTTCCCCTGGGTTGACCGGGACTTTCTGGAGGTGGCATGGAAGCGGCAAGATTGAAGATTCTGATCGTCGATGATGAACCCGATATCTGCCAGACCCTGGCGGATATTCTCGAAGATGAAGGGTATCAGGTACAAACGGCGGGGAGTGCGGCGGCGGCAGAGGAATTTCTGCGCGACCAGATGGTGGATCTGGTCCTGCTGGATATCTGGATGCCCGGTGAAGATGGCATCACCTTGTTGCGGCGCTGGGCGGATGCGGGTCTGGAGCAGCCCGTGGTGATGATGTCCGGCCACGCCACCATTGAAACCGCCGTCCAGGCCACCAAGCTGGGTGCTTATGATTTTGTCGAAAAGCCGCTGTCTTTGGACAAAACCCTGCTGACCGTTGCCCACGCCCTGGAGGCCAGCCGCCTGCAGCGCGAAAATCGCGACCTGCGTGCCCAAACCGGCTGGGTAGAACGGCCCAGTGGGGATAGTCCGGCCATTCGTCAGTTTCGGGAACAGCTCACCCGGGTCGCTGCGGTAGACTCCTGGGCTCTGTTGCTCGGCGAAGCGGGAAGCGGCAAGGAAGTTGCGGCCCGTTATCTGCACCGGCAGAGCCGTCGGGCACAGGGGCCTTTTGTGGACCTGCGTGCTGCCGCCATTGCCCGGCCCAATGTGGCTACGGAACTTTTTGGTAATGAAACCCAGGGCAAACTCATTCGTGGCCGTCTGGAGGTCGCCCATGGCGGGACTCTGTTCATCGACGAAATAGCCGATATGGATCTGGAAACCCAGGCCCGTCTGTTTTCAGCCTTGCAGGAAAAACGCATCATCCGGGTGGGGGGCAGTACCCCCGTACCGGTTGATGTGCGGGTCATTGCCGGCAGTGCCCATGATTTATCCCAGGCTGTCCAAAACGGCCAGTTTCGCAGTGACCTGTACTATCGGCTGAGTGCCTTGCCCTTGCGGGTCCCGCCCTTGGCGGCGCGAACGGCGGATATCCCGGTACTCATTGAGGAATTTGTGCGTTTTTATGGTGCCCGGGATGGTCTGCCCGGCCGCCGTTTTGCGCCGGACAGCATGGATGTTCTCAACCACTATCCCTGGCCGGGGAATGTTCGGGAACTGCAGAATCTGGTGGAACGCCTGCTGATTCTGGCTGAAGGCCCGGAAATCAGCGCGGCAGAAATCGAAGGGGCGCTGGGTCTGGATAACCGCATGGCTCTCGCCAACAGCAACTTCGACGAGGACGACTTCGGCGGCACCCTCAAACGGGCCCGCGAACGCTTTGAACGGGCTTTTCTTGAGTATCATCTGGCGCGCAATGACTGGAATATTGCCCGCACCGCTGAAACCGTCGGGCTTGAACGGACCCATCTGTATCGCAAACTGAAAAATCTCAGCATTGCCCTCAAGGGCGAAAGAAGAGTTGGCGAAGACGGCGAAGAAGCGGGTTGAATTTCATACTAACGTCCATTGCGACTCGCGCCACCCCGGAGAATGAAAGAAAATGATTCCTTTCCTTTCACATTAATCCAGCCGTAACCAGCCCTTGCGGTAAAATATCCAGGCAGTGAGTGCTTCCACCAGTACCAGGCCGCCGGTGACGGCGACAAATCCATAACGCCAGTGGGGTAGGGGTCCCAGGGGGACGTTCATGGCCGCCGCGCCCGGTATGAACAACGGAATGGTGACCAGAATAATCAGCGCCGCCATGAATTTGAACAGATGGTTCACATTGTTGTGCACCACATAAGCGTAAGATTCCAGTAATTCATTGATGGTTTCCTGGTCGCTGTCCACCTGATCACGAACCTGTGACAGTTCAATGCGCGTATCTTCATGACTTTCCATGAGATCGTGATCTTCCTTAGGCAGGAACAGAGCGATCTCACTGACCACATACTCCAGTTGCAACAAGCCCAGATCCAGGGCCAGGAGGCGGTCGTGGATATCCAGGCCCCGGTACACCACATCATGGCGCTGGGCCTGCCGCAAATCCCGCTCAACCATGGCCATTTCCCGGGCCACAGCGCGCGCGGTGGGCAGGTACAGGCGGGTCACCTCGGCGATAATACGCAGGACGAGTTCCCAGCGCTTACGCGGTTTCTCTGGATCAATCAGCTGGTTGAGAAAGGGGATTTCCTGATCCGCCAGGGTCACGAAATAACCCGGTACAAAATAAACGCTGAGAGGCGCCAGGGAAAACTGGCCGATGCGCCCATCTTCCGGTATCGGCACCTGAAATTGCAGGGAAATCAGTCGTTCCTCCTTGATCAGCGGCCGCGATGCCTCGCCTTCCAGACGTTTGCGCAAGAAGCTTTCGGGAATATCCAGCGTCAAGGCCGCCTGATTCAGTTCAAGGGCCGAAGGATTGACCAGGGCCATCCAGCTGCGCCGGTTGGCGTTGCCCGAAAGCAGGCAGTCGCGGGTAATTCGCAGCATGTCCCGTTTCTCCCTACATTGCAAAAAAGCCGTGTTTTCTGGCCCAGATGGCAAACATCAGGGTGGCTCCGAAAACATAGGCAAGCAGGCCGAACCACAGATAATGCCAGTGTTCCAGCGGGAGAATGGTCATCATGTGAAAAGGCATGATAAAGGCAATGGGCATCATCAGCAGCGCCAGCCATACGGTCATGACTTTCATGACGGTATGCGCATTATTCTGAATGATGCCGTTGTAGGCATTGGTGACGGTCAAATAACGCTCATAGACCAGATTGACCACATCTTCCATGCGCCGTTGTTCACGCAGGGCAGCATCCAGCAAGGGATAAGTCGAAGCCTCGCCGGGCGTGGCCCGCAAGGCGTCGCGCAAAATCAGTCCGGTTTCGCGCAAGGCGATGACCAGTTCTCCCAGATCCCGGTTCAGGACCACAATTTCGCGCAGCTCACGGTTACCCATGGCGGTTTTCAGGGCCATACGCAGTTCCTGGAGACGGTCCACCAACACGCGGGCGACCCGTTCATGACTGTAGATGATGTTGAGCAGAATTCTTTGCAGGAGATCGCCACGGGCATTTTGCTGCAGGCTGCCGAGCCAGTCCTGCTGCAGGGTTGCCAGCAGGGCGTCTTCAGCGATGATGACCAGGCGCTCGGGGCTGTCGTGCTGCACAATCAGGTGGCTTACCCGTGCGACAGTGCCAAATCGGGCATCTTCTTCCAGCAGGGCCACGGGTAGCCGCAGGATGATTTCTTCACCTTCACAATACAGGCGCTGATCTTCACTATGGCGCAGCAGATTTCCCAGGCCGCTGCAGGAAGGGGCCTGTTCCGGGTTGAGCAGAAATAATCCCGGACCCGCGCAAGTCGAACTGGAATTCCAGTCACCGAGCGCCATGTCGAAATACCGGGCCGTCATCGTTGCCTCAGATCCAGTCTTTTTTGCGGAAAAATACAAAGAGCAGCCCGGAAATGAGAAAGCCCCCGCCCATCAGTACTGGCCAGGCATAAGTCCAGTCCTGCAGGGGCAAGGGAACGTTCATCCCATAAATACTGGCCACCGTGGCGGGCGATGCCACCACCACGGTCCAGGCGGTAATGATTTTCAGGGTGTTGCTGATGTTGTTCTGGAGCACGCCCACATAAGCATCCATCATGTTGGTAATGGTGGAAGCATAAATTTCCGTCATGTCCCGGGCCTGCTGCAAATCAATCAGGGCATCGGCAATGTCTTCCAGATCGCCCTCATCCTGAAGGAGCATGGGCAGGCGCAGGGTTTGCTGGGCCACGGAAATGTTGCCCTTGAGCGCGGCAGAAAACAGAATCAGACTTTTGTTCAGCGCCAGCAGCCGGAAAAATTCATTATTGTTCTGCGAGTGGCGGAGGATTTTTTCGGTGGCGGCAATTTCGGCGTTGATGATGCGCAATGCCCGCAGAAAATCCCGGGCAATGGCCTGGAAAATTTCAGCGAGCAGCCCCCGGACATGGAGGATTTTGCCGCGCTGACGCTGGCTACGCAGTTCATCCCATAATGCCAGGGGATGCGCGCTGGCGGTGACCATCTGCTGGGGCAGCAGCCAGAGTCCTACCGGCAGGGTCCGGAAGCGGAGTTCCGCATCGTCCTGCATGGGGGCAGGTACTTTCAAAATGATCAGGGCCACATCCCCGTCGCGTTCCAGACGTGGGCGTTCGTCTTCATCGGAAACGTCCTGAAACAGATAGTCGGGTACCTGCAAATGCTTGGCGACAAATTCCAGTTCGGCCTGGCTGGGTGCCACCACCTGAATCCAGGTGGCACGGGGAGGCCACTGAAAATCACTGGTGATTTCCAGCTGGGCATCCGTTTTGTCGTCAAACCAGTGCAGCATTCTGCCTCTCCTTTATAGACTCCTGCCCGATCATATCCAGCCCTTGCGTTTGAAAAATGCGGCCAACCCCCCGGAAATACCCAGCCCCAAACACAGTACTACCCAGAAAATCCAATGGGTCTTCTGAAAGGGTAGGGTCGTGTTCACGCCATACAGGGTGGCCAGCATACTCGGTACATAAAATACCATAGCCAGAACGGTCACCACCTTGAGCCCGTGGTTGATGTTGTTTTGTACCATACCAGCATAGGCATCCATCATTGACGTGCTGGTTCCGGCATAAACCCGGGCGCGCTCATGGGCCACCTGCAACTCCAGTAAGGCCGTATCGACCTGTCGGGTCGCTGGCAGGTCATCGCGAATTTCTGCCAGACGCGAAATCTTGAAGGCGGTGGCAATGTTGCCGACCAGAGCCACTTCAAAACGGGTCAGACTTTTACTGATTTCCAGCAAGGTGAAAAAGTCACCATTACTTTGCGTCCAATCCAGTTGCCGTTCATTTTCATGGATGGCCATGTTCAGTTGATGCAGGGCGTCTTCATAACTCTGGGCCAGTATTTTAAGAATCGCCGCCAGTATCTCGATGCTTTCCGGAGGGCTGGAAAGATGCTCCAACTGCGCAAAAAAAGGCGAGAGCGAGGGCAGGTCTTCGGCCAGCAGCGTGGTCAGGCTTTGCTGGTGCAGAACCATTCCCAATGGCCGCAAAGTCCAGGCATCGTCAATGCTGCCCCGCACCGGAAACTGCAAGGTGAGAAACACCCGATTTTCTTCGCGCCGCAGCCAGGAGCGCTCATCGGGGTCGAGAATGTCCTGGGCAAAATCCCAGTCATCCGCAAGCTGCCCGGCCTGCACCCAGTCGGCGGGTTTCGGCGCCGTCAGATGTTGCCAGCCCTTCACCTGATCCGGAATAATTTGCTCTTCCGAATGGGCGGTCACAGGATGATCTGCTGGGGGAAATACATCCATGGATGTTCTCCGGATCAGAGGCGGGCGTGAGGGCACCAGTGCCTGGCCTGTTCCCGGTCAGGGGTACTCAGCCGGCACATTTGGAGCGCGGGACGGAGCCTTTTATACTGGACTTCCGTGTCGCCTGTAAAGGAAATTCCGCTGTGAGTAATGTGCATTCTGCAACTGATAGTAAAGCCTTTATCCCCCTCGCCCTCGCCATCCTCACGGTTTCCGATACCCGCACCCCGGAAACCGACAAATCCGGCGACAAAATTGCGGAGCTGGCCCTGGCCGCCGGACACCGGATAGCGGCGCGTTGCATCCTGCCCGATACGGCGGAAACCCTTCGCCAGCAGATGCAAAGCTGGATAAGCGACCCGGCCATTGACGTGATTGTCGCGACCGGCGGCACCGGAGTCACCGGGCGGGACGTAACCCCGGAGGCCCTCGCACCCCTGATCAGCAAACCCATTCCTGGATTTGGTGAATTATTCCGCATGCTGTCCTATGAAGAAATTGGCACGAGTACGATTCAGTCCCGCGCCGAAGCCGCCATTTGTACGGGCACCATGGTCTTTTTGCTGCCCGGTTCTACCGGAGGCGTCCGCCTGGGTATGGAAGCCATCATCATTCCGCAACTGGATAACCGGCATCGCCCCTGTAATCTCAGTGAGTTGTTACCGCGTATTCGGCATGAACACTGATCTTCCTCATGTCTGAAGACGCAGCAGATCGGCAGGCGCGCTGGAATACCTGCTATGCCCGGGGCGACACCCAGGCAGCACCGCCTCTGCCCCTGCTCAAGGCCCAGGCGACTTTGCTACCCGCACAGGGTACGGCGCTGGATCTTGCCTGTGGTCGGGGGGCTAATGCCTTGTTCCTCGCCAGACGGGGTTTGGAAACCTGGGCTTGGGATTACGCCGACTCGGCCATTGCCGCCGTCCAGGAGGCAGCAGCGGGCCTGCCCCTCCATGCCCAATGCCGGGATGTGCTGGCGCAGCCACCAGAGCCGGACCGCTTCGACGTGATCGTGGTTGCCCATTTTTTGCACCGCCCGCTTTTCCCGATATTGGCCCAGGCCTTAAAAGCCCACGCTTTGCTCTTCTACGAAACCTGGGCCGGGCCTTATGCCGGGCGTGGACCACAAAATCCGGATTTTCGTCTGCGTCCGGGTGAACTGAACCATGCCTTTCCGGGCTTGCAGTTGCTGATGCTGGAAGAAGACGCCGACCGCAGCGCTGGCGTCTGGAGAGCGCCTGCCCGCCCTGTTACACTGCCGTAATTGACTGATCCATAAAGAGGAAGACCAGCAATGACCCGGAATGGCCGTTTGAGCATGATTGTCTTCGCCATCATTTCCCTGAGTGCCTGCGCCAAGCTGCCCGGCAAGGTGGCTGAACCCGCTGCGCCAGCCGCCAACCCAAATACCAAGGCCGCCGCGCCGGATTTGCACAGCAGCCAGACGGCCCTCGACTGGGCCGGAACCTACGTGGGCACCCTGCCCTGCGCCGATTGTCCCGGAGTGCGCGAAATCCTGGTGCTGCACAAAGACCAAACCTATGCCCTGAGCACTCACTATATGGACCGTCCGGGTTCGGCCTTTTTGCGCAGTAACCGCTTCACCTGGATCAATGGTCAAACCATCCGGCTGGAAGGCATGCAACAACCCATGTACTTTCGGGTAGGAGAAAACCAGGGTACGCTCAAGAATGGAGTGCAACACCTATGGTCCAATGGGGCCGGAGGTGGTGGAATATGGGCGAAAGGTAATCAATTTCTGCAAATGAAAAAGGCGAAGCCATGAGTGGGCCTTCGCCACGCTAGCCACCGCATCGAGTCCGGGAGAGGACCAGTGGAGGAACATTGTTGACGACGCAGCAACCTTTGACGTCGCATCAAAGCCAGTACATTGCCTGGCTGCTCACCCGGCGCGCGGCGGGTGATTCCGTGGAGTCGCTGGCTTCGACCTTGGTCGATTCGCAAGTCGATCTGAATCCCCATCAGGTTGAGGCCGCGCTCTTCGCCTGCCGCAATCCCCTCTCGCGTGGCGTGATCCTCGCCGACGAGGTTGGTCTGGGCAAGACCATCGAAGCCGGCTTGGTCATCTCCCAGCGCTGGGCCGAACGGCGGCGGAAGGTGCTCATCATCGTTCCGGCCAACCTGCGCAAGCAGTGGCATCAGGAGTTGCAGGACAAGTTCGGCCTGCAAGGGCTGATCCTCGAAGCCAAAAGCTACAACTCGATCCGAAAACAGGAGCAGCGGAACCCATTCCTGTTCGCCTCCGGTCCGATCATCTGTTCCTATCAGTTCGCGAAGGCCAAGGCGGACGATGTCAAGGGCATCGACTGGGACCTGGTCGTGCTCGACGAAGCCCATCGCCTGCGCAACGTCTACAAGACCAGCAACGTCATCGCCAAGACCCTCAAGGTGGCGCTCTCAAGCGTTCACTCCAAGGCGCTTCTGACGGCGACGCCGTTGCAGAACTCCTTGCTCGAACTCTATGGACTGGTCAGCTTCATCGATGACCGCGTGTTCGGAGACCTGGATAGCTTCCGCTCCCAGTTCACAGGCAGAGAGCAATCCTTCGACGGCCTGCGTGACCGTCTGGCGCCCATCTGCAAGCGCACCTTGCGCAAACAGGTGCAGCCCTATGTGTCGTACACGGCGCGCAGGGCCATCGTCGAGGAATTCACGCCGTCGAGCGAAGAGCAGGAACTCTCCAGGCTGGTCGCCGACTACCTGCGCCGCCCCAACCTCAAGGCCTTGCCCGAGGGGCAGCGCCAACTGATTTCACTGGTGCTGTGGAAACTGCTCGCTTCCAGCACGCACGCGATTGCGGGTGCGTTGGAGACGATGGCCAAGCGCCTCCAAGGCGTTCTCGACGAAACCACCGAAGTTCCCGATCTGGCTGAGGAACTTGATGAGGACTACGAATCGCTCGACGAAACTGCCGATGAGTGGAGCGAACAAGAATCAAACGTTGCAGCGCCAAGCCGCACGGAGCGCGAAGCCATCGCGCAGGAAATCGAAGAGCTTCACCACTTCAAAGAGCTTGCAACCAACATCCGCGACAACGCCAAGGGCAAGGCGCTGCTCACCGCGCTGGATCGCGCCTTCGCTGAGTTGGATCGGTTGGGCGCGTCCAGGAAGGCCATCCTCTTCACCGAGTCCAGGCGCACGCAGGAATACCTCCTCGACTTGCTGGCCGACACGCCCTACGGCGACGGTATCGTGCTTTTCAACGGCACCAACAGCGATGCGCGTGCGCAGGCCATCTACAAGGACTGGCTGAAGCGCTTTGAGGGCACCGACCGCATCACCGGGTCCAAAACCGCCGACACCCGCGCAGCCCTGGTCGAGCACTTCAAGGAGCGGGGCAAGGTCATGATCGCCACCGAGGCCGGAGCCGAAGGCATCAACCTCCAGTTCTGCTCGCTGGTCATCAACTACGACCTGCCGTGGAACCCGCAGCGCATCGAGCAGCGCATCGGGCGCTGCCACCGCTATGGTCAGAAACACGACGTGGTGGTGGTGAACTTCGTCGATCGCAGCAACGAGGCAGACGCGCGAGTGTACGAACTGCTGGCGCAGAAGTTCCAGCTTTTCGAGGGCGTGTTTGGGGCGAGCGACGAAGTGCTGGGCGCCATCGGCTCCGGTGTTGATTTCGAGCGGCGTATCGCCGAGATCTACCAGAACTGCCGAGAGCCCGAGGAAATCAAGTCCAGCTTCGAGCAACTCCAGCGCGATCTCTCCGGCGAGATCAACGAGGCGATGGTCAAGACCCGCCATGTATTGCTGGAGAACTTCGATGAGGAAGTGCAGGAGAAGCTGCGCATGCGGGCCGACGACAGCCGCAATGTCCGCAGCCGCTTCGAGCGGATGCTGATGGACCTGACCCGGGCGGAATTGGGCGACTGCGCCGACTTTGATGACGACGGCTTCAACCTGCGATGCGCGCCGGATGGCATCGGGGCCAGCGGACTCTCAGGCATCGAGCTGGGCCGTTACGAACTGCCGCGCCGTTCCGGAGACGCGCATCTGTACCGGGTCAATCATCCGCTGGCGCTATGGATCACGCAGCAGGCCAACACCCGCGTGCTCGACGGGGCCAAACTCGTGTTCGACTACGACGCCCACAGCAGCAAGATCAGCACGCTGGAGCCGTATCGCGGCAAAGTCGGCTGGCTTACCCTGAAACTGGTCTCCGTCAAGGCGTTGGGCAATCAGGAACAGCACCTGCTGGTCGCGGCCAGCACGACCGATGGCGTGCTGCTGCCGGAAGACGACCCTGAAAAACTGCTGCGCCTGCCCGCGACCATGCAGCCAGCGGGACTGTTCAACGCGGACGAAACAGCGCTGTTGGCCGACGTAGAGGCACGCAAGAACGTTCTCCTGCGCGATATCAACCAACGCAATCTCGGTTTCTTTGAGCAGGAAGTCCAAAAGCTGGATGCCTGGGCGGACGACCTGAAGCTCGGTCTGGAGCAGGAAATCAAGGAGATTGACCGCGAGATCAAGGAAGTGCGCCGCACCGCCGCGACCTCGCCGACACTGGAAGAAAAGCTGTCATGGCAGAAGCAGCAGCGCGAACTGGAAGGCAAGCGCAGCAAGCTGCGCCGCGAGCTGTTCAATCGGCAGGACGAAGTCGAAGCGCAGCGCAATGACCTGATCAGTCAGTTGGAAGTGCAGCTTCAGCTGCAGCAGCAAGTGAACGAGCGTACGCTATTCACCATCGAATGGCAGTTGAATTAAGGCAGGGGACATACATGGCCGCAACCAACTTCAAAACTGAAAACAACACCTTTCGCAAACTGATCGGCAATGGTTTGACCTACCGCATTCCGCGCTTTCAGCGCGACTACAGTTGGACCAGCGACGAATGGGAAGACCTGTGGGCGGACATCCTTGCCACATTGAACCCAGACGGTGAGTCTTCCCACTACATGGGCTATCTCGTCTTGCAGTCTGCGGATGACAAGACCTTCGATGTGATCGACGGGCAACAGCGGCTGACCACCCTCAGCCTGATCGTTCTCGGTGTGCTGAAAAACCTCCAGCGCCAGATCGACGCCGGCAACGAGGGCGATGCAAACACCCAGCGTATCAACCAAATCCGGCAAACCTATGTCGGCTACCTCGATCCGGTAACCCTGATCGCCCGGCCAAAACTCACCCTGAACCGCAACAACAACGCCTACTACCGCGATTACCTCTTGCCGCTCGGGCACCTGCCCAGACGCAACCTGCGTGCCTCCGAGCATTCCTTGCGCAAGGCCTTCGAGTGGTTCGACAAGCAGATTGTGATCTACCTCAAGGCAGGCAGTGGCAACGAAGGCGCGCGCCTGGCGCAACTCGTCGAGGACATCAGCGACAAGCTGTTCTTCACCGTCATCACGGTCACGGACGAGCTGAACGCTTACAAGGTCTTCGAGACGCTGAATGCGCGTGGCGTGCGTCTGTCCGCCACCGACCTGTTAAAAAATTACCTGTTCTCCGTGCTTGATCGCGGCGGCGAGTCCGACCACGAATTGCACATTCTGGAAGAGCGCTGGGAATCGCTTGTAGGACGGCTGCAATCGGAGAACTTTCCCGACTTCCTGCGTGCGCACTGGAACAGCCGGCGCAACTTCGCTCGTCAAGCCGATCTGTTCAAGACCATTCGCTCGAAGATCCTCGATCGCGAAGCCGTTTTCGGTCTGCTGCGCGGCATGGAAGAAGACCTCGACACCTATCTGGCATTGACCTCGCCAGAGGTCTCGGACTGGTCGCCCGACGATAAACACAACGCTGGCGTGCTCAAAACCTTCCGTGTACGTCAACCCTACCCCTTGTTGCTGGCCGCGCGGCGCAGCTTCAACGCCAGTGATTTCTCCGGCTTGCTGCGGGCGACTGTGGTCATTTCGATGCGCTACAACGTCATCAGCGCCCTCGGAACAGCCGAGCAGGAGCGCACCTACAACACAGTCGCCGAGCGCATTGCCAGCGGCGAGCTGAAGCAACTGCGTGAAACGCTGGCGGCGATGCGGAGCATCTATGTCGAAGACCGGGCGTTTCGTACGGCATTTGCCGAAAAAGTCATCCGCACCACCGATTCGCGCAACAACCGCGTGGTGCGCTTCATCCTGTGTGCGCTGGAGCTGCAACTCTCCGGCAATGACCACAGCTTCACCAGCGACGCTTTCAACATCGAACACATCCTGCCGCAGCGCGCGCCCGACGGCTGGGGTGGATTCAGCAACGAAGAGATGGACGGCCTGCTGTATCGGCTGGGCAACATGACCCTGATGCAGACGGGCGCCAACCGCGACGCCGGAAATGCCGACTACGCCGCCAAACGGCCTGGCTATCAGCAAAGCGGATTTGTTCTGACGCAAAAAGTTGCTGAGGACAATGCCGAATGGACACCCGAGCGGATTGCGGCACGGCAGAACTGGATGGCCGACCAGGCCACCGCCATCTGGCGTATTGCCCAATTGAGTTGATCAGGACGGATTGATGACCAGCAAACAGAAACTCGAACTCACCTGGATCGGCAAGGACAAGCGGCCCAAGCTGGAGCCGCGCA
>DYJM01000028.1:0-14557 GCA_020723125.1 Acidithiobacillus ferrivorans
GCACCGGAATGACAACCCATCCCCGTGAACTGTTGCGGGCAGCAGTCCAGCCAGAATTTACCCTCGCTACGAATTTCAGACTGAATTAACTCATTAATTCAGGAAATCACTTTTCCCCGTTCCAGTCGAATGACCTGATCCGCCAGACGGGTGGTGCGGGGTCGATGGGCGACAATCAGAATGGTTTTTTTGCCGTGCAATTCGGCGAGGGTTTCGGCAATGCGTTCTTCGCTTTCGCTGTCGAGATTGCTGGTCGCCTCATCCAGTACCAGTACGGGGCGATCCAGATACAGTGCGCGGGCAATGGCCAGACGCTGACGCTGACCTCCGGAAAAATTCGCGCCATTCCCCTGGATGGGACTGTCCAGTCCGCCACTCAGGGCCAGAAAATCCCAGGCATGTGCCTGCCGGGCAGCCATTTCGGCGCGATGAGGATCGGGAGTGTCCTCACCGTAAGCAATATTGCTGAGGGCGCTGCCACTGAACAAAACCGGCTCTTGCGCTACAAAGCTGAAATAACTCCGATAGTCTCCTGCAGGGATCTGGTTTTTATCCATTCCCGCCACTGTAATGCGGCCACTGCTGGCCGGCAGCAGGCCCAGAATCACTCGCATCAGACTGGTCTTGCCACTGCCACTGGGGCCCACAAAGGCGGTGGTGCTGAGCGGTGGAATGCAAATATCCAGTCCCTGAAGGATGGATTCTTGGCCCAGTTGCAGGCGCAGATCGTGACATTGCCAGGTCCCCCAGGGACGTGGTTCAGTGGTGCTGACAGTCTGTTCCGAAGGTTGATCCAGCCAGGCAAAAAGCCGGTCTGCGGCTGATAAACCTTGTTGCAACTGATTGTTGGCAGAAGAGAGTTGCCGCAGGGGTTCGTAAATCAGACCCAGGGCCGTAAAAAAGCTGAAAAAGGCACCGGTGCTCATGTTGCCATTGACGACCTGACTGCCGCCCAGGTAGATGATGGCGGCAATCCCCAGAGCGGCGATCATTTCCATGACCGGCACGGTGGCTTTCTGAATCCGGGCGATCTGCATCATCAATTCGAAATAGTGCCGGGCCTGCTGAGCAAAGCGTCTGGCCTCGAAAGGCTCACCCCCCTGGCTTTTGATGACTTCCACACCGCGCAGGCTCTGCGAAAATTGATCCATGATTTCGCCCATCTGTTCCTGCTGGGAGTTGCCTCGCTGGCGCAGTTTCTGACCAAAACGAATCAGGGGATAAAAGGCGATGGGCAGGGTTATGAGACTGATGAGCGCGAGCTTCCAGCTCATGTAAAACACCACGAAAAGCAGGGCAACAATCTGGAAGCTGGAAAGAAAAAAGCGCGCCAGCACCGAGAGACCCTGCTGGAGCAGGGTCAGATCCAGACTCATCCGTGACAGGGTGCTGCCATGACTGTGATCAATGAGGACTTCCAGAGGAAGACGCAGGGTGTGGCCGAAGAGCTTTTCCCGCAGAGCGCGTAAAATCTCTTCCTCCACCCGGGCCAGATTGATGGCCTGAAGATAATCGGCAATACCCTTGACCGCGTAGATCAGGATAACTCCCAAGGGTAGCCAGACCAGCATGCTGACCTGGTGATCAATGAATATCCGATCCAGCACGGGTTTGATGATGTAAGCCATGGCACCCATGGCCGCACCGGATATCAGCATGAAGAACATGGCTACGGCGACGCGTCCCCGGTGGGGGCGCAGCAGACCGAGAAGACGGTGAAAGCTTTGCGAACGCAGCGCAGCAGAAGCGCTATCCGCGCTCACTCTTCGAGCAGGCCGCGTTTGTCTTTCACTTCCAGCCAGGCATCGGCATCTTCCGGTGCCGGTTTTTTCTGGATAATGGCCGGCCAGACCTTGGCGAGGCGCGCATTGATTTCTTCGTATTCTTCCTGGCCTTCGGGCAGGTCATCGTCACGGAAAATGGCTCCGGCAGGACATTCTGGCTCACAAAGTGTGCAGTCAATACATTCGTCAGGGTCGATCACCAGAAAATTGGGACCCTCACGAAAACAGTCTACCGGACACACATCCACACAGTCCGTGTATTTACATTTGATACAAGATTCAGTCACCACGTAGGTCATGGGGGCCGGGCTCCTTGGCTTATCGGTTTATAGGGTGGCCGGGCTGACCCGGCGAACTGGGAGCCTATTCTAGCCCAAGGCTGCGCGCCTGCCCACTGTCCAGACATGGGTCCTCATGATCTCTCGGACGATCATTATCTTGCCAACAGGAAACGCCTGTTTATCCGGTTGATCCGGGATTCCGTTTGATTGGATGCATAGCTGCAGCGGATGGCAAGCTCAAGCATAATTCGCTATAGTACAAATCTGGACTTCATCCCATCATCGATCAAAAAGGAGAATCCCATGGCAGTATTGGTAGGTAAAAACGCCCCCGACTTTGTGGCCCCAGCAGTCATGCCCGACAACAGCATCAATGAGAAATTCCAGTTTTCTCAGCACATCAAAGGCAAGTATGCGGTTCTCTTCTTTTACCCCCTGGACTTTACCTTTGTCTGTCCTTCGGAAATTCTCGCTTTCAATCATCGCCTGCATGAATTCAAAAGCCGTAACACCGAAGTGATTGCCTGTAGTGTGGACTCTCATTTTACCCATCTGGCCTGGAAGAATACGCCTGAAGAAAAGGGTGGTATTGGTCAGATTCAGTTGCCCATGGTAGCCGATTTATCCAAGAGCATTGCCCGCAATTATGACGTGCTGCTCAATGATGAAGTGGCATTGCGCGGCTCGTTCTTGATTGATCGTCAGGGTGTGGTGCGTCATGAAGTGGTCAATGATTTGCCGCTGGGACGCAACATTGATGAAATGATCCGTATGGTGGATGCCCTGCAGTTCTCCGAAGAGCATGGCGAAGTGTGTCCGGCCCAGTGGGAAAAAGGCAAGGCGGGCATGACCCCCACCAGTGCAGGTGTGGCGGACTTCCTGGCCAAGCACGGCAAGGATCTCTGAAACTATATCTGATTTGAAAACGGCGGGTGGTAGCCGGGAGGCTTTTTGCTCCAACGTCCCTTGCCTGTTGTTCTAACGGACATGGCGACTCGCCGCCCCGGAACATGAAACGGCTCATCGCCACGTCCGTTTCCCTCACCCCGACCCTCTCCCGCTTGCGGGAGGGGGCGCGGTCAAAGCTGCGCGTTGTTTCACATTAAGGCTCATCCTGCTGTCAGGAGAGAACTCGCCCTGCGGGCTCGAACAGCTCTCCTGACGGGCGCAGGCTTTCGCCAAGAACAACGACGGCGCGGGCCAAAGTCGCGGCAAAGCCTCCCGGCTACCACCCGCCGTTTTCAGGATTTCTTGAAAACCCGGCAGCATGATTGCTCCGGGCTTTTTTATGATCAATGCAAGCTGTGTCCAGCATTTTGCGCAGCTTCGGCCATGACGGTTTTCACGGCTTCGGGATAATTTCCCCGGTTGACCTGTTGCAGTCCTTCCTGAAAAAAGCTATTGGCATCGGCAGGTAAGTGATGGATGAGCGCTGCAAAAGCCTTGCGCATTTCTGCCGTATCCTGGGCGCGGGTCGCGGTAATACCCCAGTTCAGCAGTAAAATACGCCAGGGCCGTTGCGGGTCGGCGCTATCCAGGTCTGCGGCATAATCGGCTGATGCGGCGGTTACCACTTCTCCCATGAGCTGGGCCAAAGTTTTGAGTGCTTCTGTTTCATTGTGGCTGTTAGCCAGCACCGCCAGGCCATTGACGACCGGTTCCAGGGTATGAATGGCTCCATGCTGCGCACAAATCCAGGCGGCAATGCTGACCGTAATCATTTCCATAGCGATTTTGGCCTGCTTTTCACCCAGTCGGTCTGCCCAGGTGGACAGATCCATGAGCAGCCCGATACTCAGGTCGGCAATGCGCTCCGGTTCGTCTTCGGGCAGGCTGGGGTCCCATCCCGATACATCATTGCTCAATATCGTGAATAATTGTTTCAGGGCATCGACAATCATGGGGGGGGTGATTTGTTCTCCTGTGGCTATTCCGCTGCTGGCAAAGGCTGCCAGAACCGGTTGTATGTATTGCTCAAAGCGCTTTTGCGCTGCGGGGATGTCGAGAATAAGCGCCAAGGTTTCCTCCTGATGTGCCCAAAGAAGTTCTGCGTGTTATGCTAGCATGGATCAGTCTGGATGCTGCAGCAGAAGGTGTCCGTCAACCTCGGGAATGGTTTTTATGCAACAGAGCAAAATGTTTTCACCCATCGATTTGCACATGCATTCGCTGGCATCGGATGGCACCATGACCCCCCAGGATCTGGTGCAGCGGGTCCACGATTCTGGGGTTCAGGTTATGGCTTTGACGGATCATGACAACACCGCCGGATTGGTGGAAGCCGGCCTCAAGGCTGCCGAACTGGGCATTCAGCTGATTCCCGGAGTGGAGGTTTCCAGTGAGTGGGAAACCCAGGGAATTCACATCGTGGGCCTTTTTGTGGATCCCGAAAATACGGTTTTGCAGGAAGGGTTGGCCCGGATCATGGCCTTTCGTGATTGGCGCGCGGCTGAAATCAGTCGCTTGCTGGAACAGCTCGGAATTCCCGGCGCGGAAGAGGGGGCTCGGGCCATGGCGGGTAGTCGCATGGTAGGCCGGAGTCATTTTTGTCGCTGGCTGGTTCGACAGGGACATTGTGCGGATGCCAGCGAAGCTTTTGGCAAATATCTGGGGCGTGGCTGCAAGGCCTATGTCCCGAGCGACTGGATTCCCATGACTGAAGCCGTGCAGTGGATCAACAGTGCGGGCGGTTCTGCCATTGTTGCGCATCCCGGTCGTTACAAGCTCAGCGCTACCCGCTTGCGCCATTTGCTGACGGCTTTCCGTGAGGCCGGTGGTGCGGGTCTCGAAGTGTGTTCCGGCGGTCAGGCTGCCGGTGATCGCGAGCATTTGGGACGTCTTGCCAAGGAGCTTAACATGCTGGGTTCCCTGGGGTCTGATTTTCATGGGCCGGATGTCGGTCATGCGGCCATTGGTCAATTGCTCCCTCTGCCTGACGGGGTAGAGCCGGTCTGGGCGAGAGCGGGCATTCACTTCCACTGATTCACTATTTCAGTAGCTGCCCCGAGGAAGCCGGTGCCTAAAGAACAGGAAAATTCTCGCTACGCGCTTTGGGGCCTGGGCTTGCTGCTGCTGATTTATGCCGGAGCTGCCTATACCCTGAGTCCATTTGCCGGACCTTTGTTGATGGGAGCGGTATTGACCACGGTGGGCTGGCCCTGGCAACTGCGTCTGGAGCGGGCTTTTCATTTGCCGCGCTGGTTGGGATCATTGCTGCATGCCATCGCCTGGGTGGCTATCATCATTATTCCTTCGGTCATTATTGTGGATACCATTTTGCCCAAGGTGGCCTTGCTGATTGCCCGCTGGCAGTCCGGGGATTCACTGGTGATGGTTCCCCCTGAAGTGATGCAGATTCCCTATATCGGGCATTGGCTGCGCTATCATCTGAGTACCCTGAATGGAGCCTATTTGTCTTCATTCATCAGTGCGCATGCCAGCATCATTACGGATTCTCTCAGTCAACTCTGGATATTTACCCTGCACACCTTTTTCGCGGCCCTGACGGTATTCGCGCTGGCCTTGCATGGTGAGCGGATTACCGAAGCCCTGCGACTGGGAACCACCCAGCTTTGGGGACGGGATCGGGGTGACCGTTTTTTGGCGGCCTGCCGGGATGCGGCACGTTCCGTATTGATCGGCCTGATTGGGGTTGGAGTCATTGAAGGCATGTTTATCGGCATTGCCTATGCTCTGGCGGGTTTGGCACTTTGGCCCCTGTGGCTGGTGGCTACTGCGCTCATTTCACCTTTACCGTTTGGGGCCACTGCCGTAGTGGGTGCTGCCACCATCTGGCTGGCCTTTACCGGCCATTGGATAGCTGGACTGGCCGTGCTGGGTTGGGGGTTTTTCGTGATCACGGTGGCTGATCTGGTTGTTCGACCGTTACTGACCGGATCCCAGACCCAGGCGCCGTTTTTTCTGGTATTTTTCAGCATCCTCGGCGGAGCCGAAGCCTTTGGCTTGATCGGCTTGATTATCGGCCCTATTCTGGTACTGCTGGCGCGCGGTGTGTGGCGAGCCTGGGAGCGCCGCATAAGACTCCAGGAATGAATTTTCGCTTGTGTCGGCAATACATGCGGCAGGAACATATACTCATTTTGACCATCTAATGATCAGGTTTTCTCGTGAAGCAGGAGCGTATCATGGACTACACAATGCTGGATCAACAGTACAATCAATTGCAGCAACAAACCCAGAATAATCTGCAGGCTCTGCAGCAGGTTGCCGGGCGGGTGAGCAGCCTGGCTCCAGATAACATCACCGCCCGGGAAATCAACATGGAACTGCGGAGCCTGGCCATGAGCCTGCAGCAACAACAGCAGAATGTCGGCATGATGATGCAGCAGATGGCTCAGCGTATTCAGCAGATGGAAATGCAACTGCAGGGCATGAACCAGCAGGGTATGAGCCCCAATATGCAGCAACGGCCGTGGAATGCTCCCATGCAGGGACAGCCGGGCATGGGTAGCGGCTTTTTGGGAAATGTCATGACCGGATTGGGGCTGGGTGCCGGATTCGCGGTGGCAGACAATATTGTCGATGACATTTTCGACAGTTTCTGAGTAGCGCGTGCCAGTTTGCGGGCGTGACGGCTGGTTGGCGTTTGAGGCCAAGGTGTTCGGCTGGGCCAAGGCTTCAGGCTGGCGTCTGGAGCGAACGGGTCCTCTGCGCCGCAAGGTCTGGCCCGTACCCAGATTGGAGTTTCTCAAGGAAGGGGTTCTCTCGCCCGAAAGCTGGGATCAGATTCTGGGTTCCTGTGCGCTTTTCGTCTCATATGAACCCGGACGTCGGGAAGCCATCAGTAGCGAAGGCATTCCGGTCAAGTTTTATCAGGTCGAAAAACCCGCCTGGGGTTTTGCGCAAATAGCCCATTCCGGTCCCGCCGACTGGGTAGCTTGTTGTCGGAAGTTGCCCGGCTGGGATGTGTTGCCGGCGGAAACCGAGTCGGCCGCTTTTGCGCGTATCGGGCTCGCAACTATTCCTCCCTCTGAACGTCGGCCGGATATTTTGTCGGGAATAAAGGCGGAGTGACTTTTGCCTAAGGAACGACTTTATGGGATTCATGCGGTCCATGCTGCTCTGGATGCCGGTGAGTTAGAGGAAATCTGGGTAGCTGCGGAGCGGCACAGGGACGAGAGAATCGTACCTCTTCTGGAAAAGGCCCGGGCGCTGAATTTACCTGTTCATGAGTTGCCTCATGCTGCTCTGGCCCGCAAATTCAATACGGATAAGCATCAGGGTATTGCCGGTGTGCTTTTACAGCATCCGGAGCCGGATTTTACAGATATTCTCGCTGATCTGAATGGTCAGGGTTTTCTGCTGGTGCTGGATGGTGTGCTGGATCCCCACAATCTCGGTGCCTGCTTGCGCAGCGCTGAGGCGGCTGGAGTCAGCGCGGTCATCCTTCCCAAGGACAATGCCTGTCCGGTAAATGCCACCGTCCGCAAGGCTGCGGCTGGCTCGGCTTCACGGCTGCCAGTCTGCACCGTAACCAATTTGTCCCGGACTCTTGCGGCCTTGCAGGAGGCGGGTTTCTGGCTGGTCGGCATGGCTGGGGATGCGCAGCAAAGCATTTATGATCTGGATTTGAACATGCCGCTGGTGATGGTCATGGGTGGGGAACAAAGGGGCTTGCGCCGCCTGACGCGTGAACACTGTGATTATCTGGCGCACATCCCCATGGCCGGAGCCATTGAAAGTCTCAATGTGTCCGTTGCTACGGGGATTTGTCTTTTTGAAGCCAGCCGGCAGCGTCAGAGTCTGAAAACGGCGGCTATTTTTTAAGCCCAACAACGGCATAGACGGCATAGGGGCTGAAGGCTTTTTGCTCCAACGTCCCTTGCCTGTTGTTCTACGGCTCATCCTGCTGTCAGGAGAGAACTCGCCCTGCGGGCTCAGACAGCTCTCCTGACGGGCGCAGGATTTCACCAAGAACAACAACGGCGCGGGCCAAAGTCGCGGCAAAGCCTTCAGGCCCTATGCCGTTGCTACTATAACGGGAAATTCAGCCCTGACTTTGTTAGACTGACCCGGTCAGAAAACACTGAGAACCCTCTTGATAGGTGCAATAATGCTGATAGACTCTCATTGCCATCTCGATTTTGAAGATTTTGCAGAAGATCGCTCAGCCATTCTCGAACGTGCCCAGGCCGCCGGGGTGCAGGAAATCCTGATCGCCGCCGTGGTGCAAAAACATTGGTCGCGCGTACAGGCTCTGGCGGCTGAAAATACGGGTATATGGGCCGCTGCCGGGGTACATCCCAATGAGCCGGAAGCTGAAACGCCGAGCATGGAAAACCTGCTCGCCGCTTTGTCGATGGAAAAAGTTGTCGCTGTGGGTGAGACCGGGCTGGACTATTTTCGCAGTGAGGGTGATTTGCGCTGGCAGCAGGAGCGCTTTGCCCGGCATATTGCCGCCTCCAAGGCGACGGGTAAGCCTGTTATTGTCCATACCCGTGCAGCCGCAGCAGATACCCTGGCTTTACTGCGGAGCGAAGATGCCCGTGCTTCCGGGGGAGTCATCCACTGTTTTACGGAAAACTGGGAGTTCGCCCGTGCCGTACTGGATCTGGGATTTTATATTTCCCTTTCCGGTATAGTGACCTTCAAAAAGTCGCAGGACTTACAGGCTGTTGCCCGGAAATTGCCAGCAGATCGTCTGCTGGTAGAGACAGATTCGCCTTACCTGGCACCAACGCCTCTGCGCGGTAAACGCAATGAACCGGCTTATGTTCGGCATGTCGCCCAATTTTTGGCTGAGTTGAGGGCGGAGTCGTTTGCAGATCTGGCAGAACAGACAACCGATAACTTTCATCATCTTTTTACCCGGACGGTGGCCGCATGAAAATCACTTTTCTGGGAACGGGGTCCAGTGCGGGCACCCCGGTGATCGCTTGCGACTGTCCGGTATGTCGAAGTGCGGATCCGCGCAACCAGCGTCGTCGTGCCAGTATTCTGGTAGAACACGAGGATACGGTGTTGTTGGTGGATACGGGACCGGATCTGCGCCAGCAAATGCTGGATGCCCAGGTCCAACGACTGACTGCCGTGCTCTATACCCATTTTCATGCGGATCACATCAACGGCATTGACGACCTGCGCGCCTTTAATTTTGCCCAGAAAATCGTCATCCCCTGTTACGCGGACGAACGGACGGCCAGCGAGCTGGAAAGCCGTTTTCGCTACTGTTTTTTGCCACCCGACGCGGCCTGGGCGAAACCGTCTTTATCCATGGAACGCTTCCATACTGAAAAGACTTTCGGCAATCTCAAGGTGGCGCCCATTCCTGTCATGCACGGTAAATTGTGCATTCTGGGCTTTCGGTTCGGAGATGTGGCCTATCTGACCGATCTTAAATCCATTCCTGACGAAAGCCTGGCTCTGCTCAGGAATCTGAAATTACTGATTCTGGATTGCCTGCGCTACGAAGCTCATCCGACGCATCTCAATGTCGAGGAAGCCTTGTATTGGACCCGTCGTATTGCCGCTCAGCAAACCATTTTTACCCATATGACCCATGATATTGATTATGCAAAGTTCGCTGCGGAGCTCCCGGCAGATATCGTACCGGCTTTTGATGGTATGGTGATTGAGCAAGCTTCCGCGCAATAAATAGTGTTTGACAGTGCCGGGGCGAATCCATATATTACGCGACATCGGGGCCATAGCTCAGCTGGGAGAGCGCTTGAATGGCATTCAAGAGGTCAGCGGTTCGATCCCGCTTGGCTCCACCAGATACAATCAAGGGTCAGAGTTTTACTCTGGCTCTTTTTTTATTGGAAATTTTTACTCGCTTGGGGAGGGTCTTATGCAACATCCGGAATCGCTTTTTGCCTATGGACATGCTGCTGATCCTGATTGGCGGGTGGCTTTGGCGGCTGCACTGGATATGGCGGGCAGTCAGGCCCAAAGCGGAACCCTGGGTTTTTTGTATGTATCCGACCTGTTTGAAGCAGAACTGCCTGAATTGCTGGCGCAACTGAATCAGCAACTGGATGTTAAACATTGGGCGGGTTGTGTAGGCATTGGAATTTGTGCCACCGGTCAGGAATATTTGGATACCCCCGCCCTGGCATTGATGGTCACGGATATTCCGGAATCAGCATTCTCCGTTTTTTCCGGAATGACCCCCTACCTGAGTGACCAGCCGCTCCAGATTAACGGTGCGGCCCCTTATTTTGCCGTTGTGCACGGTGACACTGCCACGCCCGACTTGCCCGACCTGGTGCGGGATCTGGCCGGAAAAACCCGGAGCGGGTTTATCACTGGCGGACTCAGCAGTACGCGCGGCAAGGGCGGGCAATTAGCCGACAAAGTGCTTCATGGTGGTTTAAGTGGTGTTCTTTTCAGTGAAAAAGTGGCCGTCGCCACCCGTCTTTCCCAGGGTTGCAGCCCTATTGGTCCCCTTCATGAAATCGGCGAGGCGAAAAGCAACATTGTTGGCACCCTCGACAAGCGCCCCGCTCTGGATGTGTTATACGAAGAAATTGGGGAGATACTCGCCCGGGATTTACAGAAGGCGGCCGGTTTTATCTTTGTCGCCTTGCCCGTAGCCAATGATGATCGCGGCGATTACACCGTCCGCAATCTGATTGGCGTGGACACGGATCGTAAATTGATGGCGATTGGTGAATATGTGGAATCCGGTCAATCGCTGATGTTTTGCAAGCGCGATGGCACTACGGCACGGGAAGATTTGTTGCGGATGCTGACCGACCTGAAGAAACTGGTAGCTGGTCGAAGCATTCGTGGCGGCTTGTATTTTTCCTGTCTGGGTAGAGGCGAAGGACTGTTTGGCCCCGATTCTGCGGAGTTGCGTCTGATTGAGGCGCATCTGGGCCATTTCCCGTTGGTTGGTTTTTTTGCAAATGGCGAAATTTCTCATGATAAAATATATGGTTATACCGGAGTGCTGACGCTTTTTCTGGGTGACTGAGGGCTGCATGGCGTCTGCAGGGTGAGGAAAGTACGACGCTGTGCTAAAGTGCATCCCGTATATTAGAGGTTGATGATGGCGAAAGCGGAACGAATTGATCAGCGATTAATGCAGGAAGGGCGTCGGACTCGAGGCGCCCTGTATTTTGGCATAGGCTTGGGGCTGGCGGCTGGTCTGCTGATTATCCTTCAGGCTTTTATTCTCGCCCATATCATCAACGGGGTATCCTTTCAGGGCCTCAGTCTCGCAGCCGTGATGCCGCTACTCTGGGCTTTGCTGGGGCTTTTTGTCCTGCGTGCCGCTTTATCCTGGGCGGGGGAGCTGGTGGCTTTTCGGGCCAGCGCCCGCATCAAAACCTATTTGCGCGAACAGTTGCTGAAGCACCTTTTGCAACTGGGGCCGGTGGCCATTGCCGGTGAACGGAGCGCTGATATTGCCAGCACCATGATCGAAGGTGTGGAAGCTTTGGAGCCTTACTTTTCCCGCTATTTACCACAAATGGCCCTGGTGAGTCTGATCCCTCTGGCGATTTTGATTGTGGTATTTCCCGAAGACTGGATCAGCGGTTTGATATTGCTGATAACCGGCCCTCTGGTCCCGTTTTTCATGGTGTTGGTAGGTTATGCGGCCGAAGCGGTTAACCAGCGTCAGTGGCGAAAAATGCTGTTGATGAGCGCGCATTTCCTGGATGTGGTGCAAGGTCTGACCACGCTCAAGATTTTTGGTCGCGCCAAAGATGAAATCGAAATCGTGGCCAGGATTTCTGACGACTACCGACGCAGCACCATGGCGGGCCTGCGCGTTGCCTTTCTGACCTCGGCCGTGCTGGAGTTTTTTGCCAGCCTTTCCATCGCCCTGGTGGCGGTCTCGCTGGGCGCCCGACTGCTGCAGGTCCATGCCTCAGTCACCTTTTTTACCGCCTTTTTCGTCCTGCTCCTGGCACCGGAGTATTTTAATCCACTGCGGGGTTTATCGACCCATTATCATGCCCGCATGAGCGCCATTGCGGCTGCCAAAAGAATTTTCGAAATACTGGACATGCCATTGCCGGAAAAGCCCCAGCAGGCAGTGGAATATTCGCCTTCTACCGAAATCAGTCTGTCCGTGCGCAATCTGCATTTTTCCTATGAAGCGGGACGCAGCGCACTGGACGGCGTAAATGCCGAATTTCCGGCGGGTAAAGTCACCGCTTTGGTGGGTGCCAGCGGTGCCGGAAAAAGCACCCTGGCCAGTGCCTTGCTGGGTTTTGTGCAAGCCAGTGCGGGCGAAATTCTCGTCAATGGGCAGATGCCGCTGAACGCCATAGAGCCGGAACTCTGGTGGAAGCAACTGGCCTGGGTGCCGCAAAATCCCCGCCTTTTCCATGGCAGTCTGGGGGATAATATCCGGATCGGCCGCCCGGATGCTGATCTGGCAGCGCTGCGGGAAGCTGCGCGAAATGCCCACGCACTGGAGTTCATTGAAAACCTGCCTGATGGTTTTGAGACGATGATCGGCGATTTAGGCCAGGGGCTTTCGGGCGGACAAATCCAGCGCATAGCGCTGGCGCGGGCTTTTCTTAAAAACCCACCACTTTTCATACTGGATGAAGCCACTGCCAATCTCGATATGGAAAATGAATCACTGGTGCTGGATGCCATGCAAAAGTTGATTACAGGGCGCACCGCGATAGTCATCGCCCATCGTCTGGCCACGGCGGAACGGGCTGATCATATTATTGTCATGGATGCAGGCCGGGTGGCCGAAAGTGGAAGTCACCAGGAGCTGCTTGCAGCGGGCGGGGTGTATGCCCGTATGGTTGCTGCCTACCGGGGGGAAACCCATGTCTGATTATGTTCGTCTTTTAAAACTGTTTTTCCCTTACAAGTTCTGGATGTTGAGTGGCGCTTTTCTGGCGCTGCTCACCATATTGTCCAACTTTGGGTTGCTGGCGCTTTCCGGTTGGTTTCTGGCCAGTGCGGCATTGGCGGGCTTGGGTGGTTACGCCACGCTCAATTTATACAATTTTTTCCTGCCCGCTGCCGGAGTTCGGGCTTTTGCCACGACCCGGGTGATTTCCCGCTGGCTGGAGCGAGTGATTACCCACGAGGCCACCTTCCGGCTGCTGGCACAACTGCGCACTTGGTTTTACAGCCGTCTGGAGCCTCTGGCCCCGGCCGGATTGCAGGGCTATCGCTCAGGAGACATCCTGTCCCGTCTGGTCGCCGACATAGACACCCTGAACAACTTTTATTTGCGGGTATTTACGCCATTTCTGGTAGCCGGAATGGCTACTGTGCTGATGTCCGGTTTTTTTGCTTTTTTCTCCTGGCGCCTGGCGATTGCCCTGTTTTTGTTCCTGGCTGTTTCCGGCCTGGTCCTGCCGTTTGTAGCTGAGCGTCTGGGTGCCCGCAGTGGAGCGGAAATGACGGATTTGCAATCGGATTATCGGGTCCAGATTGTAGACGGCATGCAAGGTATGGGCGAGTTGCTCACTTACGGGGCCGGTCCCGAAATCTTGCGTCGCAGTCATTCCCTCAATGAGGCCATTTTGCAGAGACAGGCGAAAATGGCGCAAATCAGCGGGCTGGGCACTGCGGGCATGAGTTTTATGGGCAATCTGGCGATCTGGGTGATTTTGATTCTGGCCATCCCCCTGATCCACGGCGGCCATCTCGGGCCTTCCGATTTACCCATGTTTGCCTTGGGGGTAATGGGTTCCTTTGAAGCCATTGTCGCCTTGCCCCTGGCTTTTCAGTTTCTGGGCCAGACCCGGCAGGCAGCCCGACGGATTTTCTCGGTGGCAGACAGCGCCTTGCCCTTTCCCGATGCCAGTGGCCCGGCGCCCAAGCTGCAACAGCCTGATTTGCTGCTGAAGGATGTGCATTTGCGCTATCCCGGCGGGCAACAGGATGCCCTGGCAGGCTTGGATCTTCATATTGTTGCGGGCAGCAAGGTGGCGATATTGGGGGCTACGGGGGCCGGAAAAAGCAGTATCGCCAATCTGTTGCTGCGTTTTTATGATTATCAAAGTGGTTCGGCCCAATTCGGCGGGCATGAACTGAAAAACTTCCCTGCCAATGACCTGCGCGAGTATTTTGCGGTGGTTTCGCAGCGCTCCTATTTGTTTCACACCACCATTCGCGATAATTTGCTGGTGGCCAAGGGCGATGCGGAAGAAGACGAACTCTGGGCGGCGCTGGCGGCGGCGCAACTGGATGACTTTGTGCGGAGTCAGCCCGATGGGCTGGATACCATTGTCGGTGAAGGCGGTGTGAAATTGTCCGGTGGGCAGGGACGGCGGGTGGCCATTGCCCGTGCCATCCTCAAAAATGCCCCTTGGCTGGTATTGGATGAACCCACTGAGGGCCTTGATCCGCTTACTGAAATGGAATTTCTGCGCGATTTGCAGCCCCTGATGCAAGGCCGCACGGTTCTTTACATTACCCACCGATTGCTTGGTCTGGAGCAGATGGATCAGGTATTTATCATGGACGAAGGGCGGGTAGTGGAGTCGGGAACATTTGCCGAGTTGCTGAAACAGGGCGGACATCTCAGCCATTTCGCCACTTTTC
>DYJM01000028.1:14657-23696 GCA_020723125.1 Acidithiobacillus ferrivorans
ACATTTGCCGAGTTGCTGAAACAGGGCGGACATCTCAGCCATTTCGCCACTTTTCAGCAAGGAGCGTCGGCGTAAAGCGTTATACCGTCGGGTTCGCTGGTACTGACTGCCGCCGCTCAGCCGGATAACTGACCAGTCCCGCGACAATCCCCCACATGCTCAGGCCTCTTTGGGCATGTCCAGAGGAAGGGTATAAGGCAGTTTCTGCACATGTACTTCTGCGCCGTCCAAGGCTCCGACCCTGAGCATTTCTCCTGCATTGGCGGCACGCAGGACCGCCAGTGCCGCATACTGACCGGAAGCGGATTCTGCGGCATTGATGATCAGCCCAATGCTTTGTTCCCCCATGCTTTCCGCAAATATTTCGTCGCCAGCCTGCAAGGGCTGATGGGCGCTGACTCCATACATCTGGTTTTTAAGTTTGCCCAGATAATGAGAACGCGCAACAATTTCCTGACCCGGATAGCAACCCTTCTTGAAATTGATGCCGCCCAGCACCTCCAGATTCAGTTCTTGCGGGATTACTTTTTCGGTGGTATCCAGGCTGATGTAAGCCACGCCCGCCTGGATGGCGGCCAAACGCCATTGTTCGATAGGCGCTTCCTGTCCACCCGATTGGCTTAAGAGATGCGTCAGATCAGCCAGTTTTTTGCGTGGGGCGATCAGCTGAAATATTTCCAGATTTGCCCAGGGCAGGCGGGTCAGGAGCCAATCATCCCGGGCGACACCCTCATTTTCAAGTTCAGGTATTGCACATTCCAAAACCTTGCTCAGCAGGTCTCCCGCGCCGGCCCCATAAATAGCCATTATTGCGTAATCGGGTTCGGCATTTTCAATGTCCAGCTTGGCCATCATCCGAAATTTGCGCAGGCGTTCTGCAAGCACATCAACCAGGCTGCTGGAGAGGCTTAACCAGAACTGGTCCCCGGTGCGTTGCACATAAAAATTGGCAATCATCCGCCCTTTGGCCGTACTGTAACTGCTCCACTGTCCCTGGCCGGCACTGGTCAGGCTGCGCAGATCATTGGAGAATTGGCCCTGCAGAAATTTTTCGGCCTCCGCGCCATAGGCATGAATAAGCCCCAGTTCGCTACTCAGGAGGGAAAATTGGATGGCGGCTGATGACATGAATAAAAACTCCCGATGGCTACTACCAGCAGGCTCCGATGATAGCGCGATGGCTGCCGGGGACAAAGTACTTCCTCCCCTTTCCTGTGGGAGCGTTCAGCAGCAGGCACTGCTACACAGTCTGTCCTGCTGTTTGGCGGGACTCTGCGCATTTTTGAGCATGCTGGATAATTTCCGTTTTGGGATGGCTCTGTTATTGCTGGTGATTATCTGGACATTGTGGTTTTGTCCCTGGTCAACACAGAGGCAGATGGCGCTACCTATTGCCTTGATGTCGGGGCCCGAGAATCAGTATCTGCTGCAGTTGGGCAATGGCGAACAGGTACAGGTGCGGCTGCAGGCGTGGCCCTTTCTGCATCCCCGGTTGGGCGTGCTGACGTTGCGCGGCACCCACAAGCAAAAATACACGCTGATTGGTGTTTTTCCGGTCAGGGATGCTGTCTGGCGCTTGTGGCGTCTGCATCTGCGGCAGGTATGGGCCGAGCGTAAGGCTGTTCCCGGTCGCGCTGGCTGATCATATCCTGAGGATTGTTGTGGGTGTCAGGATGATCGCTATTATAGTGACAGCCTCGGGATTCACGCCGAAACAACGCAGAACGCAGCAGAATTTCCGCATTCTGGCGCATGTTGCGCAATTCCTGATACGCCCTGGATACGCCCGCAACGTCGCCAATCTGGTTTCGCATGCTTTCCAGTCGCTCAATGGCCTGTTGCATATCCCGATCGTTGCGAATGATGCCGCCGCTTTGCCACATCAGTTTCTGAATGTCGTGGCGCAGCGTCTCGATATGGTCCTTGTCAATAGTGCGGTCACGAGTCGTTGAAGGTGGGCAGGCATGCAGGCTGCTGTCCGGCTTTTCTGGAAGTTGCGCCAAACCCTCCAGAGTTTCGACAATACTCGCCGCGCCAACCACACATTCCAGCAGGGAATTGCTGGCCAGGCGGTTGGCACCGTGCAGGCCCGTGGAACTGACTTCTCCAGCAGCAAATAACCCGGGCACCGTGCTGCGTCCTGACTGATCCACAACAATCCCGCCGCAGGTGTAGTGAGCGGCGGGCACTACCGGAATGGGTTCACGCGTCAAATCGTGGCCGTGTTCAAGACAATGGGCGTATATCGCCGGAAAATGTTGACGGATCCTTTCACCGGGCTGCGCACTGATATCCAGAGTGACATAGGCGAGTTGATTTTTTTTCATTTCGGCATCAATGGCGCGGGCCACTATATCTCTGGGAGCCAGTTCGGCACGAGGGTCGTACTGCTCCAAAAAAGTCCGGCCATCGGGAAGACGGAGCAGGGCCCCCTCACCGCGCAAGGCTTCCGAAAGTAAAAAGGGTGTGTCATCCGGATCATAAAGGGTGGTTGGATGAAACTGGATAAATTCAAGGTTGGCGATTTCAGCCCCGGCCCGGTAAGCCAGGGCCAACCCGTCTCCTGTAGCTACCAGTGGATTACTGGTATGCAGGTACAGTTGACCCGCTCCACCGCTGGCCAGTATGACAGCCCGTGCCGTCCATAATTCCGGCATGCTGGACCCGTTTCCAAGGACCCAGGCTCCCTGACAGGAACCGTCCTGTAGCCATAAATCAGTGACAAAGTGATTTTCCATCAGGCTGATTTCAGGATGCTGACGCAGTTGTGCCAAAAGGGCGCTTTCAATGGCATGGCCGGTGGTATCCGCCCGGTGCAGAACCCGGCGCACCCGATGCCCCCCTTCGCGAGTCAAATGCCATTCACCAGACGCCTGCTGATCAAATGGCACACCCCAGCTGATAAGCTGTTGTGCCGCCGCTGGTCCGGCACGAATAATCCGTGACACCGCCGCCGGGTGGCAGAGACCCGCACCGGCACCCAAGGTGTCTTCAACATGCATGGTGATGCTGTCCCGGGTGAAATCCATGACGGCAGCCATCCCTCCCTGGGCCCAGTCGCTGGCCGAAATAGCCGCCTGATCCTTGCTGAGAATACCCACGCTACCCAGGCGGGCAAGCCCCAGTGCTGCGCTCAAGCCAGCGGTGCCGGAGCCTATAATTAAAAAATCGAAAGCGGGCATTCATCGTCCTATGGGAAATAGTATGCAGTCGTTGCAAGAAAACGCGCTGCTCATGATACGATGACGCGCTAACAAGGTGAAGAACGGCACCGGAACCATAAAGGAAGGCCGAATGAGTAAAACAAGTGGACGCGGCACAAGTGGTGCGCTGGGAAGTGGTGTGTCCAGTGACCTGCTCCTCGTTCAGCGGGTGCAAAAAGGCGAGAAAGGGGCATTTGACCTTCTGGTTCGCAAATATCAACACAAGGTGGTCGCCCTGGTGGGCCGTTTTGTGCGCACTCCGGAAGAAGCGGAAGATGTGGCCCAGGAAGCCTTTGTCAAAGCCTATCGGGCACTGAAGAATTTTCGCGGGGATAGCGCATTTTATACCTGGTTATATCGTATTGCCGTCAATACTGCGAAAAATCACCTGGTCGCCCAGGGTCGGCAGGTGGCTATTGTGGATGCCGAAACCGAAGATGCGGAACAATTTGCCGGTGCCGATGGACTAAGGGAGTACGATACGCCTGAAGGCGTTTTGCTCAGTAAGGAGTTGGCTGAGCATATTGATGGTGCTTTGTCGGAATTACCGGAAGATTTGCGTACCGCAGTGACCCTGAGGGAATTTGAAGGACTCAGTTATGACGAAATTGCGCAGGTTATGGAGTGTCCGGTGGGTACTGTGAGATCCCGTATTTTCAGGGCTCGTGAGGCCATTGCCAAGGTTTTGGCACCTTTGTTAGATCAGGAACAGTCATGAACGAACAAACAAAAAAAGAGCTGATGGCCTTCATGGAAGGCGAAATGGGTCCCTTGCAGGCGAATCGTATGGCTGCCCGTTTGCAAAGTGAGCAGGGCCTTCGTGATGCCTGGGAAAACCAGTACTGGGTTTCTTTTCTGCTGCAAAATGATCGCGCCGGGACGCAGTGGGCTTCTGCCGGATTTGCCGATCGCGTGGCCGCACAAATAGCCGATGAGCCCAGTATCCTGGCTCCTCGTGCCGCTGCGTCACGGAGTCCCATCAGTCCTTTCTGGATGAAAGCCGGTTCAGTGGCAGCCGTGCTGGTAGTGTCGGTTACCTTGGTAGGCTTGTTACCACGCAATACGTTGACTGAAGGACAAGGTGATCATGCAAATCTCGCCCATTATCAGCGAACGGCATTGTCAAGCGGCACCCAGAGTGGTCCTGAGGTGTTTCATCTCCGCCCCGTTGCCGATTTCAATGTTCAGGCGTCGGGGCCGGATTTGATGATTCAGCGCGATATCAAGCGGCTCTGGATTCCAGGACATAGTAACTATCTGCCGGTTTCAGAATCAGCCTATTATCCAAACGCTGCTGGGCTGCAACATACTGTTTATAGCCCGGCAACGGGCATCAGCAATTTTTCCAATTATAATCCGGCTGGCGGCTATCCCTAAAAAATCGACGGCAAATTGTTGCCAACATGCCCGGATACCGAGATGATAAGCAGGGTATCCGCATAAGTGAGAAATCGTGGTTGGGAGGGAGTGTACTGTGAGTAATCGTGTGCTGCGTAGACAGCGCCCAATGGTGGCGCTTTGTGTAGGATTTGCTTTGAGTGTGGGTGGAATGCTTCCAGTTGCGGCTGTTGCGGCCCCAACGCAGGCGTCAATGGTTGCGCTTCCTGACTTCACCCCTATTGTGAAGCAATTCGGGCCGGCTGTTGTGAATATCAGTACGACAGAAACCAAGACGGCGCATGGTGCTGGTTCTCCGTTCCCGCCTAACTCGCCCCTGAACCAGTTTTTTGCTCCCTTTTTTGGTGCGCCGGGTCAACCGGGTAGTGATCAGGGCGCTGATGCTGCCCCGGGACAGAAATATCAGGTCCAATCGCTGGGTTCCGGCTTTATTGTCAGCCCGGACGGTTACATTGTCACTGCTGCGCACGTGGTCAAGGGTGCCCAGAAAATCATCGTCAGTCTCACCAATCATCACCAGTACAAGGCGCATCTGGTGGGCTTGTCTACCCGTATGGATGTGGCCCTGCTTAAAATTGATGCCAATAATCTGCCGACGGTTCAGGTTGGTGATTCCAGCAAGCTCGAAGTGGGGCAGTGGGTACTGGCTGTAGGTTCTCCTTTTGGTTTTGAGAACAGCGTGACTCAGGGGGTCGTCAGTGCTACTGCCCGGCCATTGCCGGATGATCCCTATATTCCCTTCATCCAGACCGATGTGCCCATCAATCCGGGCAATTCCGGTGGTCCATTATTCAACATGCGTGGTCAGGTCATCGGTATCAATGACCAGATTTATACCAACAGTGGCGGTTACATGGGTTTATCTTTTTCGATCCCCATCAATGTGGCCATGGATGCGGTCAAACAACTCAAGCTGCATCAGAAGGTGCATTTCGGCTGGCTGGGCGTGATGATTCAGGATGTCAGCATGGATCTCGCCAAATCCTTCCACATGAAAGAACCGATAGGGGCTCTGGTGTCCCAGGTGGTGCCCGATGGCCCGGCCGCCAAGGCGGGTTTGCGGCCCGGTGACGTGATTGTTTCCTTTGACGGTCATGCCATCTACAACTCGGGCCAGTTGCCGCCCATGGTTGGAGCGCTGCCTGCGGGATTCAAGGCCAAGCTGGGGATCATCCGTGATGGTAAACCGATGACACTCAATGTTGTGGTGGAAAGTTTGCCTGGAGACATGGACAAGACACCTGACAATACCGGCACTCCCGGTGTGCAAACCCAGAGAGGTGAAATCAGGCGACTGCATATTGAAGTGGGTCCGTTGACGGCAGAGGCCCGCAGACAACTGGATATCAATACCGGCGTGCTGGTTTTGGGAGTCGCGCCGGGTGTTGCGGCAGAAGCGGGCATTCGCCCGGGAGACGTGATACTTCAGGTGGCGCAACAGCCCGTCAATAACGTCAGTACATTGCAAAAGCTGGTAGCTTCCCTGCCTGCCGGGCAGCCAGTTCCCGTACTGCTACGTCGGGGTGGCGGTAGCTTCTATATAGTGCTTTCACTTCCGCGCTGAAGCCTGGAGAAATCGTCCGGGGCTGGTGTATGTGCCAGCCCTTTTTGTTATGGTGTCGAGCAGGACAGTGAGACCTGTCAGGTTGTCAGGGATTTAAGGGTATATGACTGCGCAGCAACATATTCGTAATTTTTCCATCATTGCCCATGTGGACCACGGTAAATCCACGCTGGCCGATCAGTTTATCCGCCTGTGTGGTGCTCTGACCGAGCGGGAAATGTCCAGTCAGGTACTGGATACCATGGATATTGAAAAAGAACGGGGCATCACCATCAAGGCGCAAAGTGTACGCCTGCAATTCAAGGCCAGGGACGGGCAGGAATATCAATTCAATTTGATTGATACTCCCGGCCATGTGGATTTTTCCTATGAAGTGAGCCGCTCCCTGGCGGCCTGTGAAGGGGCTTTGCTGGTGGTGGATGCCTCCCAGGGGGTGGAAGCCCAAAGTGTGGCCAATTGCTACACGGCTTTGGAGCACGATCTCGAAATTGTTCCGGTACTCAATAAAATTGATCTGCCAGCGGCAGATCCGGCCCGGGTACGTACGGAAATTGAGGAAATTGTCGGACTCCCCGCCGATGACGCCATCGAGGCCAGCGCCAAGGAAGGCATCGGTATTCGTGAGATCCTCGAAAAAGTGGTTGAACGGATTCCGGCTCCTCAAGGCGATGCCAACGCACCCTTGCAGGCGCTCATCATCGACTCCTGGTTTGATAATTATCTGGGTACCGTGGTGCTGGTGCGGGTCATGAATGGCTCCATCCGGCCCGGTCAGCGGATTGTCACCATGGTCGGTCAGAAAAATTATGTGGTTGAAAAAGTGGGCGTTTTTACTCCAAAGTCGCTCATTGTGCCGGCACTGGAAACGGGGGCCGTGGGTTTTGTGATTGCCGGGGTCAAAAGTATCGAAGGTGCAAAGGTCGGCGACACCCTGACTGATCAGGATCACCCGGCATCCCAGGCTTTGCCGGGGTTTCGTGAAGTGCAACCACAAGTGTTTACCGGCTTGTATCCGGTAGATGCAGCGGATTATGAGGATTTTCGTGAAGCCTTGCAGAAATTGCGCTTGAATGATGCGGCCCTGCAATTTGAACCTGAAACTTCGCAGGCCCTGGGTTTTGGTTTCCGTTGCGGTTTTCTTGGCTTGCTCCATATGGAAATTGTTCAGGAACGCCTGGAACGGGAATATCAGCTTGAACTCATCAGCACCGCACCCACCGTGGTTTATCAGGTGATTACCACCGATGGGCAGACCCTGAAAATCTCCAATCCCGCAGAATTACCCCCCGTCCAGAAAATCGCTGATTTTCAGGAACCGGTAATCAGCGCCAATATTCTGGTACCGGAAAGCTATCTGGGTCCGGTGATTGCCTTGTGCGAAGAACGGCGTGGTCAGCAGAAAAACATGCAGTTTACGGGGGGGCAGGTGATGTTGCGTTATGACTTGCCCCATAATGAGGTGGTCCTGGACTTTTTTGATCGTTTGAAATCAGTCAGTCGCGGTTACGCCTCCATGGATTACGAGTTTGCCCGTTTTGAAAGCGGGCCACTGGTTAAAATGGATATTTTGATTAATGGCGAAAAGCTGGACGCCCTGTCCTGGATTGTCCATCGCGATGTTTCCGAGCGTCGCGGGCGTGAGCTGGTTACCCGTTTACGTGAACTTATTCCCCGACAAATGTTCGAAGTGGCCATACAAGCGGCGATTGGTGCCCGTATTATTGCCCGTGAATCCGTCAAGGCAATGCGTAAAAATGTTCTTGCCAAATGTTATGGTGGAGATATTACCCGCAAACGAAAATTGCTGGAGAAGCAGAAAGAGGGTAAAAAGCGCATGAAACAGGTTGGGCATGTGGAAATTCCGCAAGAAGCTTTTCTGGCGGTACTCAAGAGCGATAAGCGCTAAAAAAGGAAGGAAAAACGTCAATGGATTTTACTTTGGGATTGTTTCTGGCGGTGCTGTTATCTGGTCTGATCTGGCTGGTAGATATTGTTTTTCTGCGGCGCAGGCGCGACAAGGACACCCGTGAGTCCCTCATTGTGGAATATGCCCGAAGTTTTTTTCCGGTGCTGCTCGTTGTGTTTTTGATTCGTTCCTTTCTGTTTGAACCATTTCAAATACCTTCGGGTTCGATGATACCGACCCTTCGGGTTGGTGATTTTGTTTTAGTCAATAAATTTCAGTGGGGTTTGCGATTACCCCTGATTCATACCCAGTTAACCCAGGGCAGCCCGGTGGAAGCCGGGGATATCATGGTGTTTCGTTATCCCAAAAATCCTCGCATTGATTATATCAAACGGGTCATCGGTCTTCCTGGCGATACGATTGAGGTGAAGGGTAATGACCTCTACATCAACGGCAAACTGATCCCGCAAAAATTCATCGGGAATTTTGATTATCGTCCAGAAGGACAGGGTGCCGAAGGCATGGTCATCCCCACCAAGGAATATGCCCAGGAATTGGGTGGCCACCATTTTCACATTATTGAATTTGATACGCCGGAAGCCCATATGGATTTTGGTCCCTATAAGGTCCCCCCCCATTCCTATTTCGTGATGGGAGATGACCGAGACAACAGTAATGACAGTCGTTTCTGGGGTGTAGTGCCAGAGCGCAATATTGTCGGTAAGGCCATGTTTGTGTGGTTTTCCTGGGATGCAGAAGACTGGTCCATTCGTTGGAAGCAGATTGGCCGTTCTCTGGATGGTCAGCACTAAAACCTTCCGGCAAGGGGCATTGGAGCAAAAAGCCTCGCGACCCATGGCCGTTTTCCGGTTTGTTTAAGGGACTTCAAGGCATCAGCAGTGGCTGTAGCTTCTTTCGGAGTATTCGCGACCAGTTCTTTCCGTGTATGATGGCGTTATTTTTTGTTT
>DYJM01000124.1 GCA_020723125.1 Acidithiobacillus ferrivorans
GACAATGCCGCCAGCGACACCGACACTGCCAACTTCCAGGCCGACCTGTCTGTCATCAAAGATGATGGCCTGACGGTGGTCGCGCCTGGCGTCACGGTGACTTACACCATCACCGTGACCAACGCCGGTCCCAGCGATGTCTTAGGCGTCACGGTGAGCGATGCCAAACCCGCCCAAATCACCTTGTGGACCTGGGTATGCACGGGGGCGACGGGCGGTGCCACTGGCTGTGACGGCGTAGCCGACAGCACCGCCGACTTCTCCGACACCGTGGACCTTCCCGCCGGCTCCTCCATAACCTATACCGTCACCGCGCAAATTGCCTCATCGGCGAGCGGTGACTTGACCAACACTGTCACCGTCTCCCCGCCCGGCGGCGTCACCGACCCTACTCCCGACGACAATGCCGCTACGGACACGGACCGCGTTCTGACTACAGGCACCGGCGACCTGACCAAGAGCCTGGTGGGAACCAACCAGACCTTCACCGGCGAACCCTATGTAGCCATCGGGGAAATCCTCACCTACGATGTGACCTTCACCGTGCCCGCCGGGGGTACGATGGCGAACCTGATCCTGACCGACACCCTCGACAGCGGCTTGGCATTTGTGGACTGCGTGAGCATCACGCCCTCCACCGCCGTAATCAC
Organism: Acidithiobacillus ferrivorans; assembly: GCA_020723125.1. Classification (GTDB taxonomy): domain Bacteria; phylum Pseudomonadota; class Gammaproteobacteria; order Acidithiobacillales; family Acidithiobacillaceae; genus Acidithiobacillus; species Acidithiobacillus ferrivorans_A. The sequence goes on from DYJM01000124.1 coordinate 651, forward strand.
CACCACCCTGCCCGGCGGCTTCGGCGATGCCTGCAATGACCCGCTCAACCCCACGATCCAGACTGAACCGCCCAGCAGTACCAATCCCGCCGACCCCGGCCGCCGTATTATCTTCACTTTGGGTAATGTTAGCAACAGCGGCGCGGAGAATGGCACGGTGACCATGCGCTATACCGTTGCTGTACTGGATAGCCTGGAGAATCAGGATGGCGTCTCACTGAACAACAACGCGGCCCTTGTCTGGGATAGCGGCAATCTCTCCGCCTCTGCACCCAATGTCACCATTGTCGAGCCGGACTTCGAATTGACCAAAGAGGCCGATCGCACGGTGGCTCTGCCCGGCTCCATCATCACCTATAAGCTGACATTGCGCCACACCAACCTCAGCAACGTGGATGCCTTCGATGTTGTCCTCACCGACGTACTGCCCTCCGGCCTGACTTACGTTCCCGGTTCGCTTATGATCATCAGCGGACCTGCCGGCGGCGTGACCGACGATTCGGCTGCCCCCACCCTGCGTGTGAGATGGCCGACTTTCCCCTTGCTAACTGGTCCGACGCGCACCGAAGCGGTCGTTCAATTCCAAGCAACCTTGGGCAGCCTCAATCCAGGGCAATCTGTCACCAATAAAGCCTCGCTGAAATGGAGCAGCTTGCCCGATGACGTGAGCGCGCCGCAATCCCCCTACAACGACCTCTCTACTGAGCGCTATTATGACCCGTTAAGCGATGTGAATAACTATGGAGTCTCCGCTAGTGTGATGATCACTGTGCCGAGTCGCCTGCCTGAAACCGGCTTTGCGCCGGATGTGGTCACGAAAATCCCGTTTCAGCTAGCCGAAAAAGCCTATGCGGATTTAAGCGACTTGTGGCTGGAGATTCCCAAACTGGACGTGAAGATGCCCATTGTGGGCATTCCCGCCAAGGGCAAAGAGTGGGACCTAACCTGGTTGTGGAATCAGGCTGGCTGGCTGGAAGGAACTGCTTATCCCACCCATGCTGGCAACTCGGTGCTCACGGCCCATGTGTATCTGCCGGATGGTCAACCTGGACCCTTCGTGAATTTGGGCAACTTGCGCTGGGGCGATCAAATCATCGTCCATCTTGGCGGGCAGCGTTATATTTACGAAATCCGTCAAACGCGGCAGGTATCGCCCTACGCGCTTTCTCCGCTGCAACATGAGGAATTTCCCTGGCTTACTCTCATCACCTGCCGCGAGTACGATCCGATTACGAAGCAATACCGCTACCGCATAGTGGTTCGCGCCGTGTTGATCAAAATCGCGGATGAGTAACTCACCTTACGTATTCCTTCGTAGGGCAACATTGATGTTGCCTGAACATGCGAGAGTCTCTTCGGCAGAATTAGGGGGCGTTTTTAAAAATCAGGATTCAGCGTCACCGCCTACCCACGCTCATCCCAGCCCCTCTCTCATGGGGAGAGAGGAGCAGAAATGGGTAATTTTGTGGTTTTCGGCAGGAAAATCCGTTTTCCGCATCTGTTTCCCCTCCCTATGGGAGCCCCAGGCGGGGATGATAAGGGTTAGGGTGAGGGTAGGTAGTTACCCTCGTTCCAATAACTCAAAAACACGACTTACCTGGCTAGGCAGCGCTAACATCACCCGAGCCATCTCGCTTAATTCATCAACCCACATGCTCCGATTGCTGGTTGCTTCGCTGGCGATCAGCTTTTGCGCATAAGGCTCTAATTGCTGCCATACATTAAAATCGGGATCTAATCCCGTACACATACCCGATAAAATCGCTACCGTTCTTCCTAACAAAAGTAAATTATGCGGCAGTTGAAAAGGCATCTCGTACATTAGCTGGCGAAACTGGCGGGCAAATTGATGCATTTCGGCATGACTGATTTTCCTGAGGTCTTGCATGGACATCCCCCCAAAACGATCAAAGAGTTGAGTTTCAGCTTCTTCAATCAGTTTTAGATCGGCGCCTGGCAAAAGCACATTCATCATTTGAAGAGCTCGGATCATTCGTTTTGCATCGCGTGTACCCACTGCAATCAACAATTCGCGTAAACCAGCGCGTAAATCGTTGGGAACCACCCCAACCATACCAAAATCAACAAAAGTCAACTGCCAGGGCAAGTCATCCTTATCATTCAGCGGAGTCACGAATAAGTTCCCTGGATGGGGGTCAGCATGAAAAAAGCCATCTTCGAAAATTTGCTTGAGATAAGTGGCTAGCAGCTCCTCAGCCACTTCCGAACGCTCAATTCCAGCTGCGCTAATTGCATCATAATCGGTGATCTTGATCGCAAATACATCTTCCAGGGTCAAAACACGCCGGCGAGTCAACTCCCAAACCACCCGTGGCACATGGACACGTTTTTGGTCGGCAAAATGAAGGGCAAATTTTTCCGCATTTTGTCCTTCAGCATAGTAATCAATCTCTTGCCGAATGGTCTCGGAAAACTCTTCTATCAGGGCTGGAATGTTGACTCTCTTACGGATCGGTTCGTAACGCTGTAGCCATCCCCCGACCCGGCGTAAAGCCGCTAAATCAACTTCAATCAATTGCTCGATATACGGCCGCTGTATTTTCACAACAACCTGACGAAATGATACATTCTCCCCCACCTCGATGGGTAAGCGGGCTCGGTGAACCTGACCGAGAGATGCTGCCGCAATGGGAACAGGGTCAAATTGAGCGAATTTTTCTTCCAAAGGCGCCTCAAGTTCCCTTTCAGCCAACTGTTTAATCGCCTCAAAATCTTCTGGGGGGACTTCATCTTGCAAACCGGCTAGCTCATCGGTGATTTCAGCCGGCAGGACATCTAACCGAGCTGAAAGAAATTGTCCCACCTTAATCATCACCCCACCAAGTTGAACTGCCAATTGTCGAAATTCCGCTGCTGCCTTTTGCAACCGACGAGAACGATTACGCCGGCTTAGCCTTCGCAATCCCAAACGGGGTAAGATGAATTCCCAATAGATGAACAAGGCTAATTGGCGTGAAAAAAACGCCATAATTCGCCGATAACGGGCTTGCAAATGGGTTTTCTCCATATTAATTCCTAATGAGAATAAAACTTTTCTCCATTGATTTGATTAGCGAACAACGGCGTGTCTGACCGCCTTTATCTTCCTTTAGTTTAACCTCGTCCCAGCCACCAGATCACCAAATAGTATCC
>DYJM01000125.1 GCA_020723125.1 Acidithiobacillus ferrivorans
GAAGAGCCTCTCCGACAGGATGAAGCCACCATTCCCCATGAAACTATCATGGTTGCATATCCGCACCGCCCGGCCCTTGGGCAAAGATGCGTTTTTTCGAGAAATCGAACGGCGTGTCGGACATTCGTTCCGCCCAGGCAAATCAGGTCCAAAACCGAGTCCGGTCTCCCGTGAACCTCAGCCCGAGCTACCTGGAATGTAGCCCCCACTTCGAATCCTCGGCCACCAAATTCGGTATCATGTCCCCAGAACCACAGAACCCAGAACCTCCTGGAATTTTCCGCTGGGATTGCCTATGATGGAAGGGGAGGGGGCTGGATGCCAACCGTTCTCAAGTCTGGGCCTTATCGGTTTTTCTTTTTTGCGGGGGATTGGAACGAGCCTCCCCATGTCCACATCGAACGTGATGATCGGGTTGCCAAGTTTTGGCTCGATCCTGTTCGATTGCAGCGCAGTGGCAGATTCGACCGTATGGAACTTCGCCGCATCAAAGTTCTGATAGAAGAGCACAGCACCTTTCTCCTGGAGGCATGGCATGGCTATTTTGGCCATTGAGCTGAACGTCCTCGAAGCAACCGGGGTCACCGTCACGGAAGATACCCTCTCCGTCGATCTCCAGGATGGGCGGACCATTTCCGTCCCCCTGGCCTGGTTTCCCCGCCTCGAACATGCGACCCCCGCCGAGCGGGCCAATTGGCGCCTCATCGGGCAAGGGATGGGCATCCATTGGGAAGGCATCGACGAGGATATCAGCGTCGAAGGCTTGTTTGCGGGACGTCCCTCGGGAGAAAGCCAGGCTTCATTCAAGAAGTGGCTCCAATCCAGGGCGAAAGCGGGTTGAGTCTCCTCGATCACCGGACGAAGTGACGTGTGGTAACCCCAACATTCGTGCTACCGGGGGCCATCTGGCGTTCCAAAAACCCTGGTTTGCGCAACGCCCCGCCGTGCAGGATGCGCAAGAGACGACCAATGCAAGGAACCCTTGCAGTCGCTTGGGACCATCTGCGGTGCTTACCTGAGTTTCGTTTCCACCTAAAAGCCACATTTGACAAACGGCTTCCTCTAGAGTAGATTTTAATTGTGCTTGAATCATGCCAAAAGCATGTAGCGAAAGCGCAAGCACAGCCAAGCGACCCCCCTTAGGGTCGCTTTTTATGTTAGGAGACCATATGGGTACATGCGTGGTTTATGTCGACGAGGCTGGAAACCCGGACGGGCATCATATCCGTAACCGTTCAGGCCCCCCCCTGTACAGTATAGCAGCCTAAACGTATAATAAGGTCGTGGAAGGTGCGAAGAAAAAACGAAGGGCTCTGCCACCAAAACTTCCCAAGGAAAGCCGCGAAGGCCTTCCCGGGGAAGTGCTGGCATATATCGATGCGCTCGAGGAATACCTCGAGTATCTCCTCCATCGGATGAAGAGAAACTCCCGGAATTCCTCGATTCCACCCTCCCAGGATCCTCCTGACCAGAAAAAGAAGCGGAAACGCCGGTCTGGAAAACGGCCTGGTGGCCAGGAGGGCCACTTGGGTGCCTCCCGCCCCTTGGAAAAGCCCGATCGTGTGGAAGTGCGGCGGCCTGGCTTTTGCAACCGGTGTGGCACTGCGATTCCCAACGACGCGCCTCTTGTGGGGACCCCCCTCATCAAGCAGCAGCGGGAACTTGTCGAAAAGCCCACAGAGGTGGTTCAACGTGAGTATTGGGAGTGTAATTGCCCGCTTTGTGGCCACCGGAATCGGGCTGTCCCGGCTTCCGGCGAAGATCAATGCCTCGGTCCCCGGCTTCAAGCGGTTGCGGTCTTCATGAACGGGGTGTGCCACACCTCTATCTCCAAGATTGCCAGCTTCTTCACCGAGGTTTTCGACACTCCGGTCTCCCGGGCAACCTTGTGGGGTATCCGTCCCAAAGTGGCGGAGAGCCTTCAGTATTCGACGGCCTGCGTCTATCAGGAGGTCCGGGTTGCTCCGGTCAAGGGGATGGACGAGACTGGATGGAAACACGCCGGGAAACGGGAATACCTGTGGACGATCGCCACCGAGGCGGCGGCATTCTACGCCATTCTGCCGACCCGGAGTCGCCAAGCGGCGGTTGCCCTTCTTGGGAAGGACCCGGTTGGTTTGACCATGACCGATGGATACGCTGTCTACGACTTCATCCCCGAAGACCAGCATGGGCGATGCGCGGCTCACCTCAAGCGGGATTTTGAAAATCTGGCTGAGAGCACGGTTGCGGAACGCGCCGAGTTTGGCACGCGGGGCTTGGCCATTCTCGCCAGTTTGTTTCTCGTGGTCCAGCAGGCGAAGGCGGGCTTGCTCTCGGCATGGCAGCTGTGGGAGGCATTGCAACCGGTAAAACAGCGCATGGGGAAGTTGCTGACCCGGGGCGAGTTCGGCACGGATCCCTTCCTTCAAGGCTTCTCGATGCGTTTTCGGAAAAAGTGGAAAAGCTGGTTCCTCTTTCCTGAGAACGGCCTGGATGCTACCAATAACAGCTCGGAGCGGGCCCTGCGCCCAGGTGTGTTGTGGCGATGGATCAGCATGGGAACACGATCCGAAGAAGGCCTTTCGTTTGTCATGCGCATGATGACGGCGGCAGAGACCGCCAAACGACGCGGGCGTCGCTTGATGCCGTTCCTGACGCACCTTCTGAGGTGCTATCATTGCGGTATCACATCTCCTCCACTTTCAATAACTACCTACCCCCCCGGGGGTGGGGGGACCTGAACGGTTACGTGGTAAGTGCGGCAGTCATATTAGGGTAGCAATGTAATGTAACGGGCTCTCTTGTTAACCAGATGGCGCCAAATGCGCGATCCCCAGGGCAGTTATGAGCTCTTGTTGGATCGAAGAGCACGCAGAGAGCCGACATTCGGCCTTTTGAGGCCCCCAAACCAGGATGGCTTCACGGATGTCCGCCAATTCCTTGCGAAGGACCCGATCCGACATTGCCAGCCCAACCAGTTTCAATTTCCACTGCATGACCCGCCAAATGAGCAGGGCAAGGACGCAGATGAACGCGAAGACCCGGATCTTGCTATCGGTCCAGGCATGAACGGGCCGGAACGGTATGCCGGCAGGGTCCTTGGCCAGGCGAAACGTCCGCTCGATCCGACCCCGCTTACGGTAGAGCGCCACCATCTCCTCCGGGGTCATCGAGGGGTCGGTGGAAAAAATGACGGTCTTGCCGAAACGCTGGCGACGAGCTTGAATCAAAGCGGCATTCCGCGTCAGGGTGATCGTCTTGAATCGCCGTCCCCGCACGGTCACCTCAAAGAGGCGACCGTTGCGATGCCGGCGGAGGATCGCCCTGGCCCTCTGCTCTATGACTTGCTTTTTGGCCTTTGGCCGAATCTTCGCGATCTCCTCATTCAAGATTTTCTCCGTCTTGTCCAGGTTCTCGTCAAAACGGGTCATCTGACGCTGGTGCAGGCGGTCGTTGAAGGTGACCACGACCCTGCAGGGGAGCCCGAAGACCTCTCGCTTAACGGTGAAAGCCGGCAATCCCCCCGCCCGAAGAGTGTAACTGCGCCGGTTCTTCCTCATCAGATCCTGGACGTGGGCTGGAACCAGACTCCCGAGGACACGCATCTTCCGGTCGTTCACCGCCTCCTGGATGTTGATGGCAGAGTTGTTCCCCTTGTCGAACACGACGGTTACACCACGCGCCGAGCGACACAAAGCGGTAAAGCGCTCGGTCAGTTTCTGGATCGCCGTGGGAAACAGCCGAGCGTCCCCCATGTTCCCGGCATAGGC
>DYJM01000126.1 GCA_020723125.1 Acidithiobacillus ferrivorans
CGTGGGAGGCAGCGACGGCGCGCTCGAAGTGGACGTCACCCCGCCCATCCCGCTTCGTCCCGGCGACCTGCTCCTGCTCTGCACCGACGGCCTGACTCAATACGCCACCCGCCAAGACCTGACCGCAGCCCTGCGCAGTGGTTCTGCCGCGGAGATCGGCGAGCGGCTGATTGAATTTGCAAACAAACGCGGCGGCAGCGACAATATCAGCGTGGTGGTGGTCAAAATAGGCGCAGCCGGACCGGCAGCCGTTCCTGCGGGCAAAAAGGCTGCTGAAAAGTCGCAGTTGGTCCGCATTTTGGCAGCCTTCGCCATCGGGGTCGTGGCCCTGACTGCCGTCACCGTTATGGCCGGGATCGGGTTAAAAATCGTTCGAGACGCCTCCCAGACCAGCGTCCCGACCCTGGCCCTGCCGAATATAACCCCCGCGCTGGCCAACACCACAGTCTCTGTCCCGCAGCCTACAGAGTTGCCCGTGACTGAACCACCGCCCGCCGTCGTTACCGAAACGGCAGAGCCGTCCCCTACACCGTCGGAGACATCCGCGCCGGAAGCGCAGGTGGTAGAATGTCGCTACGTGGTCAAAAAGGGTGATATTGCGGAAAGAATTGCGAGAACGTTAGGTGTAGAGATGAGCCAGGTTTATCGTGAGGATGGCACGCAAGATGGTTTCGGGATGATCTATCCCGGTGAAATTCTCATTTTCAGAGGCGTGATGTCGGATGTTTGCGAAGCCAATGGGGGTACGGCATATCCGCTGCCAACCGAAACGCCCAGTAGTGATGGGTGATCCCGCTCCAAGCCGAGTAATCGGCTGGCGATTATTTTGCGATTGCCGCCATAAAACAAGGAAGATTTCATCGTTTTTGGAGGGAAGCCATGAATGACAACCTGATCGGGAAAATGCTTGGCCGTTACCGCATCGATAAGAAGATCGGGCAGGGTGGTATGGCGTTTGTGTATAAAGCCTACGACACTCACCTGGAACGCAATATTGCCATTAAAGTCATCCGGCGCGGGGCTTTCCCGGAGGAACAGCAAAAAAAGATCCTGCAACGCTTCCATCGTGAGGCTATTTCCATGGCCAAACTATCCCATAGCAGCATCGTCAAGGTGCTGGATAATGGGGACTTCGAAGGGTCTCCCTATCTCGTTATGGACTATCTACCTGGAGGCACACTCAAGGACCGGATCGGCCAGCCCATCCCCTGGCGAGACGCTGTACAGTTATTACTCCCGATTGCGCGTGGCCTGTCTTATGCTCACCAGTTGGGAATCATTCACCGGGATGTGAAACCGGCCAACATCCTGTTTACTGCCAGCGGGGAACCGGTGTTGAGCGATTTCGGCATCGCCAAACTGCTCGAAACCGAAGAAGGCCAGACTCTCACTGACTCAGGGGTCGGCATCGGCACACCCGAGTATATGGCTCCTGAACAGGGCAAGGGCGAGAAAATTGACGCTCGCGCCGATATTTATGCCCTGGGTATCGTGCTGTACGAAATGGTGACCGGGAAAAAACCTTTCACCGCCGACACGCCGATGAAGACGGTCATCAAGCACATCACCGAACCCTTGCAGCGGCCCACAAAATATGTCCCCAGCCTGCCTTTGGGGGTGGAAAGCGTATTGATCAAAGCTTTGGCAAAGGAACCCGCAGAGCGATACCCCAATATGGCTGTGTTCGCGGCCGCTCTGGAACACCTGCTGGCAACCAGTGGCGCGGCAATGGAAGAGACCGCTTCGACGATAATCCAAGCTCCCGATGATGACGGAGATGCCACTGTAGATCAATTAGGCGAAAGCGCCCAGCGGACATACACCATTCCGCCCCCACCGGCACCTAAAAGGAATTTCGGCTGGGTTATTGCCGTCGTCGTGGCAGGCCTGGGATTGCTGGGCATTGCCGCCATGGTCTTCATCGGCAATCTTCTATTGGGTGGCGATAACAACCCGCCGCCATCCAGCACAGAGCCGGCTTATGCTTCACCGACCGATACGCTGCTCTTCCAACCGACCTCGCCACCCAACCAAGCAACCTATACTCCCTACCCAACCCTTACCCCTTATCCAACCGACAGACCTCCCGAACCTACTGCTACCAAAAAACCGCAGCGGGATCTGACCTGCGCCAGTGTCAGTTGGAGCCCACGCGTGGAAATCGGCCAGACGGTGCGCATCTGTACGATCTACCGGCTCATCCTGCGAGATAGACCGGATGGCAATGAAATCATCGCCCTGTTTTGGGATAACTACATCACCATCATAGATGGCCCAAAATGTGGTCAGGATGCATGGTGGTGGGAAGTAGAAGTCCCCAAAGGCTCAAAATATAGCGTGAACAGCACTGTAGAATACTCGAATTTCAACTACACCAACAGGGTTTTTACAGGCTGGGTGAAAGAAGGTCTGAATAAAGAATTGTTGCCAGATTCAAATGGTTATTATCTTTGCCCGTGAGAGGCGGAGCGAGCAGTCATGAGTTCAACGAAAAATGACTTTAAAGATCCCGGTTTCGTTTTCGGATTGGGAGTGGGCGCGATTGTGGGAATTGCATTGGGCTTGTTCGTCCTAAGCGCCCTGGGAATTCTGGATGCCTCGACCGGAGCTGGGCCTACCGTTCCGGCAACCGATCTCCCTCTGACCGCGCCGCCTCAACCGGAGCGAACGGGAACCGGGCCTGATCCCATGAGTGCGACCTCTCCCACCCCGACAACCTCTCCGACGCTCACCCCCGATCCCACCGTTACCCCAACGCCTATGCCGCTCGAAGGCGAAGCATTCAGCATCGGCAAATCGGTCCAGGGCCGCGATTTGAAGGTCGTCCGATTCGGCAGCGGCCCCATAGTACGCATGATCATCGGCGCTATCCACGGCGGCTACGAATGGAATACCGCAGCTTTGGTTCAGCGGCTGGTTGACGAACTCCGGGCCGGGATACTGACGGTACCGCCTGATATCACCCTCTACCTCCTGCCCGACTTCAACCCTGACGGCTCGCGCAACTATCCTGGCAGCATCTATGGACGGTCGAACGCCAACAGGGTAGATTTGAACCGCAACTGGGATTCACACTGGCAGGCCGACTGGCCGCGCTCTGGTTGTTTCAACTATGCTCCTCTGACAGCCGGCGAGGCACCCTTTTCCGAGCCTGAAACCCAGGCGCTTTCAAAATTCCTATTGGACAATCACGTGGATGCACTGATCAGCTATCACAGTCAGATGGGCGCCATTTTCGCCACAGGCAGCTCACCCCTTCATCCTGCTGCGGATGACCTGGCTCGGAGGTTATCAGTTGTAAGCGGATACCTGTATCCCCCGCCCGAAACCGGCTGCCTGTACACCGGTCAACTGGTGGATTGGGCTGTGGACCACGACATCGTAGCCCTCACCATTGAACTGACCACTCACGAAAGTCTCGATCTGGAAATCAACCACAAAGTATTCAATGCTTTTTTGGCATGGAAAAGGCCGGCCGAGCCCGGTGGAGAGGGTGAATAGAACGAATGCGTGCCCGGGCCTTTATTCGTGAAAAACCTGCCCTGAGCCTGTCGAAGGGTTCGTGGACGCTTTTTACAAGCACCGAAGTCGTAACGCGGCATTCATGCCGCAGCCAAATGTACCGCCGACCTGTGGTCGGCCCCGCCAGGCAGAGCCTGGCGGTACGATTGCCCGATAAGATTTGCGGGTTCATTGGGAATTGGCGTGGCGATCCGCCAGATGTAGGGCGGAATTAATTC
>DYJM01000127.1 GCA_020723125.1 Acidithiobacillus ferrivorans
TTGAAGAGCCGCCCAACAACATGAAACTGCCCATTGTTCTGGCCATTACGGCCGTATTTTCCTGGGGGAGCGTCGCCTGTGCGGCCGTTCCGCCTCTACCGCCCGTGCCCACTTTGCCGCCACCACCACCCATGCCAGCGCCCCAATTGACGGGGATTCAGTCTGCCGTTTTGCTGGACACCAACAGTGATCAGATTCTGATGGCCGAAAATGATGAAAAGCCGGTTAATCCGTCGGGCCTGGTCAAGCTGATGACCGCCTACCTGATGTATCAGGCGGAAAAGCAGGGTCTGGTCCAGCCCGGTGAAAATGTACATGTTTCCAATGACGCCTGGCATGCCCAGGGTTCCCGCATGTTCATTCAGCCGGGAATGCCAGTGACCATGCAGCAGCTTACCCACGGACTCCTGATTGACGGCGGGAATGACGCCGCCATCGCCATTGCTCAGGCGGTAGCCGGCAGTGTTGGCGGTTTTGTGGATTTGATGAACCATGACGCAGCGGCCATGGGATTGCAGCACACCCATTTCACCAATCCCGATGGTCTTCCACAGCCGGGACAGACCAGCACCGCCCTGGACATTGCCCGCCTGTCAGCGCGTTTGATTCAAAGTTATCCGCAAGTGATGCAGGTTGCCGGTAAGGTTTCCTATACCTATAACCACATCACCCAGTACAACTATAACCCGTTGGTCGGGCAGGATGGCGTGAATGGCCTGGGAGTGGGTCTGGCGGGTAAAAACAGCTGGAATCTGGCGGTCAGCGCAACGCGGGATGGTCGTACATTGGTGGCCGTTGTCATGGGTGCGCCTTCGCGCAGTGCGGCAGGCAGTGATGCCAGCGCCTTGCTCCACTATGGCTGGAACGGCTGGCAGGATGTATCTCTCTACAAGGCGGGGGCAATCGTTGCCCAAATCCATAACGGCGACTGGAGCCCGGCATCGGTGCAGGGGGTGACGGCAGGACCGGTCGTGGTTTCCGAACCCAAGCAGCAGAAAACCCGGTTGCAAACCCGCTTTGTACCGACGCCCAACCTGAAGGCCCCTCTCGCAGCGGGTGCGGGAATTGGTACCCTGCAAATTTCCTGGCACGGTCATGTCCTGAAAACGGTTCCTGTTCAAACCCAAAGTGCGGTGAAGCCGGCGGGCTGGTTTACCCGTCTGATTCACGAGGGCGAGTCATGGTTATGACTGGTAACAAGAGTATCTACTTTATACTCCTGCGGATCTGGGGCTGATTTTGGCTGCGCGTGGAATGTCTTCCCGGCGCCGCTGGGTGTTCTGGACGCTCGTCGTGCTCCTGCTGCTTGCCCTGAATATTGTGGTGGGAATCGGGGTTTGGACCTGGCGGATATGGCAGGAATTGCCACCCGTCGTGCAACTGGAAAACTGGCATCCTCAGGAGCCGTTACGCATTTATGCAGACAATGGTCACCTGCTGCAGGTGGTCGGTCCGCAACTACGCTATGCCCTGCCCCTGAAGCAAATTCCCAAGACCCTGCAAGACGCTTTTATTTCTGCCGAAAATTCAAAATTCTATAGTCATAATCCGATTTATTATCCGGTCAGCTTTCCGGGCATTATCCGCGCAGCATTTGTGGATCTGGTGCATATGGCTCCGGTGCAGGGGGCCAGCACCATCACCGAACAGGTGGCCCGCAATTTTTATTTGACCCCCAAAAAAACCATTACCCGTAAGGTCGCGGAAATTCTGCTGGCTTATAAACTGGCCGCGCGCCTGCATCGTCCGCAAATTCTGGATTTGTACCTCAACAAGATTTATCTGGGCGAGGGGGCCTACGGGGTCCAGGCGGCGGCGGAGACTTACTACGGCAAAACCGTCAATCAGCTGACCCTGGGCGAAATGGCGACCTTGGCGGGCCTGCCAGCGGCACCCTCGGATTTCAATCCGATTGCCTCACCCGCTTCGGCAAAAACCCGTCGTGATTATGTATTGCGGCACATGGCGCGTTACGGATACATCAGCAAGGCACAGGAAGAAGCGGCTCTGGCAGAGCCCATCAAAGCCCATTATCACGCTCCGGCCAGCAACATAGCTCCCTATGCCACCGACTGGATTCGTAAGTGGCTGGTAAAACATTTTGGGGCTGATTTTACCTACCGCACCGGTCTGCGGGTTTACACCAGCATCAACCCGACGGACCAGCGCGCTGCTGATCGGGATATTGCCGTGGGTCTGGAAAACTACGGGATGGGTCTGGACAGCATGGACCCCAAGGCCTGGCATGGTCCAATTGCCCAGTTATCGACGGCAGCCATGGAAGCTGCGCTGCAGGGACAGCGGCCCAGCCAGTTACCCAGCCATAATCCGGCCAATTTACATTGGGGAGTCGTAGTCAAATCTACGCCGGAAATGGCTACGGTTTCCTTCGAAGGCCGTCATCTGGTGCATCTGAGCTTGCGCGACGTCGCCTGGGCACGTTCTGCTCCCAGGGGTAATCCACCCACCGCCGTCAACCAGGTGCTGCAACCCGGTGATTTGATCTGGCTGAGGCGCTATGTGGTTGCCGCCACATCGGGGACGGGCAATCCGGTCTGGGGCACCAAGGTTTGGCACAATATTCCCCATGCTGGTTGGCAGTTGGCGCAGATTCCCCATGTACAGGGTGCCCTGGTGTCGCTTGCCAGTCGTTCAGGGGCCATCCTGGCTTTATCGGGGGGGTTTAGCTATGAACTGAGCCATTTTGACCGGGCTCTTTACGCCTTCCGGCAGCCGGGATCGGGGTTCAAGCCTTTTGTGTATTCTTCGGCCATGGACGCACCGACCTATCTGGCCAGTGGGCGCAAGCACTATCTTACCCCGGTCTCCCTCATTGCCGACACGCCGCTGGTGATTCATCTCAGTGACGGACAGATTTATGCGCCGACCAACTACAGTCGGACTTTTTCTAATATTCCCTTTCCTGTTTGGGAAGATCTGGCGGATTCCCATAATGTGCCGAGCGTTCGCCTGTTGATGCATGTCGGCATTCCCTACGCCAAGCGCTATGTGGAGCGTTTCGGGTTTCCAGCAAAACAGATTCCTGCTTCCCCCTCCATGGTATTGGGATCCGGAGACTTTACTCCCCTGCAAATCGCGCGCGGCTACGCCGTGTTTTCCAGTGGCGGTTTTCTGCCCCATCCCTATTTGATTCGCAAGATTGTCACTGCGCACGGCACCACGGTTTCGCTGCTGGATTGTCCTCTGGGGTATCGTCCGCCACCCAAACAGACGGTCATTCCGCCGGGGGTGGCTTTTCTGATGACGCGAATGATGGAGCGGGTTATCCGGGTCGGTACAGGGGTCGCCGCGCAGATCTTGCACCGTCATGATCTCGCCGGGAAAACCGGTACCACCAATCACGAGGATAATGCCTGGTTCAATGGCTTTAATCCCGATATTACGACATCCGTTTGGGTGGGCTATGACAATAATCGGTCCATGGGGACCTGGGCGGCGGGGGCTCGCGAAGCCTTGCCCATCTGGATTCGCTATATGCATACCGCGCTGGGGCAGTATCCGGATCTGGGCTTCTTCCAACCACCGGATGTGGTGACGGCACGTTACAATCCCAAAACGGGTGACCTTGCCCCCCAGAATGATCCAGGGCATCAGTATCCCATGGGATATTTTTTGTCCGGTTATCTGCCACCCAAACCCAAACCCAAGGTCAGTGCGGAAACCCAGAGTTTTATTCACGCATTGATGCATATTTTCTAG
>DYJM01000128.1 GCA_020723125.1 Acidithiobacillus ferrivorans
CCTTGCGATATAGCACTGAAAGGCGATGTTGAATGCATGGTTCCGTACTCAGGGTAATCAGCCCCGGACGCTGGCCCCCACCGACATTTAGCGCTGAAACAAAACTCACCCCCAAACCGCAACGAACAGCATCACGAATCGCCGCGAGACCACTCAACTCATAACGGATTTCCGGATAAATTCCAGCATCTTTGAGGGCTTGCAGTGCATGCTCGCGAATGCCGGAGCCTTCTTCTCGCCAGACAATCGCTTCGGACCGCAAGGCCTGCAAAGGCAGTGGCTTCTGTGCCAATCGTAGCCAGTGCGGGCTTTCCGGTGCCAGCAGGACGATGGTGGTTTCCCGGAGGGTTTCCTGAACCCACTCGCTCTGTGCAGGCGAGGCCAGATCATCTTCTACAAAAACCAGATCAGCCTGATCGCGCATGGCCCGGGCGGCGCGGCTGTTGGTGGCTATGAGGCGCAGGGACACCCCCGGATATTGCTTCTGGAAGCGGGCAATGGCCTGCGGTAACAGGGTTTCCGCGTTACTGTGACTGGTGAGAATGGATAGCGAGCCACGCAGCATTTTTTCGGTGTCCTGACAGAGATTTTGGGCATCTTCCAGGGCGTTTTCGAGGCGTTCGGCAATGCGCAGCAGCGCCATTCCCATGGCTGTGGGGGTGATGCCGTGGCGATTCCGCTGATAGAGCGGTTCTCCGACAATTTCCTGGAGGCTTTTGAGACGGTGAGAGATGGCGGGTTGGGTCATGAACAGGCTTTCTGCTGCGGCATGGAGATTGCCGAGGCGGGCGGCTTTTGCCCAGATCAGCAAGGAAGCGGGATCAATATGTTTATGCAGCATGCCTGGTCTCCGGTAATTAAGAAATTACTTGTGTTTATTAGTTTAATGAAAAATTAGCATTGGATGAAAATTCTGTCCAGGTGCAAGCTTGGTGCAAATGTACAGCACCGGAATGAATCGCTATGAAATTATTTGCTGAAGTCCCTGGAAATGATCCCCGGGAAATCATCCGTCACTTCACCCCCAACTGGTTCGCCGCCAATATGGGTACGGGGATTCTGGCGCTCATGATTGCCGAGTTTCCTTATGGTGACTGGGGTCAGAAAATCTTTGCACAGGGTCTATGGATTATTAACACATTATTTTTCGCACTGTTTGCCCTGCTGTTTCTGGGGCGGGCGGCGTTTTATCCGGCCGGCTTTCGCCGCCTCTTTCAGCATCCGGTGCAGTCCCTTTTCATTGGTGCCATCCCCATGGGGTTCGCCACCATCGTCAATGGCATGCTGATTATCTGGCCGGTCACGGACTTGTCCCTGCAAATCACCAATGTCATGTGGTGGGTGGATGTGGCTCTGGCGCTGTTTTCGGTGCTCCTGGTGCCGTACTTCATGTTTACCGCCCAGGAACACAGCGTTGAAAAAATGACGGCTGCCTGGCTGTTGCCCATTGTTCCCCCGGAGGTCACGGCGGCCAGTGGCGGGTTATTGGCGCAGCATCTGTCCCCCGCGTTGGGAAGCACCGTCATTTACGTGAGTTATCTGCTCTGGGCCGTTTCGGTGCTGCTGGCCATGGGGATTCTGGCTATCCTGCTGTTACGCCTGACCCTGCACAAGCTCCCCCATCAGGATATGGCGGTATCCGCCTGGCTGCCCTTGGGACCCTTGGGAACCGGTGCCATGGCGATGATTACTCTGGGGTTGGCTGACCAGAAAGTCTTTGCCGGAACAGCCCTTGCTGGCATGGCTGATTTTGGCTCCATGGCCGGGATCTTTGTCGCCCTGATTCTCTGGGGATTCGGGCTGTGGTGGATGCTGATGGCGGTATTTTTTACCCTGCGTTATCTGGGCGAAGGTCTGCCTTTCAATATGGGCTGGTGGGGTTTTACCTTTCCCCTGGGCGTCTTTGACGCCGCTACCTACCTGCTCGCACGGGAGACCAACTGGGGCGTGTTTTTGCCCCTGGGAGCCCTGTTCACCATCGCGTTGGCCTTTTTCTGGGTCATTGTGACCCAACGCAGCTTTAAGGGCATGTGGAGTGGACGCCTGTTTCGTGCGCCCTGCCTTTCCACCGAAACGGGATTACCGGAAGCCTGTGCTCCCCAAAGTATGCGGCACCTGACGGAAAACGACCTCAGTGAAATGAGGGATTAGAAGGATCTGAAAAAATCATTCAGAACCTTGTCGAAATAAAAGGAGATATCAATCATGAAATATCCAATGATCGCTGCTGCGGTAGGCGCTTTACTGATGAGTCCGCTGCTCGCCCAGGCCGATACTGTGGCGCATGCGGAGCATTACCAGACGATCCAACAGTTTCTGGAAGCCAGCAAGGTCACCGGGAATATTCGTTCCTACTACTTCAATCAGCTTTTTGGCGGCAGCACATTGCCCAACAAGTATGCCTATTCACTGGGCGGTATGTTGAAAGTGCAAACGGCACCGTTCTATGGTCTCAGTGCCGGTGTGGCTTTTTATACGGCCAATGGTCTGGGTGCCAACGATCTGAATGCTCCCGGTTATACCCATCTGGATGCGCTGTTGATGGGGGAAAAAGACAGCCTGAATGTGCTGGGTCAAGCCTATTTGCAGTATCAGGACCGCTGGCTGAAAGTGAAAGTTGGCGATATGTTGTTGCATACCCCCTGGATGAATCCGTCGGATGCTTTCATGATTCCAAGCACCTTCCAGGCGGTCACCGTGCAGGCCAACCCCATCCACAATCTGCAACTGATCGGGATTCGCGAGTTTCGTTTCAAGAACCGGGTACAGGAAAATTACTACCGTGAAACCCTGCTGAATCAAAATCCCATTTATCCCGATATGCCGGATCATATGGATGGCACATTGGCCTTCGGGGTGAAGGCGCACTGGCAGGGCCTGAAATCCAGCGCCTGGTTCTACAGGTTTTATGATTTGGCGAATCTGTTTTACGGTACTGTCCATTATGGAGTGTCCGGCCTGCCCTATGGCTTGAAGCCCTTCGCCGACTTTCAGTATGCGCGGGAATGGGCGGACGGCGCGCAATACGCAGGTCCCGTCAACGCAACCGTATTTGGTGGCATGGTAGGTCTGCAAACACCTTTGGGCCAGGTTTTTGCGGCTTATGATGAGATCCCCAGTCGCAGTCCGTTTTCCATGGGCGGCCGGACTTTGTATAACGGCGGATTTGTTTCCCCTTACACCCAGCAGTACAGCGCCGATCCACTGTACACCAGTATCATGGATTATGGGCTGGTCTCTTCTTCTTCGGCAGGACATGCCTGGAAGTTTGGCTTTTTGATCCATCCCCTACGGCAATTGCGGATCAAGTATTCCTACAGCATGTATTGTACCCATCCCTACCTGCCGAATGTGGACGCCAATTATCTGGATGTGACCTATACCCCGGGAGGATTCTGGAAGGGATTATCTCTGCGTAACCGTCTGGCTATCGATCATGGCAATCCCTATGCGAACTATCAGGGAACCTTTATTGATGATCGTTTGATGTTGCAGTACGCCTTTTAAGGGCTTTTAAGCGAAGTGATGTGGTATTGATTTACGGTGGTAAGGTGACCTCCTCCACATCGTGTGCGATGGCGGAGTTTGGCTCTGCTTCGGCAGAGCCATTTTTAAGCAAAACCAAACATCCGTATCAGCGCGGAATATCTTGTGATCACTATGTTACAT
>DYJM01000029.1 GCA_020723125.1 Acidithiobacillus ferrivorans
GAATAATCCTAAAAACGGCAGTTGCCGTGGGTGCTTTTTGCTCCGTTGTTCCTCGCCTGTTGTTCTAGGGCTCATCCTGCTGTCAGGAGAGAACTCGCCCTGCGGGCTCAAACAGCTCTCCTGACGGGCGCAGGATTTCGCCAAGAACAACAACGGCTCAGAACAAAAGTCGCGGCAAAGCATCCACGGCAACTGCCGTTTTTAGGTTCATTGAGTTAATCAGCAAATTTCGCCGTCAAAGCTTCGATCTTATCCAGCCGCCACCGATCAGACGCTCGCCCTGGTAACACACCGCCGCCTGACCGGGAGTAATGGCCCGTTGTGCTTCATGAAAGTGGATTTCGGCACGGCCATCTTCCCTCAGGAGCAACAGCCCTGGCTCCGGGCGCGAGCGATAGCGCAACTTGACGGTCACCGGGTGTTCATCAGAAGCAGACAGGGGCGTCAGCCAGTTGCAGTCCTGCAAATAGGCCTGAGTCTGATACAGCTCATTTTCACTACCGACTCGCACCTGATTGCGAAGCGGATCCAGGGCCAGCACATAGCGCGGCTGGCCATTGCCGCCACCCAGACCCTTGCGCTGTCCTACGGTAAAATTCAGGGTTCCGGAATGATGCCCGATCACTTGGCCGCTGCTATCGACCATCTCCCCTTCCTGCTCCATATCAAGGCCGGCATAATCCGCCAGGAAACGCCGATAGTCCCCGTCCGGAACAAAGCAGATATCCTGAGAGTCCTGCTTGGTTGCCACCGGCAAACCGTGCCGCCGGGCTATGGCCCGAACCGCGTCCTTATTCATTTCGCCTACCGGGAAACGCAGCAGTGGCAGCAGACCAGCATTCAGGGCAAACAGAAAATAGGACTGATCTTTTGCTGTGTCCTCACCCCGCAGCAAAGACATCCCGGAAGGGGTTTCCTGAAGACGGGCATAATGACCCGTACCCAGAATCGTCGCCCCCAGCTTTTTGCCTTCCTCCAACAGGGCATCGAACTTGAGAAACTGATTGCAGCGGGCACAGGGATTGGGCGTTCGCCCCGCCCGATATTCTGCCACAAACACATCCACAACCTGCTGGCGAAAAGCCTCGCGGTAATCCAGAACCTGATAAGGGATATTGAGCCGGGCACAGACTTCGGCTGCGTCTTCAATATCTTTCTCGTCGCAACAACGACTTTTCGGCCAGAGACGCATGGTGACGCCGATCAGGTCATAGCCCTGTTCCTGCATGAGAATCGCAGCTACCGCTGAATCCACACCGCCGGAAAGTGCCACCAATGCCTTGGGCGCCGCCATGTTAATCTGCCCTCAGTCCCGCTCTGCCAGCCAGGCCATCTGGATGGCTTCGAGAATACCTTCACTGGACTTTTCAGGATCATCATCAAAATCTGGAAGCGCCACAATCCAGCGATGCAAATCCGTGAAGCGGAGCAACTGCACATCCGCATCGGGATGTGCTTCATCCAGTGCAAAAACAATATCCATGGTATCGCCCCAATGCATCAGTGCCGCTCCTTTTCCAGATTGATGGTATACTTGGGTATTTCAATGACGAGCGGGGCTTCCGCCACTTTGGCCTGACAACTCAGGCGTGAAGTGGGCTCCAGACCCCAGGCCTTGTCAAGAAGATCCTCCTCTTTTTCTTCGGCGGCTTCGAGGCTGTCAAAACCTTTACGCAAAATGACATGACAGGTCGTACAGGCACAGGACATTTCACAGGCATGCTCAATCGCTATATGGTTGCGCAAGGCCGCAGCAATGATGGTTTCCCCCGGCTCCGCCTCAAACTCCGCCCCTTCGGGGCACAGTTCAGCATTGGGTAGTACTTGTATTTTAGTCATTCACTCCCCCAGTTCATCTATGGAACGGCCGGCAATAGCCCGCCGCAAGGCACTATCCATGCGTCGCTGCACCAGAGCTTCGGCGGCAGCTTCCACTGCCTCGACGGCTTTACTGATGGCATCTGCATCACTGCCTGTCAGACACTGCTCCAAATGCTGACTGGCGGCATCCAATTGGGCTTTTTCGTCCGCTTGCAGCAAGGCAGCATCAGTCGATAAGGCACCTTGCAAGGCTTCACGCACCCGTTCCCCTTCCACCCGTGCTTCGGAAAGACGCCGATGCGCTATGTCTTCAGCTCCATGCGCAAAAGAATCCTGGAGCATGCGGGCAATTTCCTCGTCATTGAGGCCAAAACTGGGTTTGACCAGCACCTCGGAACGCACGCCCGTACTAGTTTCTTCTGCAGATACCGTCAACAAGCCATCGGCATCAACCTGAAAGGTCACGCGAATCCGGGCAGCTCCGGCTACCATGGGGGGAATCCCCCGCAAACTGAAACGCGCCAGAGAACGACAATCCTGCACCAGATCCCGCTCCCCCTGGAGTACATGAATACTCATGGCTGTCTGTCCGTCCTTGAAAGTCGTGAACTCCTGGGCCTTGGCAGCGGGGATAGGCGTATTCCGGGGGATGATTTTCTCCACCAGGCCGCCCATGGTCTCCAGACCCAAAGAAAGGGGCAGAACATCCATCAACAGTAAATCTTCACGCTGATTGCCCACCAACGCATCGGCCTGGATGGCCGCACCCAAAGCCACCACCTGATCAGGATCAATATCAGTCAATACCGGCTGCTGGAAAAATTCGGCCACCAGCCTGCGCAGGGCAGGAACCCGGGTTGCGCCCCCCACCAGCACCACACCGTCCACATCCGCCACTTTCAGGCCTGCATCACGCAGGGCGCGCCGGCAGGCTGGAAGGGTGCGCTGCAAAACCGGCTGAATGAGGGTTTCAAGCTGCGTTCGCGTCAATTGGATGACGCGGGGAGCACCCTGCCCGGGGTCCAGGGTCAGCTCAACCTGCTCCTGTTCTGTGAGGGCTTCCTTGGCCTGCCGCGCCTGTTGCAGAACTTGACGACGCCAGAGTGGGTCATCCAGATGAATACCACTCTCCGCCATCAACCATTCGGCGATGACGTGGTCCATGTCATCGCCACCCAGGGCCGTATCGCCGGCAGTGGCCAGCACTTCAAACACTCCCGCCTGCAGGCGCAGAATGGAAATATCAAAAGTGCCGCCGCCGAGGTCATAAATGGCAAAAAGACCTTCACTTTTTTTATCCAGTCCATAGGCCACCGCCGCCGCTGTGGGCTCGGCCAGCAGGCGCAAAACATTCAAGCCGGCAAGACGGGCAGCATCTTTGGTCGCCTGCCGCTGCGCCTCATCAAAATAGGCGGGCACGGTAATGACGGCGCCCTCGGGTTCAGATCCCAGGGTTTCCACTGCCAGCTCTTTCAGCACCTTCAGAATTTCTGCAGAAACCTCAACGGGGGACTTTTCACCCGCACGGGTGCGCAGGCGAATCATGCCTTCAGCGGGTACCAGATCGTAGGGTAAGTGCCCGGCCAAAAGCTGGACGTCTTCATGACCACGCCCCATAAGACGCTTGACCGAAGCAATGGTGTTATGGGGATCCTGCCCCGCTGCCGCCTGGGCCGGATAGCCCACAAGCACCTTGCCGTCTTCGCAGTAGCGCACCACCGAGGGTAACAAATATTGCCCGTCATGGTTGCGCATGACCGTCGGCAGCGCAGACATTACGGAAGCTACCAGAGAATGGGTAGTTCCCAGATCAATCCCGATAGCCAGCCGCCGCTGATGCGGATCAGCAGTCATGCCCGGTTCTGCAATTTGCATTAACGCCATGCTCTAGCACCTTGTTTGTTCATGATAAAAAAGCTCTGGGCAGGGTCCCTGCAAAGCAACTACGCCAGGCTTTATCTTAAAAGTTCGGGTGACGCATCCAACAACTACAGGTTTTGCAAGGACTCTTCGCCACTCTCAATTTCACCCAGGAGTTTGTCCAGAAACTGTAACTCACGCAGTACGGATCCAGCCTCGTCAACCTGTTCACAGGGCAGCTTTTTCAAGAGGATGTGAAGCTTATTGACTGCTTTGGATGAAGCTTCTTCCACTTCTCCGCGCAATTGGTCCAACCCGTTCTGATCCCTGGCTGCAAGCAGATCTTCCAGACGCTCCCGATACATCATCTGGGTCATCAGCAGTGACGGATCAGCCACCTTCACCTGCTCACCCAGGGCATCAATTCCCTGCCGCTGCAATAAATAATCCGCACGCTTGAGAGGATCGCGCAACACTGCCAGCGCCTCGTTCAGCCGGGTACTCCACTCCAGGGAAGAGCGCCGGGTCGTCGCATCTGCCTGGGCAAAACGGTCGGGATGCAGGCTTTTCTGCAACTGCAATACCTGATTCCGTAATGCCTGCAAATCCAGATCATAGCTTTCCGGCAATCCGACCACCTCGAAGAGGGATAACTCTGCACGAAAAGGCTGAATGGCTCCACAAGAATGACAAAGTGCGGGGGGAGCATTGAGCTCCGCCCCGCACTGAATACATAGCTCTGCCATCAGGTCGTGAAACTCTCGCCACAGCCGCAGGAGGCTTTGACGTTGGGATTATTGAAGCGAAATCCTTCATTCAGGCCTTCACGGGTAAAATCCAGCTCCGTCCCGTCCAGATAAATGAGGCTTTTCGGATCCACGAACAGACTCACATCGTCATAGGGAAAAACCACATCCTCGGGATTGGGCGTATCGACAAATTCCATCACATAGGACAGCCCGGAGCAGCCGCTGGTTTTGACCCCGATACGGATACCCAGGCCCTTGCCACGCTTGGCAATACTCTTGCGCACCTGCCGGACCGCACTCTCCGATAAAGTCAAAGCCATGACCGTATCCTTAATGCGCCACCTGGGCGGCAGCCACTTCGGTTTGACTGGCCTGCCCGGCACCCTGCTTGCTGCGATAGTCTGCCACAGCCGCCTTGATGGCATCTTCTGCCAACACGGAGCAATGGATTTTGACGGGCGGCAGTTCCAGCTCTTCGGCAATATGACTGTTTTTGATCGTCATGGCCTCGTCCAGAGTTTTACCCTTGACCCACTCGGTAACCAGTGAGCTGGAGGCGATGGCCGAACCGCAACCATAGGTCTTGAACTTGGCATCTTCGATAATGCCCTGCTCATTCACCTTGATCTGCAGACGCATGACGTCGCCACAGGCGGGCGCGCCCACCATGCCGGTGCCAACCCCGCTGTCGTTTTTATCCATTGCCCCGACATTCCGGGGATTTTCATAATGATCAATCACTTTTTTGCTGTATGCCATGACTGTTCTCCTTGCTTGAGGGCCTTAATGTGCGGCCCACTGAATACTGTTAAGATCAATGCCTTCCAGATGCATCTCCCAAAGCGGTGACAACTCCCGCAATTTGCCCACCTTGCCTGCAATCAATTCGATGGTGGCATCGATTTCCGCCTCGGTCGTGAAGCGCCCAATTCCGAAACGGATGGAACTATGGGCCAACTCGTCGGATTTACCCAGTGCCCGGAGCACATAAGACGGCTCCAGACTGGCCGAAGTACAGGCTGAACCGCTGGAAACCGCAATTTCCTTCAGCGCCATGATCAGCGACTCGCCTTCGACAAAGGCAAAACTGATGTTCAGATTATGCGGAACCCGATGTTCCATGCTGCCGTTAATGTAGGTCTCCTCAACACGATCCTGAATCCCTTTGAGCAAACGATCTCGCAAGTTGCGAATACGTTGTCCGTCGCTCTCCATCAACTGCACGGCCAGTTCCGCAGCCGCCCCCATACCCACAATCTGGTGGGTGGGCAAAGTACCTGAACGCATGCCCCGTTCGTGGCCACCACCATGGATCTGGGCTTCCACCCGTACCCGGGGCTTGCGCCTTACATACAAAGCACCGATGCCTTTGGGTCCATAAATCTTGTGCCCGGACAGACTCATCATGTCCGCCTGAATGGCTTCCACATCTACGGGTATCTTACCCAGCGCCTGTACCGCATCCACATGGAAAAGCACCTTGTGCGCCCGCAACATCCGGCCGATTTCTTCCATGGGCTGGATGACGCCGATTTCATTATTTACGAACAACACCGAGGCAATGATGGTATCCGGACGAATGGCGGCTTCAAAAGCCTTCAGATCGACCAGACCATCTTCCTGAACCTCCAGATAAGTGACTTCAAAACCCTCCCGCTCCAACTGACGGCAGGTGTCCAGAGTCGCCTTGTGTTCGGTGCGCAGGGTGATGATGTGCTTGCCCTTGCCGGAATAAAAATGTGCCGCGCCTTTCAGGGCCAAATTGGTGGCTTCTGTTGCGCCGGAGGTCCAGACAATTTCCCGGGGATCCGCATGAATTGCATCCGCCACCTGCTGACGGGCTTTTTCCACCGCTTTTTCTGCAGTCCAGCCATAAGCATGGGAACGACTCGCGGCATTGCCAAAATCATGGGTCAAATAAGGCAGCATCTGTTCCAACACCTGCGGATCCACCGGCGTAGTCGCCTGGTAATCCAGATAAATGGGACGATCCGGGTCAATCAGCAAAGGCCTCTTGCTCTCCAGATCGATAATTCGGGGTTGATTCATTTTCTGCACCTCACGATATCAAGCGGTATCATGTGTCGCCGAACGCGATACATGGCGATTTTGCATGCGAACCGGAACACCCTGCGCCGATTCTTTTTGTAAATGTCGGGCAACCAGATCACCCAAGGTGATACCTCCGAGAAAACTGGCGATACGCTCACCCAATTCCTCCCACAAATCATGGGTCAGGCACTGTTTACCCTCACCCTTGCAGCAGTTTTGTGCTTCGCCACCACATTGGGTTGTACTGATGGATTCATTGACCGCCTCGACAATCCTGGTCAGGGGAATTTCTGAATCCGGCACAGCCAGCCGATAACCTCCACCCGGCCCACGTACACTTTCAATCAGCCCGAAGCGCCGCATACGCCCAAACAACTGCTCCAGATAAGCCACCGATATTTGCTGACGTTGGGAAACATCCGCCACCGTCACCACGCCGTCACTCTGGTGCAGAGCCAAATCCAGCATGGCCGTTACGGCATAGCGGCCTCTCGTTGTCAACTTCATATCAGGTAACCTCTGCTGCACATCCTACTATCTGTACTGATTTAGTCAAGTATTCGGTTTTGAAGTTCCCTGTTCGGCAGAATCCGGCTCTGCTTCCAGAGAACAAGCGATTTCCTCGACCGGCATCAAGGCTTCACGCGGCTGTAATTGTTGTAATCCGCTTCTGAGCTGGGTGATCTCGGCATCCTGACGATGCATGTGTTCAAGCATGCATTCTATCGCCCGCGCTACCGGATCGGGCATCTGTCCGGTCAGCCCATAGGCCTCAAAATTATCCGGGTGTTGTTCTCCTTTATTCACCACCCGGCCGGGAATACCCACCACTGTCGCCCCCGCCGGAACCGATTTGACCACGACCGCATTGGAACCAACCCGAGCCCGATCGCCAACCATAATGGGTCCCAGCACCTTGGCTCCTGCGCCTACAATCACGCCATTACCCAATGTGGGATGACGCTTGCCCGGTTGCCAGGACGTTCCACCCAAAGTAACACCATGATAAAGCGTACAATCATCGCCAATTTCCGCCGTCTCACCGATCACTACACCCATGCCATGATCAATAAAAAAGCGTTGTCCAATGCAGGCTCCAGGATGAATTTCAATGCCCGTCCAGAACCGCGAAAAAGCGGCAATGATCCGGGCCAGCAAGCGCCAGCGCCGTTTCCATAGCCCATGGGCCAGACGGTGCATAAACAAGGCATGTACACCGGGATAGGTCAGCAAAACCTCAAGACGATTGCGGGCGGCAGGATCACGGGCAAATACGGCATCCAGGTCAGCACGCCAATGACCAGCCATTCGTTATGTTCCTCCCGATTTTACGCGCCCTTGTCAGCCCGCATTAAAGACTATCCCGACCCTTTTTGTCTACTATTCGTCGCCCAGCGTTGTATTTCGGTAAGAATGCCGCGCAGAATATTGACCTCGTTGACCGTAGGCCGCGCCCGGTCATAGAGACGGCGCAATCGACGCATCATATGGATGGCACGAATTTCCTGTAAAAAACCACTTTGCCGTAGAACCTGCTCCAGATGGCTGTAAAAACCTTCCATGTCCTCCATAGGCGCTGCCAGTTCTACGCTTGTTGCAGCGGGATCAGGGTGTGACTGCGGATTTACCTGAAGTGTTGCCATGTGCAGTTCGTAAGCCAGAACCTGCACCGCCTGACCAAGATTCAGGGAATGATATAATTCCGCCGTGGGAATATTCACCAGAACCTGACAGTGATCCAGCTCCTCATTGCTGAGCCCCGTGCGCTCACGGCCAAAAACCAGCGCACAATTTCCGTCAGCAAGTTCCGCAACCATTTCCACAGCCGCCTCGCGGGCATCCAATACGGGCCAATGAATGCGGCGATCCCGGGCACTGGTTCCATAGACCTTGTGGCAGCCCTGCAAGGCTGCAGCCAGATCTGCTGTGACTTGCGCCCGTTCAAGAATATCCTCGGCACCTGATGCCAGTGCTGTCGCTTCAGGATGAGGAAAAAAACGTGGATTCACCAGGACCAAGTGTTGCAGTCCCATCACTTTCATGGCGCGGGCAGTAGCGCCAATATTGCCCGGATGGCTGGTTTCCACCAGAACCACCCGCAGCCCCTCCAGAAATTTTGTCCTCAAGCTAGCTTACTCCTGATCGCGCACTGATTAGTTTGATGCGCAGCGCTATTCGTGCGCTCATTGTCGTTCTCCCTTATACTGGGTCCAATTTGTTTTGCCATAGGGTTCCCATGCAGCATCCCATACTTGTTACCGCTATCCGTGCCGCCCGCAAAGCCGGCGACATCATCAATCGCAGTTTTGCCCGGGTCAATGAAATCACCATCACCAGCAAAGCGCACAATGACTTTGTGACCGACGTGGATCAACGCGCCGAGGCCGCCATTGTCGAAATCATCCGCCGCGCCTACCCGGATCATGGCATTCTGGCCGAAGAAGGCAACCGCATTCCCGACAAGGATTTTGAATGGATTATCGATCCTCTCGACGGCACCACCAATTTCATTCACGGCATGCCCCAGCTCTGTGTTTCCATTGGCATTAAACATTTTGACCGACTGGAACATGCAGTTATTTACAATCCCATCCACGATGAGTTGTTTACCGCCACGCGCGGCGGCGGCGCCCATCTCAATGATCGCCGCCTGCGTATTGCCCAACGCAAAGATCTGGATGGCGCGCTGCTGGGTACCGGGTTTCCTTTTCGGGATTTTTCCTATCTGGATACCTATCTCGCCACCTTCAAGGCCTTCATGCTGAAAACTGCAGGCATTCGGCGCCCGGGTTCTGCTGCTCTGGATTTGGCTTATGTGGCTGCCGGCCGTTATGACGGATTCTGGGAATTCAACCTCAAACCCTGGGATCTGGCAGCGGGCGCACTGCTGGTTCAGGAGGCCGGTGGGGTCGCCACCGACTTCACGGGGGACCAGGGTTTTCTGGAAAATGGCAACATCGTGGCGGGCAATCTGCGCGTCCATGCGCAGATGCTCCACATCATCAGCCAGGAAATCAACAAGCCCAAGGCCTGAAAACCCGCAGCCCGGACGCGGTGTTTTTACTGTCCTGCCAGTGACCTTGATCCGGCCCAGTGCCGGGCAAACTGGCGGGCTACCCGCCCGCTGCGGGAGCCACGCTGCAGTGCCCAGCGCAAGGCTTCCTCCTGCCATTGTTCAGGATCCGCCGGCATATTCAGACGCCGCAAATGGATGGCACAAATATTCAGAAACATGGTCTGATCAAAGGGATAAAAACCCAGCCACAATCCAAAACGCTCCGACAAACTGATTTTTTCCTCAGCCGTTTCGCCTGCAATAATCTCATCGCCATGACGGTGATATTCTTCATTGTCGGAAAAATGCCGGGGCATGAGATGACGCCTGTTACTGGTGGCATACAAAAGCACATTATCGGGCCGCGCTTCCACACCGCCATCCAGCAGTGATTTGAGGGCCTTATAGCCAGGATCGTCAGAACCAAAAGACAAATCATCACAAAACAGGGCAAAGTGATAACGCTGTTCGGGATCAGCAGCCTGCAGGGCGGCCAGTATTTCCGGCAAATCGAGAATGCCATCCGCGTCTATTTCAATCAGACGCAGGCCCTGATCCGCATAACGCCGCAACAAGGCTTTGACCAGGGAAGACTTTCCCGTCCCCCTTCCGCCCCAGAGCAGGGCGTCATTGGCCGGGAATCCGGCCACAAACTGCCGGGTATTCAGTTCCAGGGCCGCCTTGCTTTCGTCAATACCCAACAACTCATCCAGATCCGGCAAATCCACCCGGGTGACAGCCTCCAGACGTCCGCCCAGTGGCAAATGTCGCCAACGCGCAGCCTTGATGCTGGCGAAATCCGGTAGAGGATGATCACTGCTATCCCCCAGCAGCGCCGCCAAACTTTGAAGCAAATGCTGACGTTCCACTGTCCATAAACTCCTTTCTGTGATTAGATAGCCGGGTTCCACTCTATATTACTGCGTCCCGTCATGAAACTGCTTACCGACTTTCTGCCCATCATCCTCTTTTTTGTAGCGTATAAGATTCATGGTATTTATACGGCTACGGAAGTGCTGATTGTTGCCGCCATTATGCTCATGGGCTGGCAGTGGTGGCGCCGTGGACGTATTGAGACAATGACCTGGGTCTCTACGCTGCTGATTCTGATTTTCGGTGGCCTGACTCTTTATTTTCATAATGACACCTTCATCAAGCTCAAACCCAGCATCCTCTATCTGCTTTTTGCCGGGGTCCTGTTGTTTACTCATTGGCGGGAACAGCCCCTGCTCGAACGCCTGATGGGTAGTCAACTGCCGGCTACGCTGCCGCAGTCTTTCTGGAAACGCCTCAATATCTACTGGATCACGTTTTTTATGTTTGGCGCGGTCCTGAATCTGGTGGTGGCCTACAGTTTTTCGACGGGTATCTGGGTGGACTTCAAGCTTTTCGGTATGCTCGCTATTACCATCATTTTTGTGCTGTTCCAGGCCGTGGTCATTTCCCGGGCACTTCCCCGGGAAATTAAAGACAGTGACTCGTGACTGCCGATGCTGGAAACACAGCTACCGCTCATTCATTGACAGGACAACCTCATGTATTACTGCATCATTGGCACCGATAATCCGAATTCCCTGAGCAAGCGCCAGAACGCCCGGGGTGATCATCTGGCGCGCCTGCATCAGTTGCAGTCCGAAGGGCGACTGCTGACGGCTGGCCCTTTCCCGGCGATCGATACGGAAGAGCCCGGCGAAGCGGGATTTACCGGCAGCCTGATTATCGCCCGTTTTGATTCTCTGGAAGAAGCCCATGCCTGGGCGGCCGCCGAACCCTATCTCAGTGCTGGCGTCTACGCAGATGTCAGTGTTCGTCCCTACAAAGGAGTGTTTTTACCATGAACAAGCAAGTGCTTGAACAACTCATTGAAGATGCGCTTCATCCCGAATTTCTGGAAATCAAGGATCGTAGTGAGGCCCACAGTTCGCACGAGCAGTCCGACGGTGGCGGTCACTACGAGTTGCGTATTGTCTGCCATCAGTTCGAAGGTATGGCGCCCCTCGCCCGGCACCGGCTGGTCAACGCGGCGATCGAGTCGGTAAGGGAAAAAATCCATGCCTTGGCTGTCAAGGCTTATACCCCTGAAGAATTTGTCGCGCTGAACAAACCCAAAACCCAGCACCCGACCATTTCGCTCAATATCCAGTAGGGTATCGGACAGAAATCATTGCGTTCTGACAACAAGCATTCTGCTCGCGCCCCTGCAGGAACAAAACATGCCTGCTGATAGTTTCGTCCGCAGTTTTCGCGAATCTTCCCCCTATATCCACCGCTTCCGGGGGCAGACTTTCGTCATCAATTTTGGTGGCGATGCCATTGCCGATGGCAGTATTCGCAGTCTGGCCCATGATATTGCCCTGCTCAACAGTCTGGGGATTAACGTGGTGCTGGTCCATGGCGCCGGACCGCAAATCGATGCGGCTCTGCAGGTTCATGGCTTACAAACCCAGCGCGTCAATGGTAAGCGCATTACCAGCCCAGAGGCCATGCAGGTTCTGCGGGAAGCGGTAGGCGGCGCTCGCCTGGTGGTGGAAGCAGCATTGTCCGAAGGGCAAATGGGCTCGCCCATGGCGCATGCCGGACTTCAGGTGGTCAGCGGTAATTTCATCATTGCCCAGCCTTTGGGCATTCTCGACGGGGTGGATTATCAAAATACCGGAAAGGTGCGGCGAGTGGCCAATGAGCCCATGGAGCGGCATCTGGCCGCTGACGAAATTGTCCTGCTTTCACCCATCGGTGTTTCTCCTACCGGAACCCTGTTCAATATCCGTGCTGAAGAAGTGGCCGTCGCTGCAGCCATTGCTTTGGGTGCGGCAAAACTGGTTTTTTACATGGACGAGGACGGCATTCTGGATGAGGATGGCGGACTCCTGCGGCAACTGACCTCTTCAGAAATTCCGGGCTTGCTGGAGCGTCGAGATATTTCGGCCGATGCCCGCGAACATCTGCTCAGCGCCGGAGCAGCCTGTGCCCAGGGTGTGGAACGGGTTCATCTGATTTCCCGGCATGTGGATGGGGCCCTGCTCCGCGAACTGTTTACCCGCGATGGCCTCGGCACGTTGATATCCAGAGATGCCTTTGAACATATGCGCATGGCCACGGTCGCCGACATTCCCGGTATTCTCACTTTGATCCGGCCTCTGGAGGAAAAAGGGATTCTGGTAAAACGCAGTCGTGAGCGCCTGGAAATGGAAGCGGATCATTTTGTGGTGATGGAGCGGGACGGCAAGATAATTGGCTGCGCGGCCGTGTATCCTTATCCTGATCAGGGTATGGCGGAGGTCGCCTGTCTGGCGGTAGACAGCCGTTACCGCCGCCAGGGACGCGGTGCACAATTGATGGCGTTTTGTGAGAACTGGGCCAGAGAACGGCAACTGTCACAGATTTTTGTGTTGAGCACCCAAACCACCCACTGGTTTCTGGAGCGTAAATTCCGCCAGGGAAGCCTGGAGGAACTTCCAGTTCCACGGCAACAACTCTATAATTTTCAACGGCGCAGTCAGGTGTTTTTTCAGACTCTCTGAGAATGCTGATTTAAGACGTGGCCTCCTCCAGAACCTCCGCTTCAGCGGCTTCCTCCGCATCCCGGGTCTCTGCAAAATGCAGTTCTTCGGTACTATCAAGGGCCTGCCGTTCGGGTTGCTTGCTCATGCCGCCGCTCCGTCCATCATAACGATTGACCACCGTACAGCGACGGGCAATGAATCCGCCTTTTTCGGTTTCACTGGGCTCAATGTCAAATTCCAGAATAATATCCCGACTGGGGAGTTCGTCCGTATCCAGCTCGCGGGGCAAGTCGGAAATATGCACAAAAGCCGATTCGTAGGGAGAGTCCTCATGCCGCGTGTCGGTCACCCAGAGTCGGGCGGAGATCTTGGTCAGAAAACGAATAAAACCAAAGCCGCGCTCGGCTTCCCAACGAATACAAATACCGCGAATACGCGAGCCCATTTCCCCCCATGGGACGCGCACATCGCCCCGGGTCGGGAGCAAACCCGGCACCAGATAACCCGAATAGAAAGCATCAGCCTCATACTGCAATTCTCTGGAAACATTGCGAAATGCCAACACTTCCACACGGCAACCCTTGTTTTGCAACGCCCTGACTACCTGCAGAAAATCACCATCTCCGGTCACCAGCAGCAACTGATCCAGTCGTTCGGACTGCAGCATGACATCAACCGCCAGATCCAGGTCGGCATTGGCTTTTGAAACCCGATTACCCTCTTCATCCACAAACCAGCGCACGGGCTTTTCAATGATTTTCCAACCCAGATCACGAACCGCCTGTTGGTAACTGCGAATACCTTCACGGTATTCACGGTCACTTTTCATGCGCTCCCCATCCACGGCCATATAGGTATTCAGGCGCAGCAGGCGCGCCTGATCTTCACGCGCAGCGAAACGCCGCAATACGTCATAACGCATGGCATAGCCACCGTTATAGCGCACATTTTCCGCATCAACATAAACACCAATATGCAACTCACCATTACTCATGAATAATCAGGACTCCAGAATGGCGCCATTGGCCGCATTGGTGACCAGTTTGCGATAGCGCCGCAACCAGGAAGACGACAAGGGTTTTTCAACGGGCACCCAATGCTTGCGCCGCTCGGCAAGCTCTTCATCACTCAAATCGACATGAATTTTGCCATTGTCCAGGTCCAGCGAGATGATGTCACCGGCTTTCAGCAAACCGATCGGCCCGCCTTCAGCGGCCTCGGGAGAAATATGACCAATACAGGCACCACGAGTGGCCCCGCTGAAACGACCATCGGTAATCAGGGCCACGCTTTCACCCAACCCCATGCCCATGATATTGGCAGTTGGCGTCAGCATTTCCGGCATGCCGGGGCCACCTTTAGGTCCTTCATAACGAATCACCACCACATCGCCCGCCTGTACCTCGCCCGCCAGAATCCCTTCGGCAGCGCTGTCCATGCTTTCAAAAATCTTGGCAGGGCCTGAAAACCGGCGCATTTCCGGAATAACCGCACCAATTTTGACAATGCCGCCCTCAGGAGCGAGATTGCCGAAAACCACCCGTAGCCCCCCCGTCGGGGCGATGGGATCACTTGCCAGGTGAATGATTTTACTGTCCTTGACGCTGGCTTCAGAAACAATTTGACGGAGGCTCTGGCCGCTGACCGTCGGCTTGTCCAGATGCAGTACATCGGGATTGCGCTTGTGTATTTCATGGAGAATGGCGGGAATGCCCCCAGCCCGACCAATATCCTCAATATGCACGGTGGACAGGGCCGGGGAGACCTTTGCCAGATAGGCTACCTTTTGCGCCAGATCATTGAGGCGGGACAATGGATACTGAATACCTGCCTCGCGGGCGATGGCAAGGGTATGCAAAACCGTATTGGTAGAACCGCCCATGGCCATATCCAGAATAAAAGCATTATCGATGGCGTCAAAGTCCACCAACTGGCGCATGGTCGGTCCGCCGGCCATGGCCAAAGCGACCACTCGTTCAGCCGCTTGGCGCACCAGATCACGCCGCTCCACTGCCGTCGCCAGAATCGTACCATTACCCGGCAAGGCAATACCCAACACCTCCATGAGGCAGTTCATGCTGTTGGCCGTAAACATGCCGGAACAGGAACCGCAGGTCGGACAAGCCTTATCTTCAATTTCCTTGAGGCGGATTTCGGTAATCTGCCCGCGCTTGAACTGGCCCACCGCTTCAAATGCCGTCACCAAATCAATGGAAGTCCCATCGGAAAGTTTCCCGGCCTCCATCGGACCACCGGACACGAACACTGTCGGCACATCGCAGCGCAGCGCGCCCATGATCATGCCCGGTACAATTTTGTCGCAGTTGGGAATACAGATCAGGGCATCCAGATGGTGCGCCTGCACCATGGTTTCAATGGAGTCCGCAATCAACTCCCGGCTCGGCAAGGAATAACGCATGCCATCATGCCCCATAATGATGCCGTCATCCACACCAATGGTATTGAATTCAAAAGGGATACCGCCTGCCGCCCGAATATTTTCCTTGACGATGCGCCCGAACTCCTGCAAGTGCACATGGCCGGGAATGATATCGATGTAGGAGTTCGCCACACCGATGAAGGGCTTATCCATGTCACTGTCCGTGACCCCGCAAGCCTTCAGGAGGGAACGATGAGGGGTCCGTTCAAAACCTTTTTTGATCATATCTGAGCGCATGTAAACCTCGTGCTGTATTCAGGAGCCGACGTTTCAACGTGGCCGGAAAGCGGAGCGGCAGCCGGAAAGCATAGTGGCCGACCGTCTGGTTGGTCTGAGGAGTATAGAACCAAGCGCCCGACAGGCCAAGCTGTCCCACCTCAGAAATTCAGGTTTCAGCAGATTGTGGGGGTTGCAACCATTCCCGCCAGATGGCCAGCAGGACGGCGAGGATGACCGGCCCCAGAAACAATCCAAGCAGACCAAATGTCAGAATTCCGCCCAGCACACCAAATAGCACCAGCAAAAATGGGATATGCACCGTGCTGGAAATCACCAGTGGCCGAATCAGATTATCAATCCAGCTCACCACCAGAGCCCCCCAGAGTGCCAGCCCCACACCCGCAGCGATTTGTCCATGGACCAGGAGCCAGATGCTGGCAGTCCCCCACACCAGGGGCGTACCAAAGGGTAAAAAAGAAAATAACAGCGTTACTACGGCAAGCAGCACCGGGGCGGGCAATCCTGCTGCCCAATAGCCCAATCCCGCAAGAGCACCCTGAGCCAGGGCCGTCGCCAGAATTCCGTAAATGACAGCGCGAATGGTGTTGGCCACGGTTTGCAGATAGTCATCCCCCCGCTGACCCAGAACCTGATGGACCATACGCCGCAGTTGATCAAGCAGTTCCAGTCCGTAACGGTAAAAGAAAAACGCCGTAATGAGGACCAGCACCAGCAGGGCGGCAAAGCGACCAATCCCGCCTGCCAGCATCCCGATACGCCCCGCCCAGGCGGACAAATCTGGAGACAAAGCGCCGGGCTGGAACTGCGCTTTCCAGGAAGGCGGTATTTGACCAAGCAGATTCTTTATCCAGCCGTTATGACTCCATTGAGTGCTTATCAGGGTATGGGCATCCAGCTGACTGAGTTCTGTCAACACATGATGCAACTCTGTACCCAGGGTCATGCCAAGAAACAGAACAGGGAGGATGAAAATCAGCGCCAGCATGAATGTCGCCCCGCAAGCGGCCAGCAGGGGTGACCAGTAACGGCGCAGAGGCGCAGACAACGGCCAGGTTGCATAAACCAGAATAGCGGCCCAGACAATGGCGGGCAGAAAAGGTGCGAGGATTTCCCAGACTAATGCGAAAAAAACAATCGCTGCGAGAAGTTGCCCTAAGGCAAGTCGCAAATCGCGAACCGTCAGATCCGCGAGGCGCATGCTTGCCTAGAGCCGGGAAACGCCGCTTTTCCGCGCGGCTGCACTCACTGCACCCGCCACCCATTGTCGCAGGCGCGGGTCGAGGGGCTTGGGAATGAAATATTCAGGCCCAAAGCTCAGTCCGTCAGTACCTGAAAAACCATAGGCTTGCTGAACTTCTTCGGGAACGGGCTCCCGGGCCAATCGCGCCAGCGCATCGACAGCGGCCAGCAGCATCTCCTGATTAATCTGCCGTGCGCGACAATCCAGGGCACCCCGAAATAAAAAGGGAAAACCCAGGACATTATTCACCTGATTGGGCATATCCGAACGTCCGGTCGCCATGATGGCATCTGGACGCAAGCGTTTTACGGCAACGGGATCAATTTCCGGGTCGGGGTTCGCGAGGGCAAATATCACCGGCTTTGCAGCCAGACCGGACAAAGCCGCTTCGGGAATGGCACCACGTACCGAAACGCCGATGACCACATCGGCATCCGCCAGCATATCCATCAAGGTCCAATGCGCAGGTGCCGTAGCAAAAGGTTGGTGCCAGTGAGTCAGGTCGCTGCGGCCGGCATGCAGCACGCCATGCACATCACTCAAATGCACCGCCTCGACCCCAAGAGCGCGCAGCATCTTTGCAATGGCCAGTCCCGCCGCACCGGCTCCGACAATGGCCACTTTGACGCTTTTAAGGACTTTACCCTGCAATTCCAGTGCATTTTGCAAAGCAGCGGCGACAATAACCGCAGTACCATGCTGATCATCGTGAAGAACCGGAATATCGAGCATTTTTTGCAGGGCTTCTTCCACCTGAAAACACATGGGCGCCGCAATGTCTTCCAGGTTGATGCCGCCGAAACCCGGCGCAATCGCCGCCACCACGTCAATCAGATGTTCCGCATCGCGGGCCTGTACTTCAATATCAAAGGCATTGATGTCCGCAAAATGCTTGAAAAGCAGAGCCTTGCCTTCCATGACCGGCTTACCCGCCAGTGTCCCGACATTCCCCAATCCAAGTACCGCCGTACCATTGCTGACCACGGCAACCAGATTACCCTTGCCTGTGTAGTCGTAGGCTTTTTCCGGGTCAGCAGCAATTTCCCGTACCGGTGCCGCAACCCCAGGGGTATAGGCAAGGGACAAATCATCCGGACTTTTGCAAGGCTTGCTGGGTATGACTGCAAGTTTACCGGCAGGACTTTGGGCGTGGTAATCCAGCGCCCGCCGTCGCAATTCTGCCTGGGCTTCGGTCTGTTCCATGGAAACTTACTGACCGCCGCCGTAACGCTTGCGGAACTTCTCAACCTGACCTGCAGCAGCAACCGTGCGCTGTTTGCCGGTATAAAAAGGATGACATTCGGAACAAAGATCAATGTGAAGATCACGATTGGCAGTAGAACGGGTTTTAAACACGTTTCCGCAACTGCAGGTCACCGTGATTTCTTCGTACTTGGGATGGATTTCGGATTTCATAGTTGAGCTACTCTCGGGCCTGAATACAAAGTGGCGAATTATAGGGATAGAGGGGGCAAACGTCCAGCCAATCCTCAGCGATTCATGGAATCAAAAAATTCCGCATTGTTTTTGGTAGCGCGCACCTTGTCGAGCAGAAACTCCATGGACTCCAAAGAATCCATAGGTGCCAGCAACTTGCGCAATACCCACATTTTGCTGAGCAAATCGGCAGGTACCAGCAATTCTTCCCGACGGGTTCCGGATTTGTTGAGATTGATGGCCGGATAGGTGCGCTTCTCGGCCAGACGGCGATCCAGATGGACTTCCATATTACCGGTGCCCTTGAACTCCTCAAAAATCACTTCGTCCATTTTCGAGCCGGTTTCCACCAAAGCCGTAGCGATAATAGTCAGACTACCACCCTCTTCAATATTTCGGGCTGCGCCAAAAAAGCGTTTGGGCTTCTGCAGGGCATTGGCATCCACACCACCCGTCAACACCTTGCCGGAAGATGGAACAACCGTATTGAAGGCTCTGGCCAAGCGTGTAATGGAATCGAGCAGAATTACCACATCGTGCTTGTGCTCTACCAGCCGCTTGGCTTTTTCAAGAACAATTTCAGCAACTTGAGTATGGCGTGTGGCGGGCTCATCAAAAGTTGAAGAAACCACCTCGCCTTTCACCGAGCGTTGCATATCGGTCACTTCTTCCGGGCGTTCATCAATCAGCAGCACAATCAAATAGCATTCAGGATGATTGGCAGTAATGGCGTGGGCAATTTGCTGGAGTAATACGGTTTTACCGGTTTTGGGGGGGGCCACAATCAAACCACGCTGGCCCTTACCAATGGGCGAAACCAGGTCAATAATGCGTGGCGCCACTTCACCGTAAGCCACAGCATCATATTCCAGACGCAAAGGTTCATCGGGAAACAAGGGGGTCAAATCATCAAAATTGACCTTGTTGCGGGTCGCTTCAGGCGATTCAAAATTGATGCTCTCCACTTTAAGGAGGGCAAAATAGCGCTCCCCTTCCTTGGGGGGACGAATTTGCCCGGACACCGTATCACCCGTCTGCAGGTGAAAACGCCGGATTTGCGAAGGAGAAACATAAATATCATCGGGTCCGGCCATGTATGAGCCGGAAGCCGCACGCAGAAAACCAAAACCATCCTGCAAGATTTCCAGCACGCCCTCGCCATAAATAGCATCGCCATTACGGGCATGCGCCTTCAGGATATTGAAAATGATTTCCTGCTTTTTCTGACGAGCGGTACCGTCCAACCCCATTTCCTGACAGATAACGGCCAACTCAGCAGCAGTTTTCCTTTTCAAATCTGTCAGGTTCATGGCTGTAGCGCCAGGATTTGGCGTCAGCAGAGTCTCTTCTTCTTCAAGAAGAAGATCTTCGTTGGGAAAAGACTTGGGTGTACGGGGTGATTTACGGCGGGGACGTGGTGTATTCAAAGTTGGCTATCCAGAAATGCCGTCAGTTGGGCTTTACTCAAGGCTCCGACTTTCGTTGCTTCCAGCTTTCCATTTTTGAACAGCAACAGGGTGGGAAT
The DNA here is from genome assembly GCA_020723125.1 of Acidithiobacillus ferrivorans. Classification (GTDB taxonomy): domain Bacteria; phylum Pseudomonadota; class Gammaproteobacteria; order Acidithiobacillales; family Acidithiobacillaceae; genus Acidithiobacillus; species Acidithiobacillus ferrivorans_A. Next base: position 19,923 of record DYJM01000029.1, read on the forward strand.
ACCACGAATACCATACTGAGGGGGGGTGTTGGGATTTTCGTCGATATTGAATTTGGCAATCTGTAATTTGTCAGCATATTCAACGGCAACTTCTTCAAGGATGGGTGCAATCATTTTGCAAGGGCCGCACCACTCAGCCCAAAAATCAACCAGAACCGGCTTGGAACATTGCAGCACATCAGTTTCGAAACTGTCATCAGACACATACGTAATAGCATCGCTCATGGGAGATAGCTCCTCTGTCTCAGATTGTTACAGCGCTTTGGGTGGAGGTCATTTAGTGTTTTTCATATGGGATAATCCCAAACTCTAGGCACCGGACGGCACCGGCAGGTTTGATCTTCTTTCAAATTGAAGGTGTGTGAAAGGATAGCACGATATAAACGGTATGCAAGTAGCAAGTTTCTGGATATCTATCGATCTCCGCGAAAAAGCTGCATCTGCCGTATGCTGTATCGACTCGGCAGTTCCGATCACTGACTCGTTGATACAGTGGATGCGCCCCAATGCAGGGCACGCAAGCGACTGAATTTTTTGTGCTGATGTGCCTGCATGCGGATGAGAATGTCGTTTAGCGTATGCACCGCCTCCACCGCATAAGGACCTTTGTTGAGCATCACACACTCGGCGCGCACGCCCATGGCTGCATCGGTGAATTCAGGCCGAGAGATGGTACCCTTTTTAGTGAGCTGTTCCAGCACCTGGGTGGCCCAGATGACGGGTAAATGCGCTGCTTCTGCCAGCCAGAGAATCTCTTCCTGTACTTCGGTCAGTCGTTCCGGCCCCACTTCTACCGCCAAATCACCGCGCGCGATCATCACGCCCAACGGTTGACGTCCGAGTGCGGCCAACAGTATATCCGGCAGTCGATGAAAGGCCCCTGCAGTCTCGATTTTCGCAATGACGCCCAGGTGTTCACCCTGGCGCTGGCGCAGGGCCTCCAACATGCTGCGCATGTGCTCGGCGCTTTCAACAAACGAAAAACCAATGATATCCGCCAGAGGAATGACGGTATCCAGGTCTTTCATGTCCTTGGCACTAAGGGCCGGGAGATTCAGACTCAGGCCAGGAAAATTCAGACCACGGTCTGCATGCAGGCGAGCACCACCCGGTTTGGTTTTGGTGATGCGCAGCAAGGCACCTTCAGGATTTTGTTCCATGACTTTGGCGGCAATCTTACCGTCGTCCATCCACACAGTCTGACCGACCGGCAGTTGAGTAACTACTTCCGGGAGGGTACAGGAGATGCGTGCCGGAGAGCCCACTTGTGCCTGCGCCCCGGAACCCGGTTGGCTTTGCAGCAGAAGCTGATCGCCAGCTTCCAGATGCAGAGGGAGGGTGCTTGGCGGAATGCCCACAAAATGTCCGTGCACATGGCGGCGACGCCGGCTTTGCCAGGGGTTACCTGTGGTGAAGTAGCAACTCTGCTTCGCCTGTAGTATGACGATCTGATCTTCAATATCCTCAACCATGAGTACGCGCTCTTTGTGGCGACTATCGTGGCAGAGCAACTCTTCGCCGGGTTCCGGCATGGCGCTGCCGGGCGCCATAAGGAGCAGACAGTCCACACCTGCGGGACTCAGCGCCATTTCTTCGTGGCAGGCCAGTACGGTCATTCGTGCTGGTGTTTGCAAGCGACCGAGACGGTCACGTTCCGGACTCAGATGGATCACCCCTGGGACTTCAGGAAGCGGACCCGTACGAATTTTGTGTCCAGCAAGGTCAACGAGAATACGGCAGGACTTACCAGTATCCCGGCTCGCCGCGTGAACCTGTTCAGCTAGCCGTTGCCATATAACCGGGTCATCATGGGCGCAGTTGATACGCGCGATGTTCATGCCGGCACTGAGTAGCTCGCGGAAAAAATGGAAATCATCCACGCGCTCACCGGATAGCGTTACCATGATGTGGGTGCTGCGCTGGCCGGGCGGACTGCCAAGCAAGGCCAGCGTGTTGTTCGCGAGGGCCTGCTGGCCTTGCTCTCGCGTGATGGCCGGAGTTTCACTGAAGTCGGGAGGGGGTATTTGCAGAGCTGCGTGTAATATCTGCAAGATACTCTGCACACTGTCGAGAACATGATTTTCAGCGCGACCCAGGGAGGAGAGTCCGGCGTCTGACAAGGCATCCTGCAGGGGGCGCAAATCGACGCTACGCAAGGCCAAATAGTGCAGCATGTTACGGATGCCAGAATACCAGGGCAGGCTGGGATCTTGCTGCTTCAGAAGTGTGAGTTGGTCTGCTTCACTCTGGATGATCCGCGTGCGGAGCCCTTCAAGAGCTTCCTGAAGGTCTTGCCATGACTTGTTCATATGCTTATTCGCCTACCTTCGCCTAGTCACCCTCTGAGCATAACAGATAAATATTTCAATATGATGACATCCAGCCATGTAGCCAAGTTGGCCTAATCCCGTGCAAGACCGCCGTGAACGCGTCGAATCAGAGAGGAAAATTTCTGTTACGCTTCAGGAGAACGGGAGTTATTGACGCGTGCGTATCAATGGCGCACTCCAACTGCATAACAAGCTGTGATTCTACTTCCAGCACCACCATGCCACCACCAAGATGGCAGCACTACTCAATATGATAGTGCCACTGATCAAAAGAAGTCGGAGCAATGCCCGAGCTTCGGCATAATGCGAATCTTCGCTCATAATATAGCTGCTGCCTTCCAGTTTGGACCTATCGGCGAGATTGGTAGAAAAAACGGTAAATTCCTATATTCCAGTGGACAATTTGTTGCGGCTTACGTTCAATGAAGAACTCGGAACTGGGGCCTTGCTTCACCTGTTTGCTGGGCATAAAAACGCTGGACGAATAATCCATAACTCGGCGGTTTCAATATTTTTTTGCGATTTTTCGCGATCTCGCTAGGGAACACACATCCATGCCGCAGCCGCCACTTTCGAAT
>DYJM01000129.1:0-3188 GCA_020723125.1 Acidithiobacillus ferrivorans
AGGAAAATCTTCGCGCTAGTTGCTGGAGAAAAAGACAGGAGTATCGGTGCGGCTCGAAATAACAATCGGCGCGGGTGGGGTGGATTCAAACGGCAGCGTGTTCAGCCGTTGCAGCGCGTTGGTGACCATGTCCACCAGCAAAAGAAAATCCACCGGGGAGAGAAAGACACCAAACTCCAGGATACGCAGCGTGACCACGCTTTCGGCATTGGAGGACAGGCAAATTGGTTCGTCACAAGGCGCGCCATCGGGCATGCCCGCCTTTTCGTCCAAAATCCGCGCGAGATAGGCAAAGTCCTTCGGACGGAAGCGGAAGGTGGTCATGCCCCAGGTGAGGTGAACCGTGCCATGCTCGCAGATGCTGACGTGCCTGCGTGAGTCGATGTTCGCCAGAATCGTATAGTGATTGTTGTGTTCCATAGGTGCTCCTTAAATCAATTGGTTTAGTTATCGAGAACAGAATTGGCAATCCACGCCGCGCTACGAACTTCATCCGCTTTCAGCGCGACAGATTGACGCAAATCCATCTTCTTCAAGAGAAACAGGGCGGAAAATAAAAGCAGGGCTTCGAGAATGAAGACTGCGCCGTATGACATCAGGGCATTGTTGTCCGTCAGGGCGCGCATGATGTCCACCACCACGCCGCCTATCAGGTTGCCCGCCGCCTGACCCAATTCATGCGCCAATCCCCAGATGCCCATCAGCAAGCCTGCGCGGGCGGGGGTGGCGAACTCAATCACGGCCGTCAGCAAACCCGCCGATGACAGGCCCGTGCTGATGCCCAGAACGAAGACCAGCGCCATGAAGATGCCGGGACTTTCCAGGATGCCCACCAAAATCAAGCCGAGGAAGACGAATGTGCCAGTCAGCAATCCGACCCGCATAATGTTTCCATAAGAAACGTTTGACCAGCCAGATGCCTGTAATCGCCATCGCCAGCATGGTTCCGCTGCCCCAAATGGCGGTCAGGCGGGCAGTTTGCCCCACGCTCATGCCGAGTGCGAGCGCGCCGTAGGGTTCGAGCAGGACATCCTGCGCCAGCGTCCCCAAAACCGTCAACATGACGACAATGAAAAAAATCCGCACCTGCGGGTCGGGCAGAATAACCGTTTTAATGGTCTGCACAAAAGACAGGGCGCGGGATTTCTCGCTGGCAGTTTTCAAGACCTGATTGCGCGGCTCCTGTCCTAATGAACCGAGGGCGGACAAGATGAACACCGCCGACATCACCGCCAGGACGATGGTGGTCAACGCGGCGGGGCTGAAGGGGTCGAGCAACCGTCCCAGCGCAATCGCCCCGCCGATGATACCCACGAACATAGCCACCTTGAAGAGTGTGACGGCGCGCGGGCGTTGGTCGCCTTCGAATTTATCCGCCAGCAAGGCTTCAAAGGTGTTGCTGGCGAGGTTTTTGCCCATGCCGTAAACAATGAATGCCAACGCAACGGAGACAATCATTCTCAATCTGAGAGCCTGAAGGTTGAACGCCGCCAGGGTTGCGATCATCACCGCGATGGCGGCAAGGAACGCGCCAATGACGATGTACGGTTCGCGGCGCAGCCCCCACAGCGGATGGGCATCCGATTGATAGCCGAGCCAGACGCGCACAGGCGAAATCAGCAACGGCAGGGAAAACAACAGCCCCACCAGCGAAGCGGGCAAGCCCAATTCGACAATCATCACTCGATTAAGAGTCCCGCCGACCAGGGCGCTGGTCAACCCCAGCCCGAGGGGGAAACCGGCCAGACGGATGGAATTCAGGATGCGTCTTAATCTATGCATCTATTTTTTTCCTAATCAGGGTGCGATAGTACCCATCTTCATCTTGCCAGACACGAATAAACTCTGCCGTCCCGATGGACGCAATCATTTTGGGCGCAACTGTAAGCATTTTTTCATCGTCTGCGATGATTTCAGCCAGGTCTCCTGAATCAATTTTTTCAAGTTCGGCAGAAACTTTTTTCGGTCTCTCGGAAACTTTCGGCATATTTCTTACATCAATTGTGAGGGTTACTTTTTCTGTCATTTTGATATTCCTTTCTTTTCTTCAGTGTTTTGAAAAATATAGGGGAGCGCTGTATAAGATTCGTGTCGTTCTTGATGGCCCTTTGCGGCAGCCATTTTTGATTGGAGAAATAACCCTGACTGCGCAGGCGCTGCAAGCGTTGGGCGGCTTCCTGCGCGGCAAGGTGGAGAGTCTGGCATTCTTCAGAGGTCAGGGAGATTTGCACCGAGCCATAGGGCAGGGAGATGCGGTTGTCTTCGTTTTCGAGAGGGCACTGCTCATCGCGCTGGCATTCCAAATTGCAGGGCGTTAAAAGGGCGGATAACAAATAGGGCAAGCCCATCAGGTCGCCGGGGCAATAGACCAGGCGGTGTTTGCCCCATTCCACATGGACAAGTCCGTATTCACAAAGGTAGATACGATGTTTGCTATCGGCTTGAGACAAAATTTGGTCGTGCCCGTTATTCATAAGAAACCTTTCACGTATCTTCTCAAAAAATTGGGGCGGAGACCCTAAAGGTTTCCTAAACCTTTAGGGTCTGGCATTCATCCAAGCCCAAATTCAGCCTGAAGTTGCTTTGCCCAGGCTTTGATGCGCTCTTCGCTCAACTCTGACTGATTGTCTTCGTCCAGGGCAAGCCCCACAAATTTTCCATCCCGCGCCGCCCTGGAGGCATCGAAATTGTGCCCGGTTATGGGCGTAAAACCCACCAGCTGAGCGCCACGTTCAAGCGCTTTTTCCGCCAGAATGCCCATCGCATCCTGGTATGTATCCGAAAAGCCGTATTGGTCGCCCAAACCAAAGATGGCAACCTTCTTGCCGCTTAAGTCCATTTCATCCAGCAGCTTCATGGCGTCATTCCAGTCATCTTGCAGTTCGCCGACATTCCAGGTGGAAATTCCCAGAATCAAGGCGTTGTAATCGAGCATTTTCTTGACGTCGGTGTTGGCGACATCGAAGATGGCTTCCACTGTATCAGGCACGAGTTCGTTCAGCGCCTGCTGGATGCGTTTGGCGGCATCGCCTGTGTTGCCGCCTGTGGTTCCATAAAACAAACCAATTTTTGTAGACATGATTTACTCCTTTACCTTTATATAGTATTACTGCGCGATATTTGCATTGAACGCACAAATCTTATCCGGCAATCGTAGCGCCAGGCTCTGCCTGGCAATGCCGACCATA
>DYJM01000129.1:3221-3599 GCA_020723125.1 Acidithiobacillus ferrivorans
ACTTCGTGGTACTTTGTAGGTCGGCGCTGCGTTTGGTTGCGGAATAAATTCCGCGCTACGTTGTGATGAAGTTTTACGCGCCGCAGTCATTGAAACAACCATCCCGAAGTTTTGAAAAACAGTCAAAATCGCTTGAGAAAACCTTCGGGACGTTCTTCTCTGGCGGAGACAAGAAACCCGGCAAACAGCAGCAAACCGCCAAGCAGTTGTCCCAGGTATTTGAAATCGGGACTGCCCAACAAAATCAAGAAGCCGCCCATGGAAGGCAGCAAACCGCCGGCGGCAATGAGCACATTGCCCCATAAACGGTTTGCCATTTCCCGCTTGCGCCAAAAGATGAAAGCGGAATACACTGCGCCGCCAACCAACATCAGCGTG
>DYJM01000030.1 GCA_020723125.1 Acidithiobacillus ferrivorans
GCCTGTTGTTCTAACGTGCATTGCGACTCGCGCCACCCCGGAGACTGAAAGAAAAGGTTCCATTTCTTTCACATTAAGGCTCATCCTGTTGTCAGGAGAAAACTCGCCCTGCGGGCTCAAACAGCTCTCCTGACGGGCGCAGGATTTCGCCAAGAACAACAACGGCTCAAAACACGCTGCAAAGCACCCCGGCAACGGCCATTAGGTTGACTGGTCTTGCGAGCAACTGAAAATTTCCTTATCCATGTTGCTGCCACCACTCCCGTGCCTTTTCAGCCGCCGTTTTTGCCGCAGCGGGATCAGCGAGCCATGCCTTGGCAAGGTCAATCAACTGATTGTTATCCTGCGCCCAAACGGCTCCACCTGCGGCCAGCAATCCTTGCCGTAACGCATTATCCGGCATTTTTGGACCCAGAATCAGCGGGCAGCCATCGGCAATGGGTTTGGCAAGATCCACAGCTCCACCCATCAGCGTACCTCCGGGCACACAAAAATCGGCGCAGGGATAAAAGGCATCGCGGACATCGACTGTTTCTACGAAATACACCCGCGTCTTCAACGGGACATAACTGGTGAACAGGCGGCTGTGACGAATTGTCTGGAGATGATACTTGAGCGCGTCGCGGTACACCGGTTCGTAACGCTCTTCACGATCTGGGGCAAGAATCATGATGCCCATTTTCACCCGCATCAGGGACAGAAAAATCCCGTAGGCTTCGGCATCCTCCCCCTCGTGTAAATTAGGGAAATACACCACACAGCGTTCCCGATCCCGATATTCCTTGAAGCGTTCGCACCATTCCATACTATGCACTCCTTACCTGCGAATTTATGTATTTGTGGATCATAGGCGACCTGAAGCCATCATTCAAAAAGTGTTTTGTGATATGTTAGCAACAAGTCACTCACTGAAGAACCTGAAACCGCCATGTTGCAAGTCCTGTTCGTGCTCTCCGAAATGGTTCCCTACTCCAAAACTGGCGGTCTGGCCGACGTCGGAGGCGCTTTGCCGCTGGCTTTGCAGCAACTGGGCGTAGATATCCGGGTGCTCGTCCCCTGGTATGGCCGTCCGGATTTGAATGAAATGCACTGGTTTTGTTCAGTGAACATTCCATATGGCCGGGAAACCCCCGAACTCTGGATAACGCCAAACCGGCCCGAAATTTTTTTTCTACGTTATCCTGACTATTACGAGCGGGATGGTGGCCCCTATCAAAATACCCAAGGCCAGGATTGGCCGGACAATCCGCGCCGCTTCGCTTTGCTGAATCGAGTAGCCGTGGAAATGGCGCAGGGTCGCGTATCCGGTCTCGACTGGCGGCCCGATCTGGTCCATGTGAATGACTGGCAGACCGGCCTCGTCCCGTATTTGCTGAATCTTGAAACCCGAATAGGAAGCCCGCGACCGGCCACACTGTTCACCATTCACAACCTCGCCTATCAGGGTCGCTTTGATCCCGCCATCATGGCCGAGTTGCACCTGCCGCCAGAAGATTTTCACTGGCAGGGCACGGAACTATATGGTGCCTTTTCCTTCATCAAGGCGGGCTTGATCTACAGCGACCAGATCAGCACAGTCAGTCCTACCTACGCTCAGGAAATTCAGACAGAGGCCTTTGGCATGGGACTGCAAGGTCTCCTGCAGCAGCGCTCCGCCCAACTCACCGGCATTCTTAACGGAATAGATGAAGTCCACTGGAACCCCCGGGCTGATCCTTATCTTCCGGCGCACTACAATGCCCGCAGCCTGGTCGGAAAAAGTCAGTGCAAAGCCCAACTGCAGCAAAGCCTTGGGCTTGAAGCCCAACCCGATGTTTTTCTGCTGGGCATGATCAGTCGGCTGGTAGAGCAAAAAGGCGTCGATATGGTTCTGGATATTTTGCCCGATCTCCTCCAGCGTGGGATGCAGGTGATTATTCTGGGCAGTGGCGAGAAATACTTTGAAGAGCGGCTCCAGGAACTGGCGGCTGTTCATCCGGGGCGTCTCGCCGTGCGCATCGCCTTTGACGAAGGCCTGTCACACCGGATTGAAGCGGGTGTGGATGCTTTCCTCATGCCCTCGCGCTTTGAGCCCTGCGGCCTCAACCAAATGTATAGCTTGCGCTACGGAACGCTGCCCATCGTCCATCATACCGGCGGACTGGCCGATACCGTCGTCGATGCCGGTGACTTTGCCCGGGATGAAGAACGCAACGGCTTCGTATTCAGCTTCGCCCATAGCGATGATCTTCACCATGCCGTCCTCAGAGCTGCAGCGCTGCATCGGGAAAAAGCCGCATGGCGACATCTCCAGAAACAGGCCATGGCCGCGAACCACAGTTGGGAACACGCTGCACTGTCCTACCTGGAGCTTTATCACCAGATTCTGGAGCGCCGCAAATCTGCGCAGTAAATTCTGGCCTATTCATTTTGAGAATAATCAAGGGGTCATTGGAGATCATTATCCCCACAAAAAAGCTTTTGCGTTGCACCGTAGCCATAAACCGCTACAATGCTCCGATGACTTTTTTCCCACATGCATGAGGAGTCGCACGATGTCAGGTCATTTTCCCTTTTCCGGCAAAGCCGACCGCGTTTCTGTGTTTGCCTTTTTTGAAGCCCACAACTGGAGTCTTGAAGCCCAGGAAAAATACTTTGAAGAATGGTACAAATGGGCCAAGGATTACGTCATGAACGACGCCGATCTCAACGCCGCCAAGGGTGTGCTTTTCGCTGGCGATCATTTCGGCACCCATGCCGATCATGACTTCCATCTGCATGGTTATACCGTTGCCACGCGCATGCTGGAACTGGGTGAACTCATCAAAGGCAGCATTTTGCCCAAGTTGGACCATGATATGCTGCACGCTCTGGAACACGATCATGAAGAATGGATAGCCGCAGCCAATGCCGTAGCGGCCAACCATCCCCGTGCCGAAGCGCCCGAAATCGGTCGTTATCGTCACGTCTGAGCCCAATAATCGGGGGCCGGATCACCGCTTCAGCCCCCGATTTTCAAATTAATCATGGATGCCAAACACATCAGGCAATGCTTTGCCGCGCTCCGCGCCAGCATCCCCGAACCCAAAACCGAATTGCAGTACGCCAGCGCCTTTCAATTACTGGTAGCCGTGGTTCTTTCCGCCCAAAGTACCGACAAGCTGGTCAATTTATGTACGGCGACTTTATTTGCAGAGGCACCTGATGCCTTCAGCATGGCCGCCCTTGGTGAAGAGGGCATTAAAAAGCATATTCGTCGCCTCGGACTTTTCAATGCCAAGGCCCGTCATGTGCATGGCCTGGCCGAGCAGCTGATTGCTCGGCATCACGGCGAAGTACCCCCAGATCGTCACGCTCTGGAAGCACTCCCCGGCGTGGGGCGAAAAACCGCCAATGTGGTACTCAATACCCAATTTGGACAACCCACCATCGCCGTGGATACCCATATATTCCGGGTGGGAAATCGGATTGGCATAGCTCCGGGCAAAACCCCCCTCGCCGTAGAACAGGCTCTACTCAAAAAGGTTCCCGCTGAATATATTCAGGATGCTCACCATTTGCTCATTCTGCATGGCCGCTATACCTGTACGGCACGTCGTCCTCATTGTGAACGCTGCGCGCTGTTCAGTTGCTGCGCATGGCCTGACAAGCTACTGTGGGCCCATCAAAGCCAGTAGCCAGCGGCTTCGCGCGCGGTAATCGGCGCGCCGGAGAACTGCTTCAGTCGGCCATTGCCGAGGCCCGCGAAAAACTCTCCGGTGAAGCCATCACTGCCGCTTTGTTCTTGTTCAGCCCCGCCCTTGCCCCGGTGAATCCCGCATTACTGCAGTCCCAGATGCGTGCACTGTCCTGCCTGCAAATTGCGACAGGGACCTTTCCGGGGGTATTTACCGAAAGAGATGCGGCGTTGGGGGAAAACGCCTGTGCCGTTCTCCTCCTGAGCGCGCCGCTGGGTTTTACCCCCCAGATTCCCGACCCCGACTTGCTGACATTCAGTTTGGGCAGACTGGAGCAGCTCCAGGGCGAATGGTTGCAGCAATCACCGCGCTTTGGCAGTCTCAGCAGTCGCAGCGGGCGCTTCTGGTATCAAGCCAGCCCACGGAATATTCTGGAAATTGCCTTTCAGGGCATCCAGCCATCCCAAAGCGTCTGGTCCGCAGGACTGCGCACCCTCAGTGCCCCACTCCCGGTCCATCTTCAGGAGGGCAGCTTGCTGCTGCAGTTGGAACGTTATCTGGCGCTCCCCCTGCTGGCCCAGAATATTCCGGTCAGTATCCGCAAGGACAGTCGCCTGCCCCTGGAGCGCCTGCTCATGGGGGAGATTCGCGGCGATGCTGCCCCTGGTGCGCCGCCGGAATTACTGCACATTCGCGCCACCGATCTGAATCGAAGCGGGCTGTGGCTGGAAAGACCACTGGCGGAACACTCACGGGCCTTTCTCAGCCTGCGCGATCCGGCCATTGCCGAGCGTGACACCCGCATTGCTCTGGAACAATTATCCGCCAGCACCCAAGAGCCCACCTTTGCCTGGATTTCCAGCTCCATTGGTCGGGATGCGGCATTTTTTGGTCAGGAAGATCAAGATCTGTGTATCTGGCGCGAGCAATATCCCGATTTGCCCATGCTGGGGGCCTACGGCATGGGTGAACTGCTTCCGCATCAGCAGCGCAGTCATTTTTTGCGCTATGGTAAAATTTACACCCTGTTTTCAAGGACAGACATATGCCCATAATTCGTTCCGCAGTCATCCTGTCTTTTTTGGGTTCAATGCTGACAATCCTGAGTGCTCCCGCCTGGAGCAGCACGTATCTGCTGCCGCCCCCTGGAGACAATATGGTCGGTGCCATCCAGAGCATCAGCGCCCGACATGAAGACACACTATCCGACATTGCCCGTAAATATGACCTGGGTTATGACCAGATTACCGCCGCAAATCCACAGGTAGACCCCTGGTTACCGGGTGCTGGCACCCGCATCATTCTTCCCAGCGAATATGTGCTGCCCGACGCCCCGCGTCAGGGCATAGTGATCAATCTGGCGGCCATGCGGTTGTTTTATTATCCGCCCACGGTCGCTGGACAGGCCCCGGAAGTCATCACCTATCCCATCGGCATAGGTCGCGAAGGTTGGGGAACCCCCCTGGGCAAGACCCGCATTACCGCCAAGGTGGCAAACCCCAGCTGGACACCACCGGAAAGCATTCGCAAGGAACATGCAGAAAACGGAGAACCCTTGCCAGCAGTGGTTCCTGCCGGCCCCGACAATCCACTGGGACTGTTCGCCCTGCGCCTGGCTATTCCCGGTTACTTGCTGCACGGCACCAACAAGCCCTGGGGGGTCGGCATGCGCGTCAGTCACGGCTGCATCCGCCTCTATCCGGAAAACATCGAAGCACTATTTGCGCGCGTTCCGGCAGGAACACCGGTCCTGATTGTCGATCAACCCTGGTTACTGGGCCATGATGGCGGACATGATTACCTGCAGATTTACAGGCAAATGTCCGATCGCCCTTTCGAGCAGGTCCAAGGCTCCTTTACAGACTGGCTCAACCAACATTTACCCGCTGGTAAAGCCATCGATTCAAACATAGCCAGGCGCTGGCTAAAGGCTGCGACGGGAATACCGGAACCGCTGTGAAAATAGCGCAGCGCGAGTAATACGTTGCTACTGGTCAGCTTCGAGCGTTCCCGGTCACATCTCGAGACTCAAGATACCTCATTCGCGCTGAATGAAGTTGTCAATAACTCCGATAGCTTGGCCGGCGCCCAAATGGACAGGGCTGACCGCGTAGAGGAAAACAGCAGCTTTTTTTTCGAACATGGTCTAGAATCATTGTGAGTTGGTCAGATATAAGGTCCGAGAACAATGGAAGTGGTGAATATTCATGTAGTGAAAGCCCAGCTATCCGTATACATCGGCAAGGTAGAGCGAGGCGAGACCGTGATTATTGCCCGTCGTAACAAGGCGATTGCCGAGTTGCGACCGATTTCGGCAACCATCCCGGCCAAGAAAAGTCGGCCCATGGGCTTGGCTAAAGGTAAAATACATTGGGCCGAAGATGCCTTTGCTCCCTTGTCCGACGCGGAGCTGGCCGATTGGTATGACACCCATCGAAATGACCCGCTGCAGATCGGGGCAACACCGGACAAAACCTGATGCTGCTGCTGGATACTTGTACCCTGATCTGGTGGTTGGCACAGACAGAAAAGATTCCGGCTACTGCGCGCGGCCATATCGCCGAGGATGTGGAGGTTTGTATAAGCGTGGTCACCATTTGGGAAATTCTGGTGAAGCACACGAGCGGCAAGCTGATTATCGAGAGCGGATCCGAATCAGTTTTTGACTATATGCTCCGCCAAATCGACGCTGCGGATTTTCGACGCATAGCGCTGTCCGATACCGACCTGCGTCATCTTCCGCAACTACCGCCCATTCATCGGGATCCTTTCGACCGCATGCTGATTTGTCAGGCCATCGAACGTGGACTGACCTTGGTCACCCCTGACCCCGCTATCAGGCAGTATCCCATTCGTACACTTTGGCTGTGAGGTGTGGTGCATACTTTTCTGGCCAGAAGCTTCCGAACGGAAACGCCTGACACCATTAAGCTACCCAATACCGCCCCCAGGGGGTTGTGCGGCAACAGGCGCATTACCAACGCAACAATGTTTTCCCGAGTAGTGCGCCGAGCACGGTGGGAATCAAAATCCCGAGCAAATACCAGGTGCCGATAAACGGTGCGCCCATTTCAGGGCAATGCAGACTGTACACGGCACTGCACCCACAAACCCAACTGACACTGGGTTTTGATGGGCAACCGTTGCCAGCGCGATACGGATTCCCCTTAAAATACGAATTCCCACCAAGCTCGGTTACAAGAACCCGAAGCATGTGCGGGCTATTCAAATCACAAATATTTACCCCGGTGGTTATTGGGAAAACCAAGGGTATAACTGGTTTGGTGGCAGTTAGAACGTGTTCTGATTGCGCTGAAGCAAGGCACGGTGCCTTATTGATGACATGTGAGCAAAGACAAGATGGACCACTTGTACCACCAATCCCGTCAGGATCGTGTCTGCCGAGCCACCTGAACCAATGTTTGCCGAATCGCCTCAGGTGTAGGTGGGCAGCCCGGACATTGCCCGGCTACGGGGAGAACCTTTTCTACCGCGCCGACGACGGCATAACTCCCGGCGAATATGCCGCCCGTACAGGCGCAATCGCCTATGGCCACCACCTTTTTGGGGTTTGGCATGGCTGAAAATGTGTCTTGCAGCGCCGTCGCCATATGTCGGCTAACCGGGCCGGTTACCATCAATAAATCAGCATGGCGCGGCGACGCGGTCAGGTTCAACCCGACTTGCTCCAAGCCGTAATGTGGACCGGAAAGTGCCTGAATTTCCAGCTCACAAGCATTGCAGGATCCTGCATCCACATGGCGAATGGCGGCACTCCGGCGGAATGGCCCCTGCCCTTTGGCGGAAATGATTTTTTTGCCCGGTATCCCCAGTCGCCAGATTTCTTTCAGTATGCGATACATTGCCAATATCCTCCGGGTGCTGACACGCTATAAATCATGTCCGCTGTAACTCAAATTGAACGATTTATTAATCAGTGGAAAGTCGGCGACAATATCGTTCAGCACGGCCTCTTCAAGGACCGGCCACAGGACCCACGATGGATCGTGGGGGTGGCAGCGTTTGATACGGGCGTTTTCCACAGATAGGGCGACAAACACCTCGCCGCGCCATGCTTCGACAATGCCCAAGGCTTCGCCATCGGGGATGCTTTCCGGAATGGTTGCGCTGACATCTCCCCCGGGTAGATCCAACAGCAACTGTGTCTGCAGACGCACCGACTCATAGAATTCCCGAAAGCGCAATTGCCAGCGTGCGGCCACGTCACCTTCCGGGGAAAGCTGCATGGAAACATCCAGATTCTGATAAGGCGCATGGGGAAACTGGACCCGCAAATCCCAGGCCTGACCACTGGCGCGGCCGGCAAGCCCCGCCATACCCAATGCTGCTGCACGGGCAGGAGCAATTTTTCCCGTACCCACCAGGCGATCCCGCAGACCGGAATGCTCCTGCAAGAGGAGATCCAAGCGCTGCACGGTGCGCTGCCAGGATTCACTGTTACGCTGCATCGTGGCGATTTGCGCGGAGTTCAGATCAAAAGCTACACCGCCGGGAATAATGCAGTCCATCAAATAGCGGTGTCCGAAAATTTCCCGGTTTTCGCGCAGCAGGTTTTCCTTGATGAACAGGAATTGTGACTGACAGAAGACGAAGCCAGCGTCATTCCCCAGAGCGGCAAGATCACCCAGATGGTTGGCCATGCGCTCCCGTTCCAGGCAAACAGCACGCAAGGCGGCTGCACGAGGCGGGATTTCGCATCGGGCAATGGATTCCACCGCCATGCTGTAGGCCCAGGCATAACCCGCTGTAGTGTCACCACTGATGCGTCCTGCCAGACGCGCACCCGCAAATACATCCCGATCCTGGAAAAGGCGCTCGACGCCCTTGTGGGTGTACCCCAATCGTTCTTCCAGACGCAGGATTTGTTCACCAATGCACGAGAAACGAAAGTGTCCGGGCTCAATGGTGCCCGCGTGTACCGGTCCCACTGGAATCTGGTGGACATCCACGCTATCGATTAATTGGAAAGGATAATCGGCATCACCATCCACGCCGAAGGATCTGCCATCCAGTTGTCCCTCCCGCAGTGGAAAAATCCCCGCTGGCCAGCACTGATGGCGCAGCCATGGCCGGGTGTCCGTATTCCCCGTCGCCCTGATTCCCGTAAGATCGTACAGGGCCCGCTCCATCCGCGAGGCAGCAGGAAAAATGTCGGCCAGCGAGGGAAATTGTCCCTCGCTGGATTGCACCGTCAGAGTGATCCACAAATATCCGGTTGAACCAAGGCCCAGCGCATGTATGTAAAAGAATGCGTTCTCGTGGCCCGCCTCTCCCCACAATCCCAGCAACCGCCCGCCCTGATCGCGCAGCGCCAGCGCAGCGCTTGTCCAGGATGCAGCTTGCACCTTGACCCGCCAGACGGGTGGCGCGCTCAGAATTTGTTGCCATTGGCCCACAGAGGGCAAAGTATCAGAACCAAGTTCAGTCATTGGACAATTCCTGCGACATCATGCAGCCATAGCTCTATTTGCCCGGGAATCGCCACCCCCAGAATCACCACCAGGGAGATTTGGAAAAAAACCGGTAACAGCCCACCCACCCCGCTTTGCCGATGGGGGAGAGAATTGGCGGGGGCCAGAAGCATGCCCTGCAGGCGCGGGTATATTGCCGCAAATACGGTGCCCAGGCCGAGCAGAAGAAAAGGCAGGGTTTGCCAGGATTGCTGTACCGCACTGGCAAGGATCAGAATCTCACTGAAAAACAGGGAACCCGGAGGCATTCCCAGAATCGCCAGCACCGACAGGAGCACACTCCAACCCAGGACGGGCCGGGAATGCAGCAAGCCGTTCAGTGCGGAAATGTCCTGAGTGCCAGCTTCCTGGCTGGCCTGCCCGGTAGCAAAAAACACCGAGGACTTTGCCAGACTATGTCCCAGCATGTGGAGCATACCCGCAAACACCGCAAGCGGACCGCCCAATCCAAAAGCAAAGGTGATCAGCGCCATATGCTCCATGGAAGAGTAGGCGAAAAGACGTTTGACGTCCTGTTGCCGAAACATGGAAAAGGCGGCAAGCAAGAGGGTCAGAAGCCCGAAACCCATCAACAGATGCGCCGCGAAAGGCCCGGCCACAGGGCCGGACAGCAGACTTTTAAAGCGCAGGATGGCATATAGCGCCACATTCAGCAGCAAGGCGGACAAGGCGGCGGATGCAGAACTGGGTCCTGCCGCATGGGCATCGGGTAACCAGCTGTGCAGGGGGGCCAGGCCAACCTTGGTTCCAAAGCCTACGAGCACAAAAATAAAGGCGATGGTCAGCACCCCGGAATTAAGCGCGGCAGAATGCGCATGCAGTTGTGACCAAAGTAAGGCATCACTGCCTGCGCCCAGCGCGGGTTCCGCCGCAAAATACAGTAACACCGTTCCCAACAGCGCCATGGCGAGTCCGACGCCACAGAGAATGAAGTATTTCCATGCGGCCTCCAGACCTTGCGGCTTACGCATCAGACTGACCAGAAGTACACTGGACAGGGTCGCCCCTTCCAGAGCCACCCAAAGAATCCCCATGTTGTTGCTGAGCACAGCGAGCAACATGGTAAATAGAAAAAGCTGGAACATACTGTGGTACAGCTTTTGTTGTCCTGCGGACAAGCCATGATGCCGTACTTCTTTCGGGAAATAACTATGTGAGAACCAGGCAATGGAAAAGCCGACGGTACTGTTGACCAGAGCCAGCAACAGGGAAAAGGCGTCCACCCGGAATTCATCGCCGCCTGCCCGGATGATGCCATGGGTAGCCACTTGCACGGCCATAAGCACACAGGCGATCAACACCAGAAAATTAAGCAGCAGAAACAGTCTGGCACCGCGTCGCCCGCCGCCCAAAAACGCCAGTAAGGGAACTCCGGCACCAGCCAGAACCAGCACCCAGAAGATGATCATTTATCCTCCCGGATATGTTCCAGATAATGCAGATCGAGACTGTCGAAAGTATCGCGGATCTGAAAGAAAAAGACGCCAATCACCACCAATCCGATCAGGGTGTCCAGGGCAATACCCAATTCGACGATCAACGGCATCCCCAGTGTTGCACTGGTGGCCGCGAAAAACAGGGCGTTATCCATGGCCAGAAAGCCCACGATCTGGGAGATCGCCTTGCGGCGGGTAATCATCATCAGGAAGGACAGCAAAAATGCGGCCAGAGCAATCCCCAGCATGCCATGGGTCGCGGCGGGCAAATATCCATCCAGAGGGGCGGCAATGGAAAATGCAAATACCACCAGCAAAATACCCAGCAGTTGCGTACTAGGGACATTGAGCGCCATCTCGACATCACCGCGCACCTGCAGACGGCGCAACAGGTAATGCAACACATAGGGCATGAGAATTCCCTTGATGGACAAGGTCAACACCGCCGAAACCCAGAGGATGGGATCACCCGTCAACTGCCCGACGAGGGCCGTACCCACCGCCAGGGTGACCCCCTGCCAGGCAAGCAGGCGAATAAGACTCAACAGCCGTCTTTGCGCAAGCAGGGCGAAACTGAGCACCAACATCCAGGCCGCGAGAAATCTCAACATGGGGCTGATAATCGCACTATGGGCAAGAATGGAATGCATGATCATGACCCCAGCATGAAGTGACTCAACAAACCGATGACTCCGAAAAGGAAGCCGGTGATGGCGAACTCCGGGACCCGAAAAAGCCGTCTTTTTGCCAGCAAGGTTTCCACAAGCGCCAGAACCACAACTGCAAAAAACAGTTTGACGAGAACCAGCCCGGCAGCAATGACCAGACTCGTCAGCAACGGGTTTGCAGCAATCCCCCAGGGCAGAAACAGGGCGAAACCAATGGTCATGTATAAAAACAGCTTGAGTTGTGCCGCCCATTCGAGCAGCGCCAGGTGCCGCCCCGAATACTCCAGCACCATCGCTTCGTGAATCATGGTCAGTTCGAGATGTGTTGCCGGATTGTCCACGGGAATTCTGGCGTTTTCCACGAGCAGAACAAAGCCAAATGCGATGGCGGCAAAAACCATGCTGGGATGAAGGGAAAACAACTGTATTTGACTGAGATGAACAATCTGCACAAGCGATGTGGATCGGGCCAATAAAGAGGCGGTAAACAGTGCCGCCAGCAAGGCCGGTTCTGCCAATGCGGAAATCAGCATTTCGCGATGCGCCCCGTAATTGCCAAAATCCGTTCCCGTATCCATGGCCGCCAGCACCTGAAAAATGCGTGCCACGGCCAACAGACCCACCAGCGCAATGACATCGGCGGCACTGGCCAGAGGTAAGCCATTGGCAATGATGGGGACGATGGCCACCGCCATGACCTTGGCCCCGAACATGACATAAGGTGTAAAGCGAAACAGCCAGGAAGATTGTTCCGGGATCATCGCTTCCTTGTGAAACAGTCGAAAAAGGTCACGATAGGGCTGGAGAATCCCTGCAGGACGCCGATTTTGCAAAAGTGCCCGGACCGTCTTCAGCCAACCCGCCAGAAGTGGAGCCGCAGCAACGGCAAAAAGGATCTGGAAGCATTGGTCCCGCCAGATGATCAGACTAGTCATGGAAGCCTTGGTCTCTTGTATTCATCGAAAAATCACCAGAAGGACAATCAGGGTCAGAAACGAATACAGCAGATAAGAGGTGATGCGACCATGCTGCAATCGGCTGACCATGGCGGCCATTCCCAGAGCGGCTCTTGCCCAGGGCAGATAAAAACCTTTCCAGAAAGGATCAGGAATTTGCACCGGAATGGCGTTTCCCAGGCCCTGTCGGCTTCTGAGCGTGCTTAAGGAAACGCCAAAAATTCTGAGCAGGGGCTGACTGAAACCGGTCGGACTGTCTTGTGTTTGGGCACTATAATCTGCTGCAAAACCACAGGACCACACGGGGGCACGGCGCAGGGAGCGCCCGAAACGCCACCAAACCAGCACAAAAACGACCGCAATGGACAGTGCGATTCCCAAAAGAAAAACGCCGGGCAGATAACTGGCCCGCTGCGCCGAAATCGGCGTGAGCGCCAGCGCGCTTTGGTGGGCTATCTGGCTGCCATGTAACAACAGAGCCGTTATGTGCGACAAACTGTCTACTACGCGGCCCGGAAACACACCGAGCAGGACGCAGAACAGGGCCAAAAAGGCCATGCTGGCGCGCTCCCAGATTCCGGCCTCATGTTTGGCGACCGCACTACGCGCCCGCCCCAGAAAAGCGATCCCGTAAAATTTGACGATGGCAAAAGCCGCCACAGCAGTAACCAGCACCACGCCTGCGGCGGCCAGGGGAAGAATGGCCCGTAGCATTCCTGATGGCAGGCTGGGTGCCAAGAGGAAAGCCTGAAGTAACAGCCATTCCGAAGCAAAACCATTCAAAGGCGGCAATCCCGCAAGGGCAAAAATGCCAATGAGCGCCAGAAAGGCCGTCTGCGGCATGGAGCGAATCAGACCACCCAAATGGGACATTTCCAGGGTACCTGTAGCGTGCAGGACGCTGCCGCTTCCCAGAAAAAGCAAGCTCTTGAAAAAAGCATGATTCAGCACTTGAAATAAACCCGCTATCAAGGCAAGAGCGGCCAGGGGCCACAGATTTTGCTCGGCAAAAATTCGGGAAAGACCGAGGGCGATCAGGATGAGTCCCATATTTTCCATGGAGGAATAAGCCAGCAGCCGCTTCATGTCGGTTTGCAATGCCGAATACAAAACGGCAAAAAGTGCAGAGCACAAACCCAGTCCCAGCCAAAGCGGACCCCACCATACCGCGCCCGCCGGAAGAATTTGCCAGTCAATGCGCAGCAGGCCATAGACCGCAATGGGCAACATGGCCCCACTCATCAGTGCCGAAACCGGCGATGGCGCTGCCGGATGTGCTTCCGGAAGCCAGGCATGCAGTGGCAGAAGCCCCAGTTTTGCGCCAAAACCCAGCAAGGTCAGACCAAAAACCACATTGGCAACCAATGGAGAACTGGACAATTGCGCCATGCGCTGAAAGCTCCCGTTGCTGATCAGATCACCATGACTCAGCAAGGCAAAGGCGACAAAAAGAGCCAGGGCACCAATATGCGCGATCAACAAGTACAGATAGGCGGCCTGTTGTCGCCGCTGGTCCTGACCTTCGACCAGGATAAGAAATGTTGAACTCAGGGCCATCAGTTCCCAGGCCACAAGGAATGTGTAGGCATTGGCTGCCAGCAATACCCAAACCATGGCCGTCACAAAAACCGGATAAGGCAATAGCACCTGTTTCAGCTTGCTCTGGCTGCCATGATGGAAATAGCCGATAGCATGCAAGGACGCTGCAAAACCTACGGATCCCAGAACCAACAGAAAAAAACCGGAGAGCGGGTCGAGGGTGAATTGCCAGGCAAGATCGGTGAGTGGCCCCGGGATACTTGCATGAAGCGCAGGGCTTGCCAGCGCATGGATACCGACCACGATGAGTAGCAGACAAAGTGCAACAGTCACCAGAAAACCCAGGGAGCGTTTCCAGCGGATTGGCAGTGCGGGAATTGCCACCAGCACTGTCGGCAACAGAGCCAACAATGACGCATACAATACCCAAAGCAGGCAGTCGCTAGAGTTCATTGCGCCACCACAATCAGTAATACCGATGGCGACTCCTGCAAATTATGCCAGTTGTGGGAAAGGCGCGGATCATAGTAGACGGCATCGCCTTCGTCCAGATCAAAGCTGGAGCCTTGTTGTTCAAAGCGTGCGCTTCCCTTGATGAGCATGGCGAACTCTTCCCCATCGGCACTGCTATAAGGGTGGTCTCCACATTCTCCGCCTGCATCCAGCGTAACCAGCAGCGGTTGCATTTTTTTTCGGGAAAAACCTCTTGCCAGCGGTTCAATCGTGGCATGCGACCCTGAACTGTAGACCCGACGTCTTTGTCCGGCCCGGAGAACGAGCGGGGAGGCTTCACTATCCGGTTCATCCAGGAGGACGGCAATCCTGAGCCCCAAGGCGGTGCAAATTTTTTCGAGCGTGGCAATGGAGGGGGAAACCTGCTCGGCTTCAATCTGGGATAGCGCGCTGGAAGAGACCCCGGCCATTTCGCCCAGGGCACGCAGGGAGAGTTGTCGGTCTTCGCGGAGCTGACGCAAACGTTGAGCAAGTTGTTTCATGCCCCGGATTGTCCGTTAAAATGGACGGTATGTCCATATTAACGTATGCACTTAAAAACGGCAGTTGCCGTGGGTGCTTTGCAGCGACTTTTGTTTCGAGCCGTTGTTGTTCTTGGCGAAATCCTGCGCCCGTCAGGAGAGCTGTTTGAGCCCGAAGGGCGAGTTCTCTCCTGACAGCAGGATGAGCCTTAGAACAACAGGCAAGGAACAATGGAGCAAAAAGCACCCACGGCAACTGCCGTTTTTAAGATGAAGCCATTCAATGGGTCAGGCTTAAAAAAATCTCCGGCAATCTTTCCGGCAACGATTCAACCCGATCAATAATGCTGAATCGATTGCCAAAAATTTTCCGCACATATTCGTCTGCATGTGGATCAAGGCTGATGCAATGGCAAAAAATGCCCTTCTCCTCCAGCTCCAGAACGGCGCGACGGGTATCTGCCAGCAGGTAATCCGGATCATCCACATCGATGTCGGCCGGTTGTCCATCGGTCAGGATCAGCAGCAGGCGCTTGTCGGCAGCTTGGCCGGACAGATAGTGTCCGGCATGACGCAAGGCCGCACCCATGCGCGTAGAATAGGCGGCACGGAGCGCTGCAAGCCGGGCGTAGACTGCATCCTGCCAAGGTTCAGAAAATCCCTTGATATGCCAGAAGCGCAACTCATGGCGAGTGTTGGAATAGAATCCAGAAATGGCAAAGGGGTCACCCAAGCGGTCAATCGCCCAGGCAAGCAGGGTAACGGCCTCCTGGGCCAGGGAAAGGATGGTGGTTCCCGAGCCTGTACCCGCCACCGGATCATTCAGCGATTCAGAAAGATCCAGCAGCAGACTCACCGAAAGATTCCTTCGGGCGTGGCGGAAACTTTCGTTGATGCGCGGATCGACATTCTGTCGGCAGCGATAATCTACCCAGGAACGCAACGCCCAGTCCAAATCCAGATCGGACCCCTCTTCCTGACGGCGCAGGCGTTCGCGATCCTGCGGTTTCAGCATATCCAGCAACCGCTCAAGACGTTTGGCCAAAGCGGCGTGTTTCTGCAATATCTGCAGGATTTCGCTGGCAGAACCTTGAGGATGCAGATGCTCGTAGAGACTGACCCAGTCCGGTAAATAATGTTGCGATCGGTAATCCCACTCGGGATAGTGCCGGACCAGCGTCAATTCGTTTTCCGATACCGCTTCGGCCCGGCTGCTTTCCTCCTCGCTTTCCTGCTCGCCATCAATGAACTGCCAGAGGTGGCGGTTGTCATCCCGGTAGGACACTTCCGTATCGGTAAAATGAATCTTGGCAAAACTGTCACTGGGCAGGCGCGTCTGCATGAGATATTCCAGGGCGAGTTCCGCAATGCTGTGGGTACTACCCGGGCTGTTCAGCATTTGCTCGTGAAAGCGCTGCACAAATTGCCGGAGGACGGGGTTCTGGTAACCATGCTCAGGATCGAGAATGGCCCGGGAAAACAGGGTCAGACGATGACGTATGCAGGATTCCTGCGCGGAATCGCAGGCCTCTTCCTGAGGATGTGGATGCAATTTAAGCATAAGCGCCCGCAGCCCTGGAAAACGCCGCAAAATCAGGGTGTCCACGCGCGCATCTTCAAAATATTCGATGTATAAGCGCTGAAAGGGACTCCAGTTATCGGCAAGGAGCGCCTGACTGTAGCGGCGATGAGCGGCAAGATGGGCGAGGGCCAGACGGTATTGATCCAGGCCCGATATACCCTCCCGATCATGGTACAGGTCCGGCAAATGCATACCCAGGGAATCCAGGTAGGGCTGGGGCCGACGCAGATGATCAAAAGCTTCCGAATACGGGACCAGCATGGCGGGTTCATCCCAGAGGGCCCGCAAATACAGGTCCATCTCACGCTCGTGGGTACGCAGCAGGGTACCATCGCGCTGCTCCTGAAAAATGGCCCGACTGTCTGCACTTTGCAGGGCAAAATAATCCGCCTGACGTTCGGGGTTACTGGCATAATAGCGCAACCCGTATTCTGCCCAGGTCTGCAGTCCCTCCAGATTCACTTTTTGCAGGAGTTCGGCCGCCAGGCGAATGAATTCAGGCAAGGCGCGGCTGGGGAGAATGGCGTGTCGGCCATGGATGGAGGCGCTGCTGCGCTCGGCAATATCCGTCAACAAATCGAGATAGTCGCGAAGCAGCGTCTGGTTGGGCAAGGCCCTCGTGACGGCGGGAAGCGTCTGGAAAAACAATCCGATAACATCGCCATTTGGTGAACGCTGAATTTTCGCCACCCACTGCAAAACCGGATCGATACAATCGTGACCGGCAGCAGCGGCCACTTCCGGCCAGCCTTCCAGAAAAGCCATCACCGGCTCGGCACCCCGTCCCAATTTGCACAAAAAGCGGGCAGCATCTACATAGGCGAACAATTCCTGTTCCTGCCACTGCGCAGCGGCAACCCTGAGACAATCCGCAAAAACCGCCTGCACTGAGCTAAAAGCACAGTCGAGATAATGCCGCCAGTAGTCCTCGTCGGGCGGAATCGCTGACCCGGTTTCTGCGTCAGTTGAAGGTGGCATCAATGGCATGCTCCAGTGTGCTGCGAATGTCCTCGTCATCCGTAATCGGGTCCATCAGCGCCATCCTGCAGGCGCGTGTTGCGGGCACCCCATCGGCAATGAGTGATGCTGCGTATACCAGCAAGCGTGTCGATATTCCTTCATCCATGCCATGTCCTTTCAGGTTACGGGAACTTTTGGCCAGGGCAACCAGTTGTTCCGCAGTCTGTTCAGGAATACCCACTTCACGGACCAGGATTTCTGTTTCCACCTTGGTTTCCGGATAATCAAAGCGAAAAGCGGCGAAACGCTGCTTGGTGGACTGTTTGAGGTCCTTCATCAAGGACTGATAGCCCGGATTGTAGGAAATCACCAGCTGAAAATCGGGGTGTGCCTGAATCAGTTCCCCTTTTTTGTCCAGCGGGAGCTGGCGACGATGGTCAGTCAGGGGGTGGATGACCACGGTACTATCCTGTCGGGCTTCGACAATTTCATCCAGATAGCAGATGGCACCATAGCGAGCCGCCACAGTGAGCGGACCATCCTGCCAGCGGGTCCCCTCGGCATCCAGGAGCCAGCGACCCACCAGATCTGCAGCGGTCATATCTTCATTGCAAGCCACCGTGATCAGGGGCTTGCCCAGTTTCCAGGCCATGTATTCCACGAATCGGGATTTGCCGCAGCCCGTGGGGCCTTTGATCATGACCGGCAAGCGTCGGGCATAGGCAGCGGTAAACAGGGCTATCTCATCCCCTTGCGGATGATAATAAGGTTCCTTGTTGACCATGTAATCGTATATCGGATCACCAGGGTTCATGTGCAGATCTCCATTCCAGCGGTTGCTGGAATCACGCAAAAAGAAAACAGGCCGAAATCTGCGAATGGCGAGATTTCGGCCTACAACTTTGGGTGATGACTCAGCGCGACAACGATACCTTATCGATGCGCGCCGATCTTATCCCGCCAACCCGGGTAAAGTTGATCCGCATCTTGCGGGAAGGACGCAAAGGCACCCGCAAACTCCTTGTGCTCCTTGGCCCATTCAATGGGATCCGCCTTGGCCTTCCAGCATTCATAGGCCTGGCGCAGGGAGAGGGCTCCGGCCGCCGGACCGTCGATGTGGCCGTAGGAGCCACCGCCGGCCGTATTGATCACGTTGCCGTGGCCCAAGTTCTCGAAAAAGCCGGGCAGACGCAGTGCGTTCATGCCACCAGAGATGATCGGAGTAGTGGGTTTCATGCCATACCAGTTCTGGTAGTACACCGGACCCTGACACTCATCGCGTTCAATCATGTAGGCAATGATGCGATCGTCATTTTCGCCTTCCATCTTGCCGTAACCCATGGTACCGACGTGGATGCCGGATGCCCCCTGCAGACGGGCGACTTTGGCCAGCACGAAAGCGGTATATCCGCGCAGGGCTGAGGGTGAGGTGATCATGCCATGTCCGGCCCGATGATAATGGAGATATTGAGCGGGATATTGGCGGCGTGCCGTCGTGATCATGCCTGGGCCACCGACAAAACCGTCCACGAGGAAAGCCACTTTGTCAGCGTCCGGACCAAAGGTTTCGAGAATGAAGTCAGCACGGGCACACATTTCATAATGATCATCAGCCGTGATATTGGCAGAAAACAGTTTGGGCTGCCCGGTCTTGTCCATGGCCCGCTTCATTGCATCGGCAACCAGCGGAATGGTTTTTTTCAGGGGAGAAAACACCTGGTTTCCCTGGGGCTCATCGTTCTTGATGAAATCACCGCCCAACCAGAACTGATAAGCGGCTTCCGCAAAGGGTTCTGGCCGCAGGCCAAGTTTCGGCTTGATGATGGTGCCGGCAATATAGCCGCCGTCTTTGATGGGCCGACCCAGTATCCGCCATAAATCAGAAATATCCTTGGCTGGACCATCAAACAGTTGTATTGCCCGGGGGGGGAAGAAGAAATCGATCATTTTGGCATGGGCAATATCCCCCATGCCCTGGTTATTACCGATAGCCAGCGTCAGAAAGGACACAATCATCATGCGCCCGTCGATCATGTTGCGATCGAAAAGTTCCAAAGGATAGGCAATACGCATATCCTCCGTGGCCTCATCAATATGATAAACCAAGGCATCCACGCCCTTGGTGAAATCATCTGTAGTCGATACTTCCACATTGGTTCCGGTTGAGGATTCCGCAGCGAAGTGCGCAGCTGATGCAAGATAGCCATATCCTGCTTTGGGTTTCATTTTGTAGGCAACCAGTATGTGCTTGCCACCGGCGATCAGATCTTCTTCGCGCAAAGAGAGATCGGCATAACGTGAGGATTGATCCATGTTCCTACTCCTTAAATTGATTGGGAAGTAGTCAGACTGTACACTACAAAAATCATTACAAAAAACGATTAATTCATATGCTTATAATAGATAAAATATATTATTCAAGCTGTAGCCCTGCACTTGAGGAGATCCATTCATGAGAAACCTGACACTGCGCCAACTGGAGATTCTGGGCATGGTAGAAGCGACCGGCTCTTATACAAAAGCTGCCAATCAGTTGCATCTCACCCAATCTGCAGTTTACCTGCAAGTGCGCAAACTCGAACAGGAAATCGGTTTGCCCGTAACCGAGCAGGTCGGCAAAAAAGTCTACCTGACGGACGCAGGGGCACAGGTTCTCCGCTCCGGAGCGCTGATCGGTACAGAACTGGAAAACCTGAAACGCTCACTGGAGCATTTGCGGGATATAGAAGATGGGCTACTCCGTATTTCCGTGACCTCTGCCGCCAATGCTTTTGCCGTGGAATTGCTTTCCCGATTTTTGAACAAACATCCCCGGGTCAAAATCCATTTAAACATTGCCAACCGCAAAGAGGTCCTCGCGGGGCTCGAACGTAATGACGTAGACATGGCCATCATGGGCGAGCCGTCGCCGGCACTGGATCTGGTCGCCCTACCCTTTCATCGTAATGATCTGATTCTGGTTGCTTCGTCCAATCATCCCCTGGCTTGGCAAAAAAATATCCCGCAAGCTGAAATTGTTAAGGAACCCTTTGTGTTGCGGGAGCCTGGATCGGGAACGCGGGAGGCCGTATTGCGCTATTTTTCCGAACAGGGATTGCACGTCAAGGAAGGGGTGATCATGGACAGTAATGAATCCATCAAACAGGCGGTGACCGTGGGTATGGGAATTGGTTTTCTGGCGCGCCATAGTGTCTTGGTAAAAATAGCAGCAGGTTATCTGCGCGAACTTTCCGTGGAGGGGTTTCCCTTGCAAAGAGCCTGGCATTTAGTACACAGAAAAGGCAAGCATCTGGCCCCTGCACCGCAGGCATTTAAAGAGTTTTTACTGCAGCATCAATATGTCAGAACCATCGAAGAGCAGGGACAAATTATCAACTGATTGTGGCTGGTGATGCTGGTCGTGCTGCTCTGATGCCATCACAACACGTATAGCCGACTCAATTTTTGGATCAGTTTTTGCGCCGTACCGTTCAGGGAAACATCATGCAATGCACTCATCTGCCGCGCCCTTTCGGATATTTTCCTGGCCAGCCGTGGAAATTGATCCCCCTTGTATGCAAAGAGAATCTTGTTGCCGGATTTTTCGGCATCCACGACAATTACCTGATCATCAAAACTGGTCTGAATACGGCTGATATAGGCATCCATCCGCGCATCACTATTGAGCAAATTGACCACCAGTACACCGTAATTGCGCAGGTTGGCGTAGCAATGGTCATAGAAGCTGGCGGTACATAATTCTTCGGCTTGACCATCACGATTGAAGCCGTCTAGCAAAAGAACATCATTGGTTTTTGGATTTTCTCTGACATATTCGGCACCGTCAGCGCAGAGCACCTGAAAACCGGGGCCATCCGGCGGAATGTGAAAGCGGTCACGCAATGCAATCACCTCCGGATTGATTTCCACCGCCGTAAACTGCGCGTCTGGAAGATGACGCCGGCAATATTTGGCAAGTGACCCGCCCCCCAGGCCAATCATGGCGATATGTTTGGGTTTGGGATGAAACAGCAGAAATCCCATCATGGTTCGGGTATAGCCCAGAACGAGACAATCCGGATCGCGCTTATACATCATGCTTTGCGTTGCAGAATAGTCGAACCCGAGCGTTACCAGCCGATAATCTTCCTGGACGATGGGCTCGTTCTGATGGCTATCCTCTGAATTTTTAGCCGTAGGATATTGGGACTGTGCGGGATGGTTCATGGGGTGATGATGGGTAGCGATTGATGATCAGTGGGCATGTTTTCGTTTCTAGCGCTTGCTGGCAACGTGAATCTGCGAACGTAGCCATTCTTCAATAATGCGATCCCTGGTCTGGAGCGTGCGCAAACCATCGCGGATGACTTCACTTTCACTGGCATACTCACCGGAAGCAACCTTGTCCTTGATGAAGCGAACCATTTCCAGGGGTAAGGTAATGCTCATCTGCTGCGTGGAACGCATGGTCAGGGGCCTCTTCCTGCTGGTATTGAGTAGGATATAATCCTACCATGTACTCACCGTTTTGCGTACCCCGGATGAGGAAACAGGAAACCGATGTCCGAATCAGCACAAAAATTTTTTTGGTGGGAAGGCGATGTCCTGGTGGTCAACATTTTGGGGAAACCCAATGCCTCCCGCGATGTCATTGGCAAACCCAAGGGTAATCAGCTCAAGGTCAGCGTCACCGCAAAACCCCAGGATGGTCGTGCCACTGATCATATGCTGCGCTTCTTGGCCCGGGAGTTTGATGTTCCTCCTTCTTCCATCGAAGTCGTATTTGGTCGAATGAATGTGAACAAACAGCTCAGGATACCCTGCCCTAAACGTTTACCCGCAGTTTTTCAGATTCAGACTTCCCTGTTGGAATGATCATGGCATATGCTCTGAACCTTTCTCATCGATCATGGCCTATCCCATGATCATCCGGGTTGCCCGCCATTGAAACCGTTAGGATATTATGTAAGGAAAAAGCTGATTCCTGAAATGCTGCCGGACGCTTGGGATAGTGCTACTGACGAATCTGCTTTTGAAACCGATCTACCGATCTCCACTTTTCCAGAGTCGTGCCCTTGGGATATCGACACGCAAATCCTGGCTAACTGGTGGCCAGACGCTCCCCTGAGTTCGTTGCACAAGTTCGCCATCAGTGCCTGAAACTCAACAATGATCCAACCGAAGCGGATATTTTACAGTTTACCGAAGAAGCCGCTGCGCATATAGATGGATGGGTATAATGCA
Source organism: Acidithiobacillus ferrivorans (assembly GCA_020723125.1). Lineage (GTDB taxonomy): Bacteria > Pseudomonadota > Gammaproteobacteria > Acidithiobacillales > Acidithiobacillaceae > Acidithiobacillus > Acidithiobacillus ferrivorans_A. The sequence continues at coordinate 22,487 of DYJM01000030.1, forward strand.
ACGGGGGACTTGGTCACAGTATCCCTGCACGGTGACTATGGAAAACCCCGTCCCGCCGTCATTGTGCAGTCTAATCTGTTGAATGAATATGGTGCGCAGTACTGGATTCGAACCAGTGACCTTCGGCTTCGGAGG
>DYJM01000031.1 GCA_020723125.1 Acidithiobacillus ferrivorans
TCTCCACATGGCATGGTAATACCCGGCATTTGGGCATTGGGACTCATGCGCGTTACTATAGTCGACCTTGGTCATTTCGCCCACGTTTCATGGAGCAGCATGTCCCTCGCTGAAAATCTGGCAAATATAAGGCGCTCTCTACGGCAGCCCAAGCGCCCCATGTTACTGGCGGTGAGCAAACGGGTTCCGGCGTCGGCCATCCGCGAAGCCCATGCCTTGGGATTGCGTCATTTCGGTGAAAACTACCTTCAGGAAGCACTGGAAAAACAGGATGAACTACGCGATCTGAAGGATATTTGCTGGCATTTTATCGGACGGATTCAGCGTAACAAAACCCATGAAATTGCCCGGCACTTTACCTGGGTCGAAAGTGTCGACCGCCTGCTGATTGCCCAACGGCTGAACAACGCCAGACAGGAAGTTTCGACGCCCCTGAATGTGCTGATTGAAGTGGCCGTCAGCTCGGAAGACAGCAAGGGAGGATGCCCACCTGCGCAGCTTGTGGCACTTGCAGAAGGCCTCCAGCAACTCCCCTTTCTCCGTTTGCGTGGCCTGATGGCATTGGTCCATCCCGACCCTGACCAGGCAAACGCCAATTTTCAGCAAATGCACTGCTTATTCAACACGCTGCTACAAAGCGGGAATTATCCTGACCTGGATACCTTGTCCATGGGAACTTCGTCTGATTTTGTGCAGGCGCTGGAGCATGGCGCCACAGAAATCCGCTTGGGTACGTGCTTGTTTGGCAGCCGTCACCAGGAGGCACCATGATTGAACAAAACATCGTATTTATTGGCGCCGGCAATATGGCGCGTGCCCTTATTTCCGGAATGCGCCAGCTTGGCATACCAGGTAGCCAGATTCAGGTACATGCCCCCAGTGCCCAGCGACGTGAAGCCCTTGCCGAAGAATTCGGACTGCGCAGCCGTCCTGCCAAGGCCGAAAAGCTGCCGCAGAACAGTCTGGTGATTTATGCCGCCAAACCCAAACAGGTAGATGGGATTCTCAGCGAATGGCGGGAATCATTCGTAGATGCCCAGGTCCTTTTTGTATCCGTTGCAGCAGGCATTTCCAGCCAGCAAATGCGCAGCATCCTGGGAGAGAATGTGGCCGTAGTCCGCGCCATGCCCAATACGCCTGCGCAGGTGGGAGCGGGAGCGACGACCCTCTTCGCCCAGGCAACGGTCAAGGCAGCCCAGTGCGACATCGTGCAGCAGATTTTCTCTGGGGTGGGCAAGGTGTTCTGGTTGCATGACGAATCCCTGATGGACGCAGCTACCGCCCTGGCGGGCAGCGGTCCTGCCTATGTATTGTTATTTCTGGAGGCGCTGGAAGACGCCGCTGTACTTGAAGGACTGGATCGGACCACCGCCCGGGCTCTGGCTTTACAGACAGTGTGGGGTACCGCCCAGATGGCAGCAGCCAGTCCTGCGAGCCCCAGTGAACTGCGCCACCAGGTCACCAGTCCCGGTGGGACGACCGCTGCCGGTCTGGCGGTCTGGGAAGAGCAGTTGCGGCCTCTGGCCCAGCGTGCCCTGGCTGCCGCCGCCGCACGCAGTCGTGCTCTGGGTCAGTTACTGAAGAGCAAAGCATGAATGAAATCAGCATCGAAGCCGCCCGCCTGACGGATCTGGTACTCACCCTGCTGTTCTGGGCCATCCTGATTCGCGCCATTTTATCCTGGGTACAGCCAGATCCCCGTAATCCCATCGTCCATTTTCTGGACCGGGTTACCGGACCCATCCTTTATCCCCTGCAGCGGATTATTCCGCCCATCGGCGGAATGGATCTCAGCCCTCTGGTGGCCCTTTTACTCATTGAGTTATTGAAAGGTCTGCTGGTCAATGCCATTCTGAACCTCGGCGGCGTTTAATACGCCAGGCAGCTCTCGACACGAACCGGAAACGCACATGACACCTTCTAAGCACGCTTACAGCCTGGACAGCATCCTTGAAATCTATGCACGGCCTTTCAACGATCTGATTTTTGAGGCGCAGCAAATTCATCGTCAGCATTTTGATGCCAATACCATCCAGTGTTCCACCTTACTGTCCATCAAAACCGGTGCTTGCCCGGAAGACTGTGCTTATTGCTCGCAAAGCATCCATCATGAAAGCAGCCTGAAACCGGAGGCGCTCATGGATATTGAAGCCGTGCGCAGTGCCGCCGCCGCCGCCAAAGCCAACGGTGCGCAACGCCTGTGCATGGGGGCAGCCTGGCGCTCCCCGCACGACAAGGATATTGAAAAAATCGCCGCCATGATTCAGGTGGTCAAAGAGCATGGACTGGAAAGCTGCGTCACCCTGGGCATGCTGAAAAGCGGGCAGGCAGAACGTTTGCAGGCTGCCGGACTGGATTACTACAATCATAATCTGGATACCTCTCCGGAATTTTACGGTGAGGTCATTCATACCCGCAGCTTTCAGGATCGTCTGGACACCCTGGAAGCCGTCCGCGATGCGGGCATCAAAATATGTAGTGGTGGCATTCTGGGCATGGGTGAATCGCGCCGGGATCGGGCCCGGATGCTGCAGGTGCTGTCGCAACTGCCGCAGCCTCCGGAAAGCATTCCCATCAATGCCCTGGTACCCATTCCCGGCACGCCTCTGGAAGCGGCCACGCCCATTGACGGTCTGGAGTTTGTCCGCAGCATAGCCGCTGCCCGGATCATCTTTCCACAAGCCTATGTCCGCCTTTCTGCAGGACGGGAAGCCATGAGCGACGAGTTGCAGGCCCTGGCTTTTCTGGCTGGTGCCAACAGTATTTTTCTGGGAGATCGATTGCTGACCACCAGCAATGCCAGCAGCGGACATGACCAGATTTTATTTGAAAAGCTGGGGCTTCACGCCGGATAGCAGAAAGCCCTCTGACCCATAAGGAATTCAGAGGGCGTATCCAGATCTGAAAACGCCAATCAGGAATGCTCCCCGAAGGACAGGGGCATGGAGTAATTGAGCATGATTTCATCTTCGCCCGGATCGCTCTTTTTGATAAAGGCATTGGAAATATGGGCGATTTTCAGACCGAAACGCGACTGATTGGCAAACTGATAATCAAGGCTGAGCTCCAGACGAAACTGAAAAGTGCCATCCAGATATTTACCCCGTCCTTGATGATAACCACCCATGGCCAAAACGGGAGTCAGCACCCAGTGATCCCAGGCAAGATCTGTATAAAAGCCCGTATAGCCCATAAAGCCGCCATTGGTATTGGCCACCAGGCCATAGACAGCACCCACCCCGAACAACTTGGCACCGGTTTGGTATTCCAGGTTGAGTTCTGGAAGCGTCGCATTGGTATAGCCTGGACCGGGAGTCACACCGGCCGCATTAAAAGCACCAAGACCAATATTGAAGTACGAAGGGCCGCCCTGAATCACGTGCAAACCTTCGCCATCCGCCAGTGCTGGAGTTGCCGCCAACAATCCGAGAACGGCACAGCCTAAAATACTCGCCCGGACCCACTGCTTATTTTTCATGATTACTCCTTAGTATCCAGATTATTCATACATCATCTTGCCGACTTGAAGCGTTTGGGTTAAGGTATCAACCGAACGGTCAGTATGCGATTTACTTCCGAACCTGTCAAAATTTCACAACAGGACTGAAGTTACGCTGCTGTCTTACCGGAGTGCCCTGGAACCCAGTATATACGGAATATTATGCTTCGTTGATGGGGCAGTTCTGGAATTGGCTGCTGTAATTGCAACACAAGGAAAGCTATGCGCTGGCTCAAACGCTTTTTGGTCCTGATCATTCTCATTATTGTCGCTTTCGGTGCCTATGCCTATTTTCAGATTGCCAATTATTACCCCAGCACCGATGACGCCTACATCCATGCCCATGTGGTCAACATTGCGCCACGAGTGACCGGACATATTGTTCATATCTATGTGCGCGATAATCAGGTGGTACACGCCGGGCAGCCTCTGGTCAAAATAGACCCCGAGGCCTACCAGTACGATGTAGAGAAAGCCGAGGCAGAACTGGCTCAGGCAGAACGCCAGACGGATGCTATTCAGGCCAACATTGCTGCAGCCGAGGCGCGCGTCAGCGCCGACCAGATCACTTACCAGAACGCCCAACGCAATGCCCAACGCGCTGCGGCACTGGCAGCTCAAAAATACCTGTCTGCGCAGGAAGCAGACAACCGGATGACGGCTGCAAAAGGCGCCATGGCACAATGGCAAGCCGAGAAAGCCAATTTGTCTGCCACCCGCGCCCAGCAGAGCCTGAATGCAGCCCGAATCGCCGCAGCCAAGGCCGCACTGGGGACCGCCAAAATGCGTCTTGCGGAAACGACGTTATATGCGCCCATCACCGGAGTGGTCAGCAAAGTCGACAAAATTCATGTGGGCGATGTCGTCAGCATCAACCAGGATCTTTTTCCGTTGATCGGCAACGCCCAATATTGGGTGGAGGCCAATTACAAGGAAACCGATCTGAATCGGGTGCACCCCGGGCAGACTGCCCGTATTCAGGTCGACATGTATCCCAACCACAAATTCAAGGGGACGGTGGTCAGCCTCAGCGGCGGTGCCGGCAATGCTTTTTCCTTGTTACCACCGGAAAATGCGACAGGTAACTGGGTAAAGGTCACGCAACGGGTGCCCGTACGGGTAATGATTACCAATCCTGATCCAAAGCTGCCCTTACGTATTGGTACCAGCGCTTCGGTCACCATCAATACCGGCGGGGCACCGGGTTGGGTCAAGTTTCTGAAACCGCTTCTGTAGTCTCCTGAAAGGGCAGTGGGGCCTGTAAGCTTTGCAGCGGCGACTTTGGCCCGCGCCGTTGTTGTTCTTGGCGAAATCCTGCGCCCGTCATGAGAGCTGTTTGAGCCCGCGGGGCGAGTTCTCTCCTGACAGCAGGACGAGCCTTAATGTGAAAGAAATGGAACCTTTTCTTTCAGTCTCCGGGGTGGCGCGAGTCGCAATGGACGTTAGGATGACCTGTAGCTCCAGTGCATGAGTGAAGGAACCCGGCGATGGGCACTGCGCGAACGCCTGCGACTTTTTTCAATGTGTACCGTGTGCATACCCATCCAGCGCGCAGTCCGCAAATTGGCCAGGGTGTCATCAAAAAAAACACAACGCCAGGCGGGAACTTTCAATCTGTTAAGCACCTGGTGATAAGCCTGATGGTGAGGTTTTCCCTGAAAACCTGCGGTCTCCATATCAAATACATCCTCCACAATATCCGCCACGCCCAAACGCTCCAGCACCCGCCAGGCATGACTGGCCACGCTGTTCGTAAAAACAAATACGGGGCCGGGAAGTTGCACGAGCCAACGACGTAATTCCGGATTTTCGGGGACTTGGGCTGACAGAACCGGGGGATGAATGGCCTTCAGGAAAACCCGGGGGTCAACAGTATGGTGCCGCATCAAACCCGCGAGGGTGGTCCCATAACTCCGCCAGTAATGGCGCCGCAACTGATCGGCGGCTTCCATCTTCAGACCAAGCTCATCCATCAGGAAGGCATTGATGTGCTCATGCATCCAGGGAAAGCAGTAACGGTCTGCATCATACAGGGTATTGTCGAGATCAAAGAGGAAAACCGGCAGCGCGCTTCGCCGCCAGGCTAACAGACGACGCTTGCGGGCGGCCGCAGAAAAAGCGTGTCTGTTACGCTGCGGATCAGGAACGGACAGTTTTTTCAATGGCTGCCGGCAATCAGCGTCCCCACCCCGGCGTCGGTAAAAATCTCCAGCAACAAGGCATGAGTGACTCTGCCATCAATAATATGCGCGGCCTTTACACCCGCAGCCACAGCATCCAGGCAACACTGAATTTTTGGCAGCATGCCACCATATATCTGACCATCGGCAATCATTTGTGCCACTGCGCTGGCCTCCAGGCGGGTTTGCAGGGTACCCTCTTTATCCAGTACCCCAGCCACATTGGTCATTAAAATCAGCTTTTCGGCTTTCAGGGTGGCTGCCAGCGCTCCGGCGACCAGATCGGCATTGATATTGTAAGACTCACCCCGAGCGCCGACGCCAATGGGGGCCACTACCGGGATAAAATCGCCCTGGTCCAACCAGCGAATAACTTCCGGATTGACGGCAGCCACTTCACCGACCATCCCCAGATCAGCCACCGCATTGCGCAGCGGTCGGGCGCGGAGCAAAGCCCCATCTTTGCCGGTCAGCCCCACTGCCCGCCCCCCGGCACGATTGATTCCCTGAACAATTTCCTTGTTGACGCGACCGCCGAGCACCATTTCCACCACTTCCATGGTCGCCGCATCGGTTACGCGCATGCCATCCACAAAGCGGGTTTCCACGCCCAGACGTTCAAGCATGGCGCCAATTTGCGGCCCCCCGCCATGAACCACCACAGGATTCATCCCTACTTGCTTCATCAAGGTCACATCATAGGCAAACTGCTCTTGCAGATGCGCCTCTGTCATCGCATTACCACCATATTTGATCACAATGGTCTGTCCATGAAAGCGCTGCATATAGGGCAGGGCTTCCACGAGAACATGGGCTTGCAGTTGAGGATTTTTATCCATAAGAATCTCTTGTGTTATGAATCAATATTCAGGATGGGGCCGGGACCAGCCCACGCAAAAGAATTTCGACAATACCCGCATCATATCCGGCAGGGTCGTCTGCAAAAGTAATGGGGGGATAGTGCCGCAATATGTCTCGCGACTGGAAAAAAAACACATTGGCCCCCAATAAAAGCGTAGCAACCAGGGCTGGATCAAAATCATGACGCAATTCACCGCGACTTTGTCCCAGCTTCAGAACATCTACCAGCGCAGAGAACATATCCGCGAAACCCTGTTCGGCAAATTCCTGTGCCCGTGGCGCGCCCCTTTCCAGGATTTCCCGCCAGACCAAACGCACCAGTTGCGGCCTGTTCAGCAGCGCCTGCAGATGATTGCGGGCAAAATGCCGCAATACGTCCAGAACCGAACCGTGGGCGCTGACAGCTTCGTTCAGCACCGCGCGCAAATTATGGCTGGCCACGCGCAACACCGCGAGATACAGCGTGTCTTTATTCGGAAAATAGTGGTAAATATTGGCTTTACTGATACCGGCCTCGCAGGCTATGGCATTCATGGAAACCGCATCAAAGGCTTTATCCGAGAAGAGTTTTTCGGCAGCCGCGAGGATACGCTGCCGCCCCTCGCCTTCTACCATCGCCAGCGTACTATCCATAAAATCCCCTCAGCGATCTCTTTCCACACATTATCAGCCACTTGAAAAATACCCGACCAATCGGTCAATATCGGCTCAGTGTAGCATCAACAAAGGCGGTTGTCGCTTTACAGTGAAAATCTAACCGTTATCCTTGGCATTCATCCTCATGATCGGTTACTGAAAAAGGAAGCTCCCATGTTTAGCCATTCTCCCAGTAAGGGAGACCTGTCTTTTTCGCTATTACTGCGCGCATTACGAGGAATCACCCTCTGGCAACCCATTTTGGTGTATGTCCTCGCCGTTTTTATCGGCATGGCGGGCCTTGAATTTTTTGTGCAGTGGCCAGGTGGGATGCTGGGTGCCAGCATCGGAATGCTGATTTTGTTCGTCAGTTTTGGTGTGGGGTATCTGGGTGCTGGCGGGGTGCTATTACATGAAGCCCGGGGTGACTCCTTACCCGGGATTTTGCGTAGTCTCCGCTTTGGCTTAAAATCGCTACCCCGGCTGATTGGCTTGCTGATCATCGAAAGTCTTTTGCTCTTTGGCATTTTTGTGGTTGAGCTACTGGGATTTCTGGCCTGCAACATACCGGGAATAGGAGCGATTTTGTTTGTACCGCTTTTCCCGGTGACCATGTTGATAAATGCCGTGGTTTTCGTTCTGGCCATCATTGTTTTCAATCTGTCCGGTCCAGCACTTTGGCATGGTGAATCGGTCAGCAACTCCCTGCGCCACACCATTGGTATTGCCCGTAACAAACCCGGCTCCATTTTGCTGATGATGTTGTTACTCGGGGCGTTATCCGCTGGTCTGGCAATCATTATCGCCATCATCCTTTACACCGGATACAGTATGGCACTGTCCGCTGCGGCCCCAGCTCTGACCAGCGAACTGAGCCGTAGCGCCGATATGTTTTGGCAGATGATGGATGCGATCACGGGTAACCCTTTGATGCTGGACCATGCAGCGCATTCCAGCACCACAGCGAATACTGCCCTGTATAATGTCGGGCTCAGCATGGGGATGGGCGTTGCCACCGCATTGGTTTTCATCATACCCAACGTCGTATTTTTGCTGGGCATGGCCCATATTTATATTGAGGCCCTTGAACTGGTTGCCCCTGAGGATGTCTAACTTGCTTATGAAAAAATGGTTACGCCAACTGGAAATCGAAAAAAATCGCTGCCAAAGTTGTGGCATGCCCTTACAGTTTGATCCGCAAGGCGGTGGTACGGAAAGCGATGGCAGCCACAGTCGGGATTACTGCAGTTACTGCTATGCAGATGGCGCATTCAAGGACCCCCAATTAACCCTGGAAGCCATGCAACAACGGGTGCGGCAACTGATGCGCAAACGCCAAAAACCCTGGTATATTCGCGCCTACATGGCCCATCGGCTACCTACCCTAAAACGCTGGCGCGGTTACAAGAGCTGATCATCCTAAAAATGGCAGTTGCCGTTAGGATGATTCAGTAAAAAGCCCCAGAAAAGCAAAATTCCGGGGCTTGGAAAATGCCGAGGATTAAAGTGCGCTGCGCGGACGCCGACCGCGACGCGGCCTTAATTCCTGCATCAATGCATTTCCATGGGAGTTCAGTTCCTGCAGGGCATGATGGTTATCGCCTACCCGATCCCGTACTTCGGCTATAGCCGCCAGAATCTGGGTAGGTTCCCAATCGGGTACCAGGCGGGAAATGCGCTCCATCAAAGAACGCCGCTGTGCTTCACGTTCGCGCTTGGCACGCGGATTTTCCTGCAAGGACTTTTTCTGCTGCTCAATTTTGGCCAACTGCTCGCGCAGGCGCATTTCCGTTTGACGTTGCTTCTCTTCCAAATCAGCAAGACGCTCTTCGGCACTACGACGATGACGTTTTTTTGTTTGGGTTTCCATACCCGCTCACTCCTGAAAAAATAAGTTGAAATTTTGGCTAAAGTCGCCAATAAAATTATTATGTCAGCTTGTTTTTGCTTTGGCAAATACAAATGCGTCCGCGAATATATGTTCTGAATCCAATCCTGCCTGAGCTAAAGCCGCAGATAAAGAAAAAACCATATCCGGATGGCCGCAAATATAAGCATCAAAAGCACTGGCATCAGGAAAATCCTTAATCACCTGCTCTGTCACATATCCCGTAGGGCCCGACCACCGGCTATCCGGTTGTGAGACAATTTTGGTCAGATTAAAATGGCTGTGGAGCGACTGCCATTCCTGTAACAGATTTTCATAATAAAAATCTTCAGGATGACGTACCCCCCAATAAAAGTGTATTGGCCGTATTGATCCCTGAGCGAAAAGTGATTCAAGCATCCCCTTGAGCGGCGCAAAGCCTGTCCCTGTAGCCACCATCAATAACGGTCGGGTTGATTCCTGGCGCACAAAAAAAGTGCCCAAGGGTCCCTCAAATCGCACAATATCCTTTTCTTTCATTGCTGAAAAAACGTGCCCAGTGAACGTACCACCCTCTACTTTCTTGATATGCAATTCCAGCAAAGCGTCATCATTGGGGGTATTCGCCAGCGAGAAACCCCGGCGCCCACCATCCTTCAGAAGAATGTCTATATACTGGCCGGGGAGGAACTGCAGGCGCTCTGTACTGGGTATTTTGAGGAACAGGACGCGCACGTCTGGCGCCACATCCTCTATTTTAGCCACCCGTGCCGGCAGGGTTTTAATCTGAATATCCTTGGCTGCACCAATTTCGCGTACTTCAATTTTCAGATCAGATAGGGGCATAGCCTGGCAAAACAGGGCCAAACCGTCCATTTTTTCTGCCTCACTGAGCACTTTTTCGTCAATATCCCCATAATCTACCGTGCCGCTTAAAATACGCCCCTTACAGGTTGCACAAGTACCATTGCGACAGCTGTAGGGAATGTTAAAGCCATGACGCAGTGCCGCCTCGAGTATGGTTTCATCACTATCGCAATCCATCTCGTGACCGCTGGGTTCAATTGTCAGACGATAAGGCATGTTTTGCCCCTCTTAAAATGGTAGATGCAGATATTCTAACAGAAGCTCCGGATGTTGACTGCTGTTGCAACAATTTCAGGGCTATTCCCGATTCAGGTCAAAATCATTCACTATCTTGCAAAATAGTTCAGCCGTCTGGCGCGCATCATATAACGCTGAATGTGCCTGCTCATGATCCCAGGATAAACCTGCCGCCAGTGCCGCTTTGGCCAGTACCGTTTCACCATAAGCGAGACCCGCCAGACTGACGGTGTCAAAAGTACTGAACAGATGAAATGGATTGTTTTTCACTCCGGAACGTTTTTCTGCTGCCTTGATAAAAGACAGATCAAAGGCGGCATTGTGACCTACCAGAATCGCCCGCCGGCACTGTGCAGCCTTTACCGCCGTACGAATGGCGCGAAAAATGTTGCGCAGTGCTTCTTCTTCGGAAACCGCTCCGCGCAATGGCTGAAAAGGATCAATTCCGGTAAAAGCCAGCGCCGCCGGATCAAGCACCGCGCCCGTAAAGGGCATGACGTGAAAGTGATGGCTGGCTATCGGTTTCAGTTGTCCCACTTCTCCACCGATAATGACCGCCGCCACCTCCAGCAGAGCATTACGCTTCGGGTCAAACCCCGCCGTCTCCACATCCACCACTACGGGCAAAAAACCACGAAAACGTCCAGCCAGTGCAGTCATATCAATTATCCTTCGGTACGCTGCGAAAAGGTCAGGGCGTAGGGTGCCGCCAACAAGACCGCCGTAGAAACACTCAAGGTGACTGAGGCAGTCAGCATCAGCATCACCACCAACTGCATGGAAACCGCCGCCAGCGGCGCCATGCCCGCCAGAATCATGCCCGCTGTAATTCCTGGAATATGAATCATGCCGACACTTTTCAGGCTATCAATGGTAGGGATCAGCGAACTACGCACTACAATGCCGTAGAGACTGCGCATGGCCTGGCGCCGTCCGGCCCCAAGCGCCAGCATCGCCAGCAACATATCCTCACGTTGGTCGATTTCACTGCGTAAGCGATTCAAAGCCAGAGAAACAGCATTCATGGCATTGCCAATAATCATCCCGCCAATAGGCACCAGAGATTCGCCGCGCCAGAATACCAAACCCGAGAACAGCATCCAGGCCAGCGTGACCGTTGCCGCAATACCAATACTACCGACACCAATCCAGTAGGCATGCGGAATCCCAGCGCCCCGTTTGCGGTTGAAGCGACCGGCCATGAGAATCATCAGCACCAGAAACACCAGCAGTAACCAGGGTTGATGCTGACGGAACAACCAGCCCAGCACAAAACCCATAATTCCCAGTTGTACCGTCGCGCGCGCAGCCGACCAGAGCAGGTCCTTGCCGACCCCCAATTTCTGCCATGCCGACAGGGTCCAGGCACTGCCCAGCAGCCCCAATACGCCGGTCAGAGCCCAGGGTGAAAAGGTACGGAATATATCCGGTGCGGCATTATGCATAGATGCGCTTTTCTATCTGGATTAACGATGGGTGGAAAGCGGTCGCCATGCACCGGCGATAAAACCTTCCAGGGGCGAAAAACGCCTTTTATAATCCATTTTTGGACTTTTTGCGACCCAATAACCCAGATACAGGTGAGAAAATCCCTGGCTGCGGGCCCATTTGATCTGACTCAGAATCGCAAAAATACCCAGGCCACGTTTCGCCAGGTCGGTTCGGTAAAATGTATAAACTGCCGACAACCCGCGACCTACCTGATCAACCAGAGCTACGGCCAAGGGCTCATCATCCTTTTCAAAAATCAGCAGCCGCGAATCCACAGGGCTGGTATCTGCCATCATTTCTGCATACAGACGCTCAGCCTCTTGGTCCATGCCACCATGCGGATGACGCAAACGCTGATAATCCGCAAACAGGCGGGCATGTTGCGCATCCGGATAGGGCCTTGCCACACGCATGCTCAGATCCTGATTCCGTGCCCAGGTGCGTTTTTGCCCCCTGTCCGGCTGAAACTGATCCACCGGAATACGCACGGAAATACATGCATCACATTGCGGGCACATAGGCCGGTACGCGACGGGACCGTTGCGTCGAAAGCCATTCTGCAGCAGTTGATCGTATTCCCCACGCTCCAGGACTGCGCGTGGATCGCTCAACACCAGCAGTTCTTCCTGTTCCGGCAGATAGGGACAGGTTTGCAAGGCCGACATGTAAAAACTCATCGCCAAAAAATGTGCTCCCAGGGCAGGAACTCCTGCCACGCCCCTTGAGTTGCCTGGGCTTTCAATCTGGTCAAAAGCCGCAAAAATTCAGCACGTGGAATTTCAGAAGCGCCCATGCTTTGCAGGTGTGGGGTCAAAAACTGGGTATCAATCAGACCAAAACCCCAATGCGCCAAATGTCGGGCCAACCAGACCAAAGCTATTTTTGAGGCATCGGGAACCCGACTGAACATGGATTCCCCGAAGAAAATCGCGCCCAGCTCGACACCATACAATCCACCGACCCTCTGGCCATGTTGAAAAATTTCTACACAGTGGGCCATCCCCTCAGCAAAGAGATCCAGATAGGCATTGCGCATCTCGGCAGTTATCCAGGTCCCGTCCTGACCTGAACGCGGGGCCGCACACTCATCCATAACAGCAGCGAAATCCTGATCGAGAACCACCTGCCAGGACGCGACCTTGGCCTTTTTCAGCAAACTGCGACTGACATGAATGGCACGGGGTTCAAGCACCCCGCGTGGATCAGGGGACCACCACAAGATAGGGTCCTCTTCTCCGAACCAGGGAAATATTCCCTGAGCATAGGCTTGGAGAATACGCTTCCGGGATAAGTCCCCGCCAACGGCAATCAGGTTGCTGTCAGCTTGTTCCGGATCCGGAAAATTGACAGAGGCATTTTGACTGCTGAGGAGAACCGGTTTTACCCGTTCAGGGTGCAATACTGTCCACTCCCATATTCAGGTACATCTACGATTACTCCCCAGCCAGAATACTAAGGGTAACTATACCCTTTTTGCAGAGCCTGCAAAGCCGCAACCCGCGCCTCAAGACTGGGGTGGGTGGCAAACAGCCCCTGCCAGCTTCCCGAAATATAGGCGGTAGCCATGGGATCACGGACCGCATCATGCTCGACGTGCATGGCTGTAGCCCGCTGATGCAGCTTCTGCAAAGCAGAAATCATCTCGCCAGCCCCAATCTGCTCTGCGGCAAAACGATCTGCTGCAAATTCCCGGCGACGTGAAAACCAGGTGATGGGAATCAGCGCCAAAAACGACAAGGCAACCTGCAGGAACATGGAAACCGCAAAAGCAATCATCGGGCGATCATCAAATTGCCGGGCCGCCAACATCGACAACCAGAATACAAAGGTATTCATCAGCCCCTGAAGCAACGTCGTGCTGACCATATCGCCATTGTAAACATGACCCATTTCATGGGCCAGCACCGCTCGAACTTCATTATCATTGAGCAGATTCACGAGCCCGCTGCTGACCGCCACCATGCTGTGGTTACGCCCCGGCCCCGTAGCAAAGGCATTGGGATCATCACTCCAGTAAACCCAGACTTCCGGCATCCGGATGCCCAAACGCGTAGACAACTGTGCCACGGCATCGTAAATCAGCCGCTCCTTGGCGGACTGAGGTTGCTCGATGCGTTGCATCTGCATACCTGCCCGCGCCAGGTGCTTGGACATCAGCAGGGAAATAAAAGCCCCCCCAAAACCAATGACCAGCGCCCAGAGCAAATCTGCCACACTGACCACCCCGCGCAGATCTACGCCAAAAGCGGGTAAAATCAGATTCACCAGGATGGAAAAAGTAATGGAAAGGGTGATAAAAATAAGTAAATTGGCAGCCACCAGCAAGGCTATGCTCTTGAATGATTTCATGACATTCACGCTCCATCAGAATATCTACGTTTCACTGTCACGGCTCCCGCTCTAATACCCGCCGCGCGTGACCAGCTGCCCTCTATTTTTTTATGGCAGCCGTTTGAATCCTAACATCATTCCCAACACGTCGGAAGAGACAGATACTGACTCCTGCAGACACTGGTTGCCTCTACCTGAAAGGGGATTTCTCCCAGACAGGGGCTGGGCATCAGTCGCTGCAAAGTTTCCAGGGTTCCCGGAGCGACATCAGGTTGAAGATGATTGGCCACCCAGCCCGCCAGCGGCAAAGCACGGGCAAGAATAGCCTCGGCGCTAAGCAGGGCATGGTTGATGGCACCGAGGCGCAGGCCGACGACCAGGAGCACCGGAAATTGCAAACCAAGGGCCAGGTCAGCAAAACTCCAATCATCACCCAGCGGGACCAGAAAACCGCCCGCTCCCTCTACCAGTACGGCATCCATATCTGCTGACTGCTGTTCAATAAAGCGCTGAATCTTGTGCCGGTCCAGGGTCAGGCCGGCTTGTGCTGCCGCCCAATGCGGAGCGATGGGCGGATCCAAAGCATAAAGGCAGGTTTGTTCAAAAGAGCGTGCGGGTGTTGACGCGGCGCGCAGAATTTCCACGTCACTCCACTGCCCGTTGGCTTCCACACCGGAAACCACCGGCTTCAAGGCTGCGACCCGGCCCATTTCACGTGCACAGCGTTGCGCCAGCGCTGCCGTCACGACTGTTTTGCCGACCCCTGTATCCGTCCCGGTCACCAAAAGCCGCCAGCCTGGACGTGTTATCGGGTGTTCCAGACGTACTGCCTGGTTCATTGCGGATCACCGCCAAGGGGAGAGTACAAGCTCATGGATGCCTCCGCATTTGCGGATAGGGCAGGGTAACTGCGCCATCCTCGCGAATCTCAGGACGCGGTCCACTGCTCCAGGCATGCCCGTAAACCACCTCATAGGTGGCTGGCAAACGTCCATCCTTACGGAACTGTTCATAAGCATCGCGCAGGATTTGCAGGCGACGGGGCGTCAACAAACCGCGTGGGCGATTAACCGAGGCATTGGTCGCACCAATGTTGCGCAAGTCGCGCAAAAGATCTTCCAGCGCTGCGTAAGTCAACTGAAAATGTTCGACATCCAGCACCGGCATTTCATAACCCTGGCGGACCAGGGCATCGCCAATATCGTGCATATCCATAAATGGTATGACATGGGGTTGATCATCCAGCCTGGCAAAAGACTGGCGCAACTCGCTGAGGGTATCCGGACCCAGGGTACTGAACATCAACAGCCCCCCGGGACGCAGGACCCGGGCAAATTCGCGCAGCACCCGATCCAGATCATTACACCATTGGATGGACATGTTGGCGAAAAGCAGGTCCATGGATCCTGTCGCCAGCGGCAGATGTTCGGCATCCCCCTGACAAAAGTACTGGCGTTGCCGCCAGCTCTTGCGCCGTCGCGCCTGCTGGAGCATGCCGACGGCCAAATCCACCGCCAGCAAGCGTGCCTTGGGATAACGCCGATTCAGGCGCCGACTTTGCAGGCCGGTGCCACTGCCCAGATCCAGAATCCATTGTGGTTCCAGCTTGACCAGGTCCAGTCGTTCGATGAGTTGCTGGCCTACCTGGTCCTGAAGAACAGCACTGGCCTCATAGGAGCTGGCAGCCTGGTCAAAAGCGCGGCGGATCGCGCGCTTTTCCAGCTGATAATCTGCTGGCGTCGGTGGATTCACGCCCAGACCTGCAAAAGAGCATCCCGGCAGGCTTGCGGCTGCGATAAAAAGGGCGCATGCCCTGCCTTTTCCAGCACATGCAGATGGCTGCCGGGAAGATGTTGCTGCAGGTAAACACTGGCTTGCGGAGGCACAATGCGGTCCTGCGCACCATGAATCAGGTGGGTCGGTAGGGACAAGCTATCCAGTCGATCGCGTAAATCCACTTCCTGGAGAAGAGTCAACCCATCAGCCAGACAGACAGGATCAGGCGACGGCCAGTTGCTCATGCCCTCCAGCGCCCGTCGTCCTTGTGGATCACCCAAAACCTGCAGGGCTAAAAACCTTTTGCGGGTTCCCTGGGGATCACTGTGCAGGCGCTGGCCAAAATCTTCCAGGGTTGCGGCAGGAATCCCTGCCGTCCAGTCAGGTCGCTGGCGGAAACTCGGCGAACTCGCCATCAGTACCAGCCCTTTCAACAAGGCGGGCTGCGTCAGACCCAGTCCGAGGGCGAGCAGCCCACCCAGAGACCAACCCAACAAAATCGGCGCTTCCACTTCACGACGCAGCATGTCCGACAATTGTTCCAGAACATCAGCCCATTGCATGCCACCCGCCGTACAGGGGCTGCGGCCATGACCGGGCAGATCGTAGGAAATGCAGGTAAAATGCTTTTCCAGAAAAGGGCGCCAACCCGCAAAAACCCGGCTTTCCATGCCCCAGCCGTGGAGCAGCAGCAAGGCTGGCCCTTGACCCGTCTGTTCCCGATACCAACTCATAAAATCTCCCGAAGGGCGGTCACCAACTGCGTGAGGTCTTCGCGATGATGCGCAGCACTGAGGGTAATCCGCAAACGGGCGCTGCCCTTGGGCACGGTCGGGGGGCGCACGGCCGGGCAGTACAGTCCGGCCTCGCGCAATCTGGCAGCCGCCTGCACAGCCGCCGCAGCCTCTCCCAACACCAGCCCCTGAATGGGTGTTGCGCTGGGCAGCCAGGGTGCATCTGGAAGTTGGGCATGCAGCCAGTCCTGATGCTCTATCAGGCGGGCACGACGGGACTCCCCGCCGCGCAACAACTGCAAAGCGACCCGCGCTGCCGCTGCCAGTGCCGCAGGCATGGCCGTATGATAAATAAAACTCCTTGCCCGGTTACGCAGCAGGTCGATCAGATCCTGACTGCCAGCCACAAAGGCTCCATAGACGCCAAAGGCCTTGCCGAGCGTCCCCATGATGACATCCACAGAGTGCGTATCCAGTTGATAGTGTGCGAGGGTTCCTCGCCCCTCTGCACCCAACACGCCCAAGGCGTGGGCTTCATCGAGAATGATTCTGGCCTGATACTGGCGGGCAAGGGTTACGATTTCAGGCAGAGGGGCGAGATCACCGTCCATACTGAATACACCATCGGTGATGATCCACGCCTGCCCCGCAGTACCGCGCTCCAGCAGTTGCTGCAAATGCGCCATATCGCCGTGCCGGTAACGCTGCAGACGCGCCCCGGACAGACGCACACCATCCACCAGAGAGGCATGATTGAGACGATCGGCGTAAACCCGGTCCTGACGGCCGACCAGGGCGGAAATGATTCCCAGATTGGCCAGATAACCACTTCCGAAAAGCAGCACGGCTTCCACACCCAACCAGCCTGCCAAATCTGCCGCCAGAGCCTGATGGGCCGGACGCTCACCGCCCAGCAGGGGGGCCGCACCGGCACCCACCCCACTGCGTTCCATTTCGGCAATGGCTGCTTGGCGTAACCCGGGCTCCCTGCTCAGACCGAGATAGTCGTTACTGGCAAAAGAAAGGAGTACGCGACCTTCCGTATCCACAAATTGCGGACGATCGGCGTCCGGGTCCGGTTGCAGAGACTGCAACTCTCGCCATAGTCCCTGCCGACGAATATCCGCAAGCTGCGTACTCCAAGTATTTTCTGCTGTATCAGACATAGCCTCTTATAAGGACGGGTATCTACCTTGTCAATGTCAGCCCGAAGCGCCAGAATCCATCAACTGCAGCCTCCCACTTTCGCAAAAGGTGTACGGATTCCCTTGCCTCGCTTCTCCCTGCAACCGCTTTACCAAAGCAGGCGAAAACTCACTCAGTGGCTTTTCCCGGAACATTGCCGCGCCTGTGGCGTGCCCGGTACTGCCCTCTGCGAAGCCTGCGCCCAGGACTGGCCACGCCTGCCGGAAAACCGTTGCAGTTACTGTGCATTGCCCCTTGAGGCCAATGGTGACTGCCCGGTATGTTCTGTAGAAGCGCCCCAGTACGATCATGTCTACACGCCTTTTGTGTATGCCGAACCCCTGAATGCTGCCATTCTCGCCTGGAAATTCCACCAGCGTCTGGACTGGACCCGCGCCTTGGCGACGACCTGGGCAGACAGTTGGGGCGCGCAGCCACCTTCGCATCCCGCATGCTTGCTACCCGTGCCCCTGCACCCCAAACGACTGCGCGAGCGCGGCTACAATCAGGCGCTGTTGCTGGCCCGCTATTGGGGAAAGCGCTGGCGTATTCCGGTAAAAGCCGGCGTGTTACGACGCTGTCGGAATACCCGCCACCAGACCGGACTGAGTGCTGCCGCCCGGCGGGAGAATCTGGATTCCGCCTTCACCCTGCGCGGCAAATTGCCCGCCCACGTGGCCATCGTCGATGATGTGATGACGACGGGAACAACAGCGGGGCAAATTGCCGAGTTATTGAAAAGTGTGGGTGTGCAGCGTATTGATGTCTGGGTTCTGGCCCGCGCCCTGCGCGAAACGGTCCCTGCCCATGCCTGAAACTTTTTTGCACGTCATCCTTTATGAGCCGGAAATCCCGCCCAATACCGGCAATGTTATCCGGCTCTGCGCCAACACCGGCGCGCGCCTGCATCTGGTGGAGCCCTTGGGCTTTGCCTGGGATGATCGTCGTCTGCGCCGTGCGGGACTGGATTATCATGAATTTGCCGAGGTGCTGCGGCATCCGGATTGGCAACATTGCCTGAACGCGCTGCATGGAGCACGTATTTTTGCATTCAGCACCAAAGGACAAAACCTGTATCAGCAAGTAGCTTTTCAGGAAGGCGATGCCCTGCTGTTTGGACCGGAAACACGTGGCCTGCCCACGCCGATCCTGGAGAGCCTCCCCACCCAGCAGGTACTCCGTTTACCCATGCGTCCGGGACAGCGTAGCCTGAATCTTTCCAATGCCTGTGCTGTGGGTGTATTTGAAGCATGGCGACAATTGGGATTCAAGGGTGGCGTTTGACTGGACCCTGCGCGCAACACCTGAGCCTGCTTGTCAGACCCTTCCCAAGCATCCGACCGGACGGTATCTTGTGTTAGACTAAGGATGACAAACAGAAATGACTTAAAAAGGAGCAATCATGGCGCGTACACGCATTACTCCACTTCGTCTGGACGGTGAGAATGCTGAACAAAAACGGGAAGAAATTCGCAGGGTTTTCCATGAAACCTTCTCCTTGTATGAATCCTTGTTTGATCACTTGCAGGACTCTGCTGCCTGGGTGGAAAAAGCCATTCCTCTGCGGCATCCCCTGATTTTTTACTTCGGGCATACGGCCACTTTTTATGTGAACAAATTGCAATTTGCGGGACTGATTGAAGCCCGTCTGGACCCGCATCTGGAATCCATATTTGCCGTCGGCGTTGATGAAATGTCCTGGGATGATCTGGACGAAACCCATTATGACTGGCCTACCCCTGAGGCCGTCCGCCTTTATCGCCAGGAGGTACGGAATATGGTGGACAGGCTCATTTCGGAGTTATCCCTGACTCTCCCCATTACCTGGGATTCACCCTGGTGGGTCATCCTGATGGGCATTGAACACGAAAACATTCATCTGGAAACCAGCTCGGTCCTGATGCGCCAGTTGCCACTTTCCCGGGTCCACCCGGTAGCCGCCTTTGCACCCTGGGATCAGGCTGGCACGGCCCCACAAAACGCGCTGCTGCCCGTGCCCGGTGGTCTGGTCAAGCTGGGCAAGGCAAAAGATGACCGCCAATATGGCTGGGACAACGAGTATGGCAGTCATCAACATGAACTGCAGCCTTTTGCCGCTGCCAAGTTTCTGGTCAGTAACCAGGAGTTTCTTGCCTTTGTCGAAGACGGTGCTTACCACAACCCCGACTGGTGGGATGAAGAAGGCGATGGCTGGCGGCGCTTCAGTCGCGCTGAACATCCGCCATTTTGGGTGCCCGATGCTGAAGGATGGCGCTTGCGCCTGATTGCCGAAGAGCGGCCCATGCCCTGGAACTGGCCGGTTGAAGTGAACGCTCTGGAGGCAGCGGCTTTTTGTCGCTGGAAATCGGCCCAAACCGGTGAAAACCTGCGTCTTCCCAGTGAGGACGAGTGGCGTCATCTGCGTAATCTCAGTGCATTGGGTGACAGCGATGGCTGGGAAGATGCGGTCCCCGCCAATATTGGCTTGAGTGTCGGCTGCTCACCCTGTCCGGTGGACGCATTTCCTCAGGGTGATTTTTACGATTTGATGGGTAACGTCTGGGAATGGACCAGCACTCCGATTTATCCTTTTCCGGGCTTTGAAGTCCATCCGGTGTACGACGATTTTACGGTGCCGACTTTTGATCAGCAGCATAATCTGATGAAAGGGGGATCATTTATCAGCCTTGGTAACGAAATGCAGCAGGAAGCACGCTATGCCTTTCGTCGGCATTTTTTTCAGCATGCCGGATTCCGTTATGTTTCCTCAGCCAACACCCTTCCTGAAGTACCCATTTATGAAAGCGACGCACTGGTCTCCCAATATGCGGAATTTCACTATGGACGCAGCTATTATGAAGTCCCTAACTTTGCGGCTGCGGTCGCTGATCTGGCGCTTCGAGCCATGGCGGGTAAACCTTTGCGCCGGGCCTTGGATATTGGCTGCGCGGTGGGGCGTTGCAGCTTTGAACTGGCAAAACACTGTCCGGATGTGACCGGGCTGGATTTTTCGGCGCGCTTCATCAGTGTCGGTGTACAACTTCGTGAGCGCGGACATTTTTCCTACACCCTGGTTGAAGAAGGTGATTTGCGGAGTTATCAAAGCATTGATCTGGCTGCCCTGGGTCTGCGGGAAAATGCGGATCATGTCCATTTTTTTCAGGCCGACGCCTGCAATCTCAAACCGTTGTATCGGGACTATGATCTGGTAGTCGCCGCCAATCTCATTGATCGCCTGCATCATCCCCGCAAATTTCTGGAAGATATTCGGGAGCGCATTGTACCTGGCGGCATCCTGCTCATCACCTCACCTTACACCTGGCTGGAAGAATATACCGCACGCAGCGAGTGGCTCGGTGGCTATAAAAGAGATGGCGAAAATCTCAGCACCCTGGAAGCACTCAAGGAAATTCTGTCGCCTTATTTCCGGCTTCGGGAAGAAAGCCCGCTGGATATTCCCTTTGTCATCCGCGAAACCGCGCGCAAATATCAGCACAGTATCGCGCAAGCCACCCTCTGGGAGCGCCTATGAAAAATCACGGAAATTCAGTCTCGCCATTTGATACCGTTATTCCGCGCATGGGCACAGGTTCCATAAAATGGGATGAAGCCGCGCATCGCTTCGGCGGCGAGGTTTTGCCCATGTGGGTTGCCGATATGGATTTTGCAGTTCCCGACCCTATCATCCAGGACTTGCGAAAACGTCTGGAGCACCCGATTTTTGGGTACCCCAGTGACGGGCCGGCCATGTTGCGTGCGGCTGATGAATGGATGGCTGCGCGTCATGGCTGGCGCCCGGAACCCGGCGCGACGGGAAGCATCAGCGGAGTGGTACCGGCCTTATTTGCAGCCGTGCGGGCATTTACTCAACCTGGCGACAGCGTCATGGTTATGCCACCCATCTATCCTCCCTTTATGAACGCCGTGCGGAAAAATGATCGGGAGTTGCACCTCGTGCCCTTACAAAGGGAAACGGATCTTACTTACCGTATCGACTGGCAGGCCCTGGAAAAGGCATTAAGCCGATCCCGCCTGCTGTTGTTCTGTTCGCCGCACAACCCGGTGGGGCGGGTCTGGACGGAAGAAGAACTTCAACGTCTGGCCCGGCTTTGTAAGGCGGCCGACTGCGTGGTAGTCAGCGATGAAATTCACGCCGACCTCAGTTATGCGCAACATATTCCCTTTGCAAAGCTTGCAGCCCGGTCTGTATTACTGAGTTCGGCGGGCAAGAGTTTCAACATTGCCGGCATTGGCGGCGGAATTGCCATTATTCCGGACAGCGAATTACGCCAGACTTTTCGGGATGAGCTGTATCGCAGCCAGATTCATCAGACCAATGCCTGCGCCCTGACGGCCATGACCAGTGCCTGGCAGCAGGGCGCAGAATGGCAGATGGCGTTGCGGGAATACCTGTTTGCCAATGCACAATTCATTCAGGAATTCCTGCGCCGGGAACTGGCGGAAGTCGGTTACCGCATTCCGGAATTCGGTTATCTGGCCTGGCTCGATGTGGGGGCTTATGGCGACGACGATCACATTCAGAAAAGCCTGCTCAAGGCCGGACTCGGGCTCAATCTTGGACCCAGTTTCGGGCTGGGCGGAGCGGGTTTTGTGCGTCTGAATTTTGCAGCACCCCGCAGTGTCCTGGAGGAAGGATTATGGCGCTTGCGAAAAGCTCTGTTGTCCTAGAGCTGGCGACGGACCGGGAAGCTTTGCGGCTCCAACGTCCCTTGCCTGTTGTTCTAGGGCTCATCCTGCTGTCAGGAGAGAACTCGCCCTGCGGGCTCAAACAGCTCTCCTGACGGGCGCAGGATTTCGCCAAGAACAACAACGGCGCGGGCCAAAGTCGCTGCAAAGCTTCCCGGTCCGTCGCCAGCTCTAGGACAGATCCAGTTCTTCCAAAAGCTGCATGATCTTTTCCAGCGAACCG
>DYJM01000130.1 GCA_020723125.1 Acidithiobacillus ferrivorans
ATTCCCTGGCAAGCCCTCGTGTGAGGAGGATAAGCAACAGCGACACCGCTCCGAGGAGAACGACAAGGACAAGGGCGCGGTCGTATTCCCCGGTGAAGACGGCGTTATAGACCTCCAGGGAGATGGTGCTGGTCTTGCCCGAGATATTGCCGCCGAGCATCAGGGTGACCCCGACCTCTCCCAGGGATCTGGCGAAGGCCAATGAGAGGCCAATGAGGATGCTCTTGCGGATTGAGGGCAGAACCACCTTGAAAAAGGTGGTTGTCGGTGATTTGCCAAGCACGTAGGCCGCCTCAATCAGACGGGTGGTTTCCCCCCGGATCGCCGCCTGCACCGGCTTGACTACGAGGGGCAGGCCGGCGATAAAGGCCGCCAGAACCACACTCCAGAAGCTGAAGATCATCTCCAGCCCCATCGTCTTCTGGAGAAAGCTGCCGATCATGCTGCGCCGCCCAAGGAGCATTAGCAACAGAAAACCGGTGGCAATGGGGGGGAAGACCAGCGGCAGGGTCACCAGGAAGTCGAGGATCGAAATCCAGCGGCCCTGCCAGCGGCCAAGCACGTAGCCCAGGCCAACGCCGCAAACAGCCAGCAGGGGCATGACCACGCAGGCGGTGCAGACACTGAGAAGAATGGCGGCCAGGGTGTCCGGTTCACGGAGTATGGCGAGCATCCCGGCCCAGGATGGCATCATAAGCCTTGTTTCTTGAGCATGGCTTGCGCCTCTTCAGACTGGAGGAATGCCACAAATGAGGCAGCGGCCTTGGTATTGGTGCTTTGCCGCAATCGTTTGGCGACAATCAGGATCGGGCTGTACAGTTTTTCATCGATGGGGATGACGCGTTCCACCCTGTCCTTGATGGCCAGGGCCTCGGTCAGGTTGATGAATCCGACATCCACCTCGCCGGTCAGCACATAGGCGGTGACCTGCGGGACGGTACCGACCATCAGGAGTTTCGGTTGGATCTGTTGCCAGATACCCTTATGGTTGAGGAATTCGCCGGCGGCATGGCCGTAGATCGCCTTTTCCGAGTCGGCAATGGCAATCCTTTTGATGGCGGCATCGGTCAGGGCGTCAAGATTGTCGATCTTGACCCCCTTGGCCACGGCGGCGACAAGTTTCCCCCGGCCGATGGTTAATTCATCGGTAAAGCCCAGTTTGGTGGCATCCAGGAACTGTTTGTCACCCATGATGAAATCAACGGCCCCGCTCTCCTTGGCCTGGGCGGTGATCTGGCCCATGTTGCCGAAGATCTTGTTGACCGCGACCCCGCTCCTGGCGGTGTAGGACGCGCAGAGTTCATCGACCAGGCGTTTGTACCCGGCCCCGGCCGCGACGGTGAGCCCCTCTTCCGCCTGTACAGCCGGAATCGACAGCAGGATGAGTGCTGTCAGGAATGAAAGAATACGAACATAATGCCGAAGAGCGCGCATGGTGACCTCCATGATTGAAGATGAATTGGATTGAGCCGGGTTAGGCGGCGATTGGCCTGGCGGCGAATTCTTGACGAAGAAGTTGTAGGTCCTTGGCAATAAAGGATTTTTGTTGTTGCAACCAGGTGCTGTCTTCACTTCCATTCTGTAAAGAGATGATCCGCGCCGACAAGGCCAGGGCCTCGACCAGATCGTGGGTGACATGGATGATCGGCAACGCCCACTGGCCCTGGATGTCCAGTAGCTTTTGCCGGAGGGCGTGACGGTTCTCAATATCCAGGGCGGAGAACGGTTCATCCAGCAGGAGCAACTTCGGGCGGCGGGCCAGGGTTTGGCAGAGGGCGGCCCTTTGCCGCTCACCCCCGGATATCTGGTGGGGGCGCTTGTTGTGCAAATGGCCTATGCCCATGGAGTCAAGGATCTCCACAGGGTTTTCAGGGCGGCGCATGGCAAAGCAAACATTCTCGGCCAGGGTCATATGGGGAAAAAGGGCGTACTCCTGTGAAAGAAAGCCAACCTCGCGGGATTGAGGGCTGACTTGGACGCCTTTTTTTGCATGGTTCCAGCACATTCCTTGAAAATGCACCTGTCCGTCGTCAAGCTCCTCCAGACCGGCCAGGCAGCGCAGGACAGTGGTCTTGCCCGACCCGGACGGGCCGGTCAGGACCACTGTCTCGCCTGGAGGGCAGTTGAGGGAGATTGACAGTGTGTAAGACGGGAGCTTCTTCACCAGTGTGGCCTGAAGGCCGGCTTGACAATGTGTTTTCATGGTCGAATAAAGGGGGTAGTGTTGCCGTCAGAATTTCACAGTAATGTTCCCATAAACCCCGAACGGCGCGCCGGTCTGGTAGGTCGCCGCCGTATTGGTCGCCGCCAGGGCGTCATCCGCCGTGTTGATGGCGGAGATGTACTCCTTGTCAAACAGGTTGGTGATGGTCAGGCGAAGTTCCACGGATTTTGTCCCGAGCACCTTTTTTATCTCGTGGGCAAGATCAAGATCCACGATGGTGGCGGCGTCTATTTTCTCGTTGTTGAGCACGTCGCCGTACCTTGAGGACAGGTACTTGACGGATGTGGTCAGGACAAAATCCGCCATGGAGTACGACAGGGCCGCCTTCGCCATATACTTGGGCGCGTCCGGAACCTGGTTGCCGTCAGCGGCGGTGGTGGCGTTCGAGCCGGTTCTGAGATCTTCGGTGAAGTAGAACTTGTTGTAGGAAAGCCCCACCAGAAAGTCCAGATTCCGGACCACCGGGCCGCTTGCCGTCAACTCGACGCCATAGGCCATGGCGTCCGCCGCGTTGTAGGGATAGGTGACGTTGTAGGCGGCGTCATAAATCCGCGCCTGTTTGTTTTTGACCACGGAGACAAAGGCGTTGGGGTTCAGGGAGATGTCGCCGATCCTGTATTTGACCCCTATGTCAACATTGTCCGAGATCTCCAGATCCAGCTTGTCCCACAGCTCCTGAAGGGTCACGCCTTTAGTGACAAAGTTGGCCCGCTGTTGGGCATAGGTGGGGAAGAGGTTGACATCCAGGCCGTATGTCCTTGAATAATCGGCATAGAGCGTGACATCCTTGTTCATGTTGTAGCCCAGATAGGCGCTGGGCAGCCATTCCCGGAAGTATCTCGCATCCACGCTCGCCCATGGGTCCAGGGTGCCGTTGGCAATCGCCGTGTCGTAGTCCTGACTGGTGGCGGCATTGGTGCCATTGGTGTAGCTCTTGATCTCGCCCAGCTTGAAGTTCAGATATCTGACCCCGGCCGAATAGACGAAGTTTCCATTCTGGCCGCTGAGTTCGGTGAAGGGTGAGTTGAAATCGTGATAGTCGTTGTCGGCAAGCACCGCGTACCCGGCATAGGTCAGCCCGTTGGGGCCGACGGTGTATTTCTTCTGATCCGAGGGCGGCCCGGGCGGGAGCTGGCGGTGCGCCCAGTATCCCAGTTTCGCGTTCAGCTCTTTGGAAAAGTTTTTTTCATAGGCCAGAACCGCGCCGAACAGCTCATGGTCGATGTCCCATTTGATGACATTGCCCTTCGAGGCGTAGGAATACTCGCCGGTGTCATTGAGATAGTAGGGCTTGAAGGAGAACTTGGAGT
>DYJM01000131.1:0-1318 GCA_020723125.1 Acidithiobacillus ferrivorans
AACCCTGCAGGCCCGGAGAAAACGACCAATACAGAGGTATTCTGAGCCACCCCCTGCGGCACTCCGAACTGCGCGCCGAGTTTGGCGAGGATATACGGAGCAGCCAGATAAGGTGTGGCATTGGCAATTGCCTCGGCTCTGGCCTGGTCGATGGTAATCACGGCCCCCATTTCGGTGCTGAGTAAGTCCTCGATAAGTGTACCGGGTAGGTCAGCAGTGTAGCCAGGCTGCACGGCAGCAATAGCTTGCTGAATAGTGCTACGCAACGTCGCGGGTGCAGTGGGTAACGGGCCTGAACTACCGAACGTCAAAGGAACGGCGATGGGTGAAGTCATGTCGCAATCTCCGCCGTAATGTGCGCGCCGTTTTTCGTCAGCACGTTGATGGTGTAGGTCGGGTTAAACGTGTTCGGCACCTTGCTGATTTGCAGGGAGGCAAACAGGTTCGAGAAATTCTGTTGCGTCAGGATCATGTAATAATTCGGCGCGATCTGACTCATAATGGTTTGATATTGCGGTATGCCCCAGGTTGCCCAGAACGGCGACTCACCCAGATTGAGCTTCAGCACCTGAGCCAACCACGTCACATAAACCATTTGATTCAGCCCCGCCGCTCCGGTGGAGACTTCCACCCACTGGCCGTTGACTCTGCCCCAGACGCGCATCAGGAAACGGGTCCGGTTGTGTCGCCGCTGCCTGTGGTAACACCACCGTGGACGTGCGATTCAAACAAGATGCCGCCGATGTCAAAGCCGCTGCTATTTAATGTCACGGTTTTGCCCCCTGCCGTCATGGTGATCTCTGTGTCGTTTATGACGATACTGCTGCTGCCAAAGGTTATCGTTATCCCCTGCTGGTTCCCGACGATGCTGCAAGGTGTCCCCTCAGTGGTTTGTGAAATCCACCCATCCGGCCCCTGAATGATTCGGGCATTGGGATTTGCAGCCGTGAATGACTTTTTACCTACGGGGGTAAACACCAGGGAGGACAGATTCCCCGCCTTGATGTTCGTCGCCTCTGATGTGCCAAGACCAGAGATATTGCCGATATAGAGGTCGGTTGGCCGAACAACCCCCGTATCGCCTTTCTGATAGGGCACATAGTCATAGGCGCTATTATCGACCGGAACCGTGAGATTCGGCAGCAATGTCGGTGCAGTATTCGCCGGATTAAATGACACCGTGACGATCTGCCCGGCGCACTCAACAATGGTGCAAGGCAGGCATTTGCCAAGATTCTCAATCGCTTCTTGTGCAGCGCGTATGGCAACCTGATTCAGGCTGCGCTGCATCCAGAACTGGCTAAGTTCGTTCATGCGG
>DYJM01000131.1:1418-3481 GCA_020723125.1 Acidithiobacillus ferrivorans
TAGCGTACCGACTTGACCCAGAACTTGCCGGAAAAGGCGAGTTTGAAATTAAATCCAAAGTTGGTCACTTGGGCGAGTGTTGTTGCGAACCCCGGCAGCTGCGCATATTCTTTTGGCAGTTGGAGTTGATCGCCTACCTGAATATCCGCCCGCATCACCAGATTAAATGCAATAACATCTCCGCCCACCCACACAGGCTGACCGATAAAGCTCTCCAGGCTGATCTGTACCGGATTATTCTTGGGGGTCTGCGTGAAGTCTGTTGCAATCAGTACGCCGTTCTGAATGTAGATTGAGACACCCGGATAATCTTTTGACTGGCCGTAATTCGTCCCGCGCGTCTGGGACTGGATGAAGCGCGCCATGCTCTGCAGGCTGTTGGTCTGATGAAAAACCCCTTGCTTAGGCCCGATGAGCGATGGACTGATAGTGATTTTCTGCGTGACCCCGGGGAAAGCAGATGTAAACATTTCCTGCAATGCAGATGCCAGCGTTGCGCCGGGGAACCATTCCAACTTCGGGCCTGACACCTGCAAACCCGTATTCATGAGCAGGAAAGATAAGGACATATCATTCCCGACCCAGTTGCCGAATGATTCCTGGATGCTGCCCGCTGCCACTAATCCCGGCGCTGGTTGTCCTGCTTGCGGAGTAGAGAGCGGCAATCCATCTGGGGCCATGCCGAGATACAATTGATAATTCCAGTATTGAAGCAGGTTACTATTCGCGCCCGGCTTCGGTGCGTAATGATTGGCCTGGATCAGATCGGTGATGGATGGCCCTTCAATCGTAAACGTCATACTGCCCGCGTATTGCGCGTAATCCACGACCATAAAGTCAAAGATGACGTTATGCGCGCCGGGGTCATAAACACCGTTTGGGTGGCTCGTCCATTCTTTGTTTCCCCCTGTAATAGGGAGCGTCAAAGGATTTTGGCCGGTGGCTGAAGTGTACTTCTCGTTTGGCGGCGTCAACCGAAACAGATAAAACCGGCTCATGGCACCGTCTCAAAGTTGCCCGTATCCGTACGGTAAAGCAGCGTAGACGTCGTAAATATGCCCGGCGCAAGCAGAATATCAAAATCCATAGGCGAGCCTATAATCGGTCCATACCAGACCGGAGTGCCACTACTATCCGCGAGCGTCAACCACCAGCGTTGACCGGCAATGTTCCAATTCGCGGTAGCCTTATAACTATTCCCGTCTAGCGTAAACAGACCCGTCCATGGGATGCCGGAGGTCTGGGGGGAAAACGCAACGTAGGTGGTCATAGCGCATTCACCAGATTGCTGACTTGGCTACCAATGGAGGACGCGATACCGCTCCATGCGCCCGTAGCTGTCTGTTGGCCCTGATCCAGAATATTCATCAGACCGTTAAATGCCTGCTGCCCGGCATTAACAGAGATCAGCGGCTTGCGGAAGTTCATCACCCACTGGATTTGCGCTTGTGCCCCTCCTGCTGTGGCATCTACCATATCCAGCATGACGCAATTCTGCAGGATCAGTGATGGCATAATCAGTGTGTAGGTGCCGCCTGAGTTGTTATGAGCCACCAGACTGGACTGTAGAGACGTAAACAAAGGCAGCTTAGTCAGATACCCTCCGGCATCGTTTACCGGATTGATAAGTTTGTAGCTGATATTCAGTGGTTGCTCTATGGTGGCGTTTGCAGCAACGTGACGATTGGCGAATGGATACTCACCGATAGACTGAGAAACCACCTGAGTCCCCGGCTGCACGAGAAAGCGCCAGGGGAAATCCCGCATGGTAATGCCGCCGTTCGATATCGCGCCCTGTACCAATCCAGCTAATCCGCCCAAGAGCAGGGAGATGGGCAACATGCCGCCTACGATACCGGAAGCGATGCCACCCGTCAGGATGATCGGACTGACCTGGAAGGTGAGGTCGTACGCATCCCGAAAGAAATCACTTTGCGCGCCCATTTATCGGCCTGCTGCATGGGTAGCTATAGCGACTTTCCCGACCTGGCCCGATCCGGTTGTGTGGATGTGGATATGGACGTTTTGCATCCCCTCCATAACCCCCTGCTTGGCCGCGTCGT
>DYJM01000132.1 GCA_020723125.1 Acidithiobacillus ferrivorans
GAAAGCAGAGTAAACACAATTAATGAATTAAGTTTTATCGTTGCGGTCCTCTACCCTACACGCATAGTAGTCCATGGGCGGCCCCGAGGGTGAACCATTCCAGGGCTGGTCCCACTAACCTGATTTCGTTGGTTCCCTGGGCTGAGCACAGGTGCGCGGCGACGCCCAAGGATGCGGCATAGGTGGTTTCAGCTCCCGAAATGGTTCACTCTCCAATGAAGGGTATGCCCACGCTGGGCGAATTTTCGAGAACAACGCTCATGGTCATCCGAGGCTGAAAACATCTTTCAACTCCGCGTTGCTCATGCTTCCGATCCACTGCTCCCCCGTCCCGACAGTGAGGTCGGCCAGATCGCGCTTGGATTGCATCATTTCATTGATGCGCTCCTCGAAGGTCGCTCGCGTGATAAGCCGGTGCACCTGCACATTCCGCTGCTGCCCGATCCGGTAGGCGCGATCCGTGGCTTGGGCCTCCACAGCAGGATTCCACCATAGATCATAGTGAATAACATGAGAGGCTGCGGTCAGATTCAAGCCGGTTCCACCGGCCTTCAGAGAAAGGATCAGCACCCGTTCCGTAGGATCCTGCTGGAAACGCTCCACCATGGTATCCCGGTTTTTGCGGTTGACTCCGCCGTGAAGAAATTGCGGAGCGCGTCCCGTGTGCTCATGAATCCAGGCCGCCAGTAGGGTTCCCATTTCCCGGAACTGAGTGAAAATCAGGCACTTCTCATGATTGGCGACGATGGGATCCAGCAAATCCAGCAGGAGCTCCGCCTTACCCGAAAGGGACGCGCTCTTGTCGCCTTGCTTCAGGTACTGTGCCGGATGGTTGCAGACCTGCTTTAGGGCGAGAATCATCTGCAAAACCAGTCCCTGGCGCTGGAAGGTATCGGATTCGCCGCTGATCACCCGCAGGGATTCCCGAACTACGGATTCATATACGGCAGCCTGCTCCCGGGTGAGTGTGGCGTAATCATCCTGCTCGATCTTATCCGGCAGATCACTGATGATCTGCTTGTCGGATTTGAGTCGCCGCAACAGGAAGGGCGCGGTGATTTTTACAAATCGCTGAATGACCTTCCGGTTGTGGTCATTTTGGATCGGAACTGCGAATTCTTTGGTGAATCGGGGCAAAGGACCCAATAAACCGCGATTGGCGAAATCCATGATGCTCCAGAATTCGGACAGACGGTTTTCCACAGGTGTCCCACTCATGGCGATGAAGGATCGGGCCGGAATGGCCTTGACTGCCTTGGTCTGGGCGGCGGTGGGGTTCTTGATGTTCTGCGCTTCATCGATGATCACTACACGCCAGGAGGCTTTCTTGATCCGTGCCGCATCGGAACGAATAACGCCATAGGTGGTGAGCAGGACGTCCGGGCGCGCGGATTCCAAAACCCGGGTCACACCATGGAATATTCCCGTGGTGAGGTGAGGAGCAAAGCGGGCTATCTCCTTCGTCCAGTTGGTCAATAAACTGGTAGGGACGATGACCAGCGCCTTGGCGCTGTCCAATTCCCCCTCTTCCTTCAATTGGCACAGGAGCGAGATGACCTGCAGGGTCTTACCCAGACCCATGTCATCGGCGATAACGCTGCCGAGGCCCGCACGAAAGTTCCGGTAGAGCCAGGCGAAGCCACGTTCCTGATAGGCGCGTAGGGTGGCGTGCAAGCCGACGGGCGGCGGGAGATCACCGATTTCGCTCAACCGGTGCAGTAAAGCGCGCGCGGTTTCATCCAAGACGATGGGGCTCCCGGCGTATTCTTCTGCCAGGGCAATCCGCAGGAGTTCGTGCCCGGAGGGTACCGCCGGTTTTTCCAACTGGACACGCAGCTGCTCGATCTCGGCGGGATCCAACAGCACGTATTCTCCCCGGAACCGGACCACGCCATGGGCGGTCGTGACCAGTGCCTCGAAGTCTGTGCGGCTGAGTTGGTGATCACCGATGGCCACGGTCCAGTCGAAGCGGAACAGCTCATCGATGTGAAGGACTCCGGTGGATGTGCCCTTCTTGCCCTGCAGCCGCACGGACAGGCGCGGTCGCAACAGATTGGACAAGGCCTTGGGCAGGACAACACAAATACCCAACAAGCGGATCGTTGGTAGCGTATCCAACAAAAAAGTGGGCAGGGCTTCTGGAGTGAGCGCTACCGGTATGGTCGCGCCATCGCGGATGTAGTCCTGCAACGGGGTAAAATATTCCGCGAGGAGCGATACCGTCTGTAATACCCGGTAACGGGAATCCTCCCATGTGGGTTCAGTCAGAAAATCCGCGAAAGGAACGGGTTTCCCTCCCAAGGGGGAATCTCTGGTTTCGACCCCGAGCGTCAGGGCAAAGCCCGAAACCGTCTCCTCCAACCAGAGGACGGGCGCCTGAGGGTGTTGGCCCAGATGCAGACGCGAGAGCCAGACTTGTATCCCCGAAGGGATGGCTCCCTCTCCGGGGCCATCAAAATGCCCCCGGAGCGAACCGAAGAAAAGTGTAGAGACTTTCGATATTGCGGATTTGTCCCTATCCATATCTGCCCCAAGCCAGATGTGCTTGTCCAGCATCAGACTACAGAGTGTCAGTGCCTGATGCACGCCAGACAGCTCCACCACCGCGCGGCCAGACCGGTATACCAACAGCCCCTGTGGCAGGAACACCCCCAGTCGCTCCAGCAACAGACGGACCTGCTCATCCATCATGGCAGGCAGCCAACGTAGGGCGATTACGCCTTTGGGGAGCATGAAGATTTGTGGTACGACGGCTCCATGGGCGATCAACTGCAGCGCAGCCATACGCACGTGATAGAAATGGGTGACTGAAGGTTGCAGATCAGGCAGGTCGGCTTCGTTGAGAGATCCCAAAGCGGCCACCAGGGCGGACCAATCCGCACATTGCGAATGGCCCCGCAGGATAGCTTGATAGTGCGCGTCCACTTCCAGGCGAGGATCTTCTTCAGCATCCCAGGCCATGGAGATATCCGCCGGGAATTCCAGTGCCCGCCGCGCTTGGCGAGCAACCCGTTTCAACCCCTTCTCGTACATCACCCTGAAATCCCCTTGTGGGAAAAAGGTGGGGCTGGCCGGGAGGACATGGATCAAATCGCTACCGATGTCCGAAAGGGTGGTGTAGTCGAAGGCAAAGTGCGTCGCAGGCGTGCCTTCCCAAGGAGGGGTGCTTACAGTTACCGCCCCGGCCGGTTCCACACAGAGCATTTCCACAGAAGGCAAGGCGGCCTGTGCCTCTCTGGCGATAATGATGTGTCGCTCTCGCAGCGCCTCAATCAAATCAACGCCTCTGAGTGAGAACACCAAGAAAGGGTTGCCATCGATTTCCCGGCTTACCAGGTAGATTACGGCTGCGATGTGTTTACAGGGCACCGCCCAATCCGGGCAGGAGCAGCGCATGGACAGATCCTTCCAGTGCGCTGGGAAGACCGCAATGCCCAGGGACTGGGCCTGCTCCAGAACAGCGGGGTCTAGCTCC
>DYJM01000133.1 GCA_020723125.1 Acidithiobacillus ferrivorans
CGTGGCGCAGTGGTTAGCGCAGGCGACTCATAATCGCTTGGTCGCAGGTCCGAATCCTGCCGGGCCCACCTCCTGTTCGTGGCCCCCATTCAGGGGATGAAATTCGAATCCTGCCGGGCCCACTCCTCATTTTTGATTTCCGATCGCATCCATCGGGGACAGTACCATCATCCATTCTCCATCATCCAGCCTTTCCTCCTCCGCTTCCTAAACGTTAGATTAACGTACGTTCATCACGTTGTGAAATCTAGCGAGACTATGTCTCAGACTGACGAGAAAAGGAGGAGTCCAAGTTCCGGGAACAAGGTAGAGGCGGTATAACCGTCTCAATGCACCGCGGAGCGGTGAGATGGTGGCGCCGAAAGCGCCGCACCCCAACAACGGGGACCCACTAATGAGTATAACGTAAACTTCACTGGCCGAATTCCTGCGAGAGCACGTGACGCTGGAAGTGGAAAGTATTGACCGCATGTATCTGAATGTCTACATTCCCAAGTTGCAACGCGAGAGTGGAGCAAGTTGGTTTCTGAAACAGCAACGACAATACCCGGTGGCGTCTTCGGCTGCGATGGCGCCCATCAGCCGGGCGTTTGTCGAGGGAATAGAGACCTATGCCAAAGAACATCAGATTCCAATGCTAACCTTTGCCAAGGGAGAGCGCAAAGACGATGTCGTGGCGCCCTATGTCAAGCAAGCCGCGGGACGGGAAGGGATTGTGCTAATCGGCAATGCACAAGAGAAGACAACCACCTTTCGGACGACCAAGGGGCAGGGAGCGCGCAGCGCCGATCGTTATCCACGCTTGTATCGCACGACGGCGATGGTGAACCAGTATTATTTTTATGGCGTGGACGCCGACTTTGGGTCGTTCTTTTTCAAGTTCAGTTCGTATTTTCCCTACATCGCCAAATTCTGTCTCAACGGACACGAGTATCTCAAACAGCAATTGGCGCAAGCCGGGATCGCCTACGAAGCGTTGGATAGCGGGATTCTTTCCTGTGCTGATCCTGTGCGGATGCAAAGCTTGGCGGAGGGCTTGGCTACTCATCAATTGCGGGCGCTGCTGGCGCCGCTCCTGGGCTTGACCCCAGATCAATTTACCCAAGGGCAGATGACTTATCACTTGCGACGACTCCGTTTGCACGGCTTGATCCAACGCATCCCTCAGACGCATCGCTATCAGGTGACCGACTTCGGTTGGCGCGTGGCTTTCTTCTTCACCCGTTTGTATGCCAGTGCGCTCCGCCCCGGCTTGGCTCAGATTGTCCCTCAGGCACCTCCCTTGAACCACCGCCTGTCTCCACGTTTTGACCAACTCGATCTGGCAATCAATGATTGGATCGCACAAGCCAATTTGACCTCATGAAACCTGACTCATTTACATCATTTTTCTTGCCTTAAGCTTACTAGTGGCACCACCACATCTGCCATTACCATGCCTCTGCGCGGCGGAGTTAAATACTACATCGAAGTTGCCCGCAAGAACGGCACCGCCATCACCGCCACTGCGGACATGCACATCAGTTACTCCTACACCAACAAAGTCGTTCTCTGGAGCGACCCGCTTGGCAAAAAATGGGATGGTTCAAAACCCAACCTGTTCACCTATAGCGCCGGCTGGCAGGATTATCCTGTAGTGGGCGCTATGAATGGAAATATCAAAATTTCCAATAATGTGAACAACACAGCGGTTGCGTATTTCGATGGCGGCAGTCTTGATTTGACCTACGCCACCGGGCTGGACATGGGCAATCTCGATATTTACGTGGATAACGTATTTCAGGGGACGGTTGGGCAAAACGCCGCCTTCTCCTACCCCAACACCACACCGGTGCTCGGTCCATTTTCAGACAACGTCCACAAACTGGAATTGCGCCACTCCGCCGGACCATCCAAGGTCAACTTTGACTTCCTCACGGTCTACTCCTATCCAGACGTGACTCCCCCCGCCAAAATCACCACGCTCACCGCCACCACCGGCACAGCCACCGGAAAGGTCACCTTGAAATGGAAGGCTGTCGGCGATGATGACATGGTCGGTACCGCCACTAAGTATGAAATATACTATCTCCCGAACCCGGGCGTTGTACCATCATGTGCAACGGTCGTTTCGACCGGCGCAGCTTATACCTATGGCGTACCCACCCCGCTTGTTGCAGGAACCGCCCAGCAGATCACTCTGAGTGGACTGGTGCCTGGCTTGCGATACTATTTCTGCATGAGGGCCGTGGACGAAATAGGCAATCAAGGCATTCTATCCAATCGCGTAACGGCTATCGCCACCGCTGGAACAGTATGGGGCACAGGTACTTATGATGACATCCACCAGGCCTGGGCTTACGTTGGCAACTGGGAACTCATCAACAACCCCGATGCGCGCAACAACACTGTTCATGTCTCCAAGAAGATCGATGACACCGCCTCTATTTTCTTCACGGGCTCCCAATTCGTCTTCACCTACCTCACCGGCCCGGTCAACGGCCTTGTGGACGTGTACATTGATGGCGTTTACACCACCACCATCAACCAATACAGTTTCTTCCCCGATAACAACGTCTACTACACCAGTCCCATTCTGGTTAAAGGACCACACCTGGTAAAGTTCATTCATAAGACACAGTCACGAGTAACTGTAGATCAGATTTACATTTGGGCGCCGGTGGATGGGGGTCCGCCCGATCCCATCGTGGACCTGCTGGCGGTTCCCGGCGTGAACGACGGTGAGGTGGACCTTTCCTGGACCTCGACCGGCGACGACCCCGGCAGTGTAGGCACGCCAAAGAAATATGAAATTCGCTACTCGGCCACTCCCATCAGCAACCTCGAGGATTGGGACCTTGCCCAACCGGCTGGAGCCGCCTTGCTCCCGCCGCCAGTGGCCGGTGGAGTACTGCAAACGGTAACCGTCAATGGCCTAACCCCCGGCGCGCACTACTACTTTGCCGTCCGCTCCTTCGATAACGCCTGGTACGATGTTCTCTCCAACACCATCGCTTCTGATGTCACCTATACAGGTGCGTACGCTCCGGCTGGTTCTTACCAGGAAAACCACACAATCTGGCAATTCAGCACAATATTACCTGGTTGGATAAGAGTTTTCGACTCCAACGCGTCTGGCGGTGCCTACCGCCAAATTGCCAATGCTCCGTTGGGCTCACTAGCGCGCTTCTGGTTCAATGGAACAAAATTCAGGCTGTTCTTCCTGAAAGACAAAAGTTATGGGAGACTAGTAGTATATGTGGATGGCAGGAAGAGAGGTACGATCTTCCAGTCGAGCGATGTTCCGCTTTGGAAACAATATTGGGAATCGCCCGTCTTCGCGGCCGGCAACCACGTGGTGGAATTCCGGGTTGTAGGTACCAAGGCAAACGTTGACTACATCCGAATCTACCCATAGCCTTCGGAAAAAACTCACAGAACCCCGTTTACAAGAACGGGGTTCTTGTTAT
>DYJM01000134.1 GCA_020723125.1 Acidithiobacillus ferrivorans
ACAATTCATGAACATCGGCAGAGTGAAAAAACTTTTTTTCTCCATCATCATCCCGGCATGCGACGAAGCCACGCGGCTGACAGACTCGTTGGAAAGGATCAAAGCATTTCTGAACAGCCAGTCATTTTCCGCTGAAATCATTGGTGTGGAGAATGGCAGCACGGACGACACACTGCGCATTGTCCGCGGAATGCCAGCAGACATGGCTAACCTGACAGTCATCCACGAAGAACAGCGCGGCAAGGACTGGGCGGTTAAACGCGACATGCATTGCACGCGGCGAATACCGCTTCATTTGCGATGTGGATCTTTCCAGGCTGATCGAGGAGTTGCCGCGTTGATTCCCGCGGCTTTTAGAGAACGCACCAGTAACTGTTTCCTCGCGCGAAGCACCCGGGGCGCAGGGCTTTCTAATAGTTTAATGATATGCTCTTGGATTTCCCTGCCGAGCGTGAGCGCTGGTTCTAATACAAGCGGAACCAGTTGCATCAACGTATTCTTGACCGACTAGAGGTGCATGGGAAAACCCACCCCCAATGATTGTAGAATAGAAAGGTCAATAATGATGTCCAAAAAAACCAATCAGATTTACCAGATCAAAGTCACCCTGGATAACACCCATCCGCCTGTCTGGCGGCGTATACTTGTGCCCGGCAATACCACCCTGCTCAAGCTGCACGATATTCTGCAGATCGTGATGGGTTGGGAGGATTATCACCTGCACATGTTCACCATCGAGGGATTAATTTATGGTGATCCTGCAGATGACGAATATGGCGAGCTGGGCACTATTAACGAAGCCATGTTCAAGCTTAACCAGGTGATATATCGAGAAGGCCAGCGGCTCAGCTACAAATATGATTTTGGCGATGGTTGGAATCATACCCTACTGGTAGAGAAGATCCTGACACCGCAAAAAAGCCTACATCATCCCTTGTGCCTGAAGGGCATGCGCGCTTGCCCGCCCGAAGACGTGGGCGGCGTCTGGGGCTATAAAAACTTCCTGGAAGCGATCCGTGATCCTGACCATGATGAACACGAGGAGTATCTGACCTGGATTGGCGGGGAGTTCGACCCGGATGCTTTTGACCTGACAGAAGTCAATAACCAGCTGCGCAGCATGGGACGGGGAAGAAGCACTGAAGCGCTAAATCCATGGGGAATACATGATGAAGAACTTAAGGAGGTGAAGATTGACCTGAATTCACCCTGGGTACAAACTTTTCCAAAGGAACAGCAGTTCGTTGCGGAAGAACTCCCACTACGTCGTGATGTAGTATATTTGCTAACTTACCTGCGTGATAACAGGGTAACTGGCACCCAATCCACCGGCAACCTGCCGCTGAAGGCAATCAGCGAGATCTGTGCCAAGTTTGTCAATCCGCCGCAACTGGTAATTGTTATTGGAAAGTACGTTCATCACCTACGCAGTGAATTCGAGGTCTGGCCTTTGTACTTTCGCCATGTGCTGGTGTCTGTCGGAGGCTTGGTCACCGGCGGGCCGGGCCGGCGCTGGAAGCTGACCCCGCTCGGAGAACGCTTTCTGGCTGCGCCTCCCACTTTGCAGGTTTGGCTCTTGCTGGCAACCTGGTGGATACAAACCAATTGGGCAATTGCTTCCCCATTTGACCTTAGGGACGGACCGTCATCGCTTGAATTTACAAGATCCGCGCTCAAACATCTGCTGGATATACCGGCCGGGGAACAGGCATCATTTGCACAATTTGCTGACTTGATGATAGAAGATTCTAGGATGGTGTGGCCAACCGAAAATCAGGACAATGCACAAAGCTTCCTGCGCAGCATCATCAGGGGCACAGTGATCGATCCACTGGTCGAATTTGGAATCCTGCAGACCGAATATGAGACACAAACGAGACACGGTGAGGAATTCCACGAACTTTCCAGCTTTCGGATTACCCCTTTCGGCAAAGGATTGTTGGAAGCGATCCATAGCGCGATGAAGCCGGACCAGCTATGAGCGAATACCAGTACCACGAATGGCAGACGGTTGACCGGGTGCTAACCTACGAAGAGCAGGCAGCTGTCAATGGTCTTTCCAGCCATATCGAAGTTAGCCCCAGCCAAGCTGTGGTTACCTACCAGTGGAGCGACTTTCGCCACGATCCCAAACAAGTGCTGTTGAAATACTTTGATGCCTACTTCTACCTGGCGGACTGGGGCAGCCTGCGGCTCATGTTCCGCTTCCCGAACGGTCTACTCGAAGACGCCGATATTCTCCACTATTGTGTGGATGAATATATTACCTTTGAGACATTTGGCGAATATCAAGTGTTGGACCTGGACTTCAGCCCTGAAGACGGTGGTGGGTTGGTAGAAACCAATACCGACCTCTCGGACTTCATCCGTCTGCGCGCCGATCTGTTGGAAGGCGACTACCGCTTGCTTTACCTTGCCTGGCTGAAGGCGATGACAATGGAGAGCAGCCCGTATATTGATGATGAATACGAAGAAGATGATCCTGACATCGCCGCTTTCAGCCACGAGCCGCCGGTTCCAGCAGGATTAAAGAAACTTTCGCCACCCTTGCAAAACTTCGTCCAGGTCTTCGAGATCAATCCCTTCCTGGTGCAGGCTGCCGCCGAAGCCAGCCCGGACCTCAAAAAAGCTCAATCAGTAGATTACCGTGAGCTGATTGGGCGCCTGCCGCGGAAAGAGTGCGATGACTTTCTGACGCGCCTGGCTGAAGGCGATCCAGGCGCGGGGCTGGCTTTACGCAAGCGCCTGGGCGCATTTCTACCCCAAGAACGCCGTCAGCCAGCCGGGCGGCGAACTATCCAGCAATTGATCCAGCGCGCCGAAGAGCTCGAAACAGCCGAGAAGAAGCGCAAGGCAGAAGCTGCCCGCCAAAAACACATCGCTGAGATGAAGGCTTTGGCGGCGCGTGAGGCGGAGGTCTGGCAGCAAGTAGAAGTTTTGCTAAACACCGGGCGCAAGATCGCCTCGGTCTATGATGAAGCCACGCGGTTATTAGAAAAACTCAAACAATTATCGGAATTCCAGGATACGCAAGATATTTTTCATATGCGCCTGCATCAATTGGCTCAAAAATACGCCGCGCGAGCATCCTTGATCGATCGCTGGAAAAGACGCGGCTGGGTTTAATCAGCAGGGGACCTAGAACAAGCCTGTCACTTACACCAATCATAAAGATCAAAGGTAATACTTATGTCAGGCTATCAAGGCTAAGTTAAAATGTCCGAAAGCCAGCAAAATAGAAATGTCCTAAAGTTGAAAAAACATTTCTCAAAAAGCCCTTCGTAAGGTAAAGTATTCCTGAGGCAGAGGCTCCGTCAAGGGTGACTTAAAACAGGATAAATTGTGTTGGCTCAAGACTCTTTGGATAGAAAAATGAGCTGTTCTACTTGGGTCATTGCTATTGTCCATTTC
>DYJM01000135.1 GCA_020723125.1 Acidithiobacillus ferrivorans
ATTATCCGCATGGTTCGCTACGCATCCTCATGGCCGGGTTTTTGCAGCTTTTTTCGCGCAAAAAAACCGGCCCCCAATCAGGGGGCCGGTTTTTCGATACTACAGACTGCGGGTGACGAGGCTTAGAAGCCGCCCATACCACCCATGCCGCCCATACCACCCATGTCACCACCCATATCGCCGCCTGCCTTGTCATCCTTCTTGGGCAGTTCGGTAACCATGGCTTCCGTGGTGATCATCAGGCCGGCAATGCTGGAGGCCTTCTGCAACGCGGTGCGGGTAACCTTGGTCGGGTCAATGACGCCCATCTCGAACATGTCACCATATTCGTCAGTGGCGGCGTTGTAACCGTATCCGTCTTTGCCGTCGACGACCTTGTTCAGAACCACACTGCCTTCACCACCGGCATTGGCCACAATCTGACGCAAGGGTTCTTCAATGGCGCGACGGATGATGGCGACACCCATATCCTGGTCATGGTTGTCAGCCTTGAATTTCTCCAGGGCGTGACGGGCGCGGACCAGAGCCACACCACCACCGGGGACAATGCCTTCTTCGACGGCCGCACGGGTAGCGTGCAGGGCATCTTCGACGCGTGCCTTCTTTTCCTTCATTTCTATCTCGGAACCGGCACCGACCTTGATGACAGCCACGCCACCGGCCAGTTTGGCGACCCGTTCCTGCAGTTTTTCACGATCGTAGTCGGAGCTGGCATCTTCCATCTGCCGACGGATCTGCTCGACGCGGGCCTTGATTTCGCCCTGCTGACCAGCACCATCGATAATGGTGGTGTTTTCCTTGTCAATGACGATTTTCTTGGCCTGACCGAGGTCGGCAAGGGTGGTGCTTTCCAGTTTCATGCCGATTTCTTCGGAGACCACGCGGCCGCCGGTGAGAATGGCCATGTCTTCGAGCATCGCCTTGCGACGGTCACCAAAGCCGGGCGCCTTGACGGCAGCAACCTTGATGATGCCCCGCATGGTGTTGACGACCAGGGTAGCCAGGGCTTCGCCTTCCACGTCTTCAGCAATGATCAGCAACGGACGGCTGGCCTTGGCAACCTGCTCCAGGACCGGCAGCATGTCACGAATGGAAGAGATTTTCTTGTCGTGCAGGAGGATGTAGGGATTCTCCAGATCGGCAACCATCTTGTCCTGGTTGTTGACGAAGTAGGGGGACAGGTAGCCGCGATCAAACTGCATACCTTCCACGACGTCCAGTTCGTTGTCGAGGCCAGAGCCTTCTTCGACCGTGATGACGCCTTCGTTACCCACTTTTTCCATGGCTTCGGCAATGATTTTGCCGATGGAGTCATCAGAGTTGGCAGAAATGGTGCCGACCTGGGCCACTTCCTTCTGGGTTTTGCAGGGCTTGGACTGCTTCTTCAGCTCTTCGACGATGATGGCGACAGACTTGTCGATGCCGCGCTTCAGGTCCATGGGGTTCATTCCGGCGATCACGGCCTTGAGGCCTTCGCGGATGATGGCCTGGGCCAGAACCGTGGCGGTGGTGGTGCCATCACCGGCCTCATCGGAAGCCTGGGAGGCGACTTCTTTCACCATCTGCGCGCCCATGTTTTCGAACTTGTCGGCCAGTTCGATTTCCTTGGCGACGGAGACACCGTCCTTGGTGATGGTGGGGGCACCGAATGACTTGTCGAGCACCACATTACGACCCTTCGGGCCCAGGGTGACCTTGACGGCATCGGCAAGTACGTTGACGCCGCGCAGCATTTTTTCGCGGGCGTGTTCAGCAAAGGCAACTTGTTTGGCTGGCATAAATACTCCTCAAAATAAATGAATAAGGGTTGATATATTCAGCAACACTTACTTTTCGATGACCGCCATGATGTCGTCTTCACGCATCACCAGCAGCTCTTCGCCTTCCACCTTGATTTCGGTGCCGGCATATTTGGCAAACAGGACGTGATCCCCTTCTTTGACATCCAGGGCACGGACTTTGCCGTCTTCCAGAATTTTGCCGTGACCAGCAGCGACGATTTCGCCACGCACGGGTTTTTCCTTGGCCGTATCGGGAATGATG
Source organism: Acidithiobacillus ferrivorans (assembly GCA_020723125.1). Taxonomy (GTDB): domain Bacteria; phylum Pseudomonadota; class Gammaproteobacteria; order Acidithiobacillales; family Acidithiobacillaceae; genus Acidithiobacillus; species Acidithiobacillus ferrivorans_A. Next base: position 2,044 of record DYJM01000135.1, read on the forward strand.
ATTCCGCCGGCGGTCTTCTGCTCTTCTTCCAGACGACGAATAACGACGCGATCATGTAAAGGACGCAGTTTCATTGAGCATTTCCTCGTTCTTACAAGTGAATGGATGTCTTCATCCTGGGTGTTGTTAGCAGTCACACCCATCGAGTGCTAATCATAGGCGCTGAGATTTCGCTGTCAAGGGGCATTGCGTGATTTCGGTGAACAGTCCGGTCATCCGGTCTTTTTTAGGCAAGCGGCGGCCAGAGCCCGGAAAGGCTCTGCAGCAATACCCGATCCGCCCCCTGTAAGCGATGATTGATGCCGGGGAGGGGGCGCACGGCGAGCTGTTCACAATGGGCATGCGCTGCAAATTGATAGCTTTGCTGCAGGGGAACGGCTTCATCGTCGGTACCATGCAGGATTTCCACCGGACAATGCAGATGCACCGGGAAGCGCAGTAAATCATAGCGCCAACTGTCAGCCACCAGATCGAAGCGCATGCGTAGCTCACCCAGCCCGTAATGATCCTGCCAACAGCGCAGATTGCTGCTTTGCCAGTTGTGTTGATCTTCTGGCGAAAGAGTTTGAAAGAGTGTCTGAATGAAGTTGTAGGCGGGTGCAATCAGGAGGAGGGCGCGCAGACGTTCTGGCCAGCGCGTCGCGGCAATGCTGGCCAGCCAGCCGCCCATGCTGGAGCCGACCAGAATGACGGGCCGGTTTTCCAGCATATGCAGAATCAGGCGGAGGTCATCCAGATAACGAGAGAGGGTGAGTTTTTCAAAAAGTCCATCAGAGCGGCCGACGCCACGAGGATCAAAGCGCACCCAGGACCAGCCCTGAATTTGTGCATATTCGGTCAGAAGTCGGGATTTGGAGCCATTCATGTTGGAAGCAAAGCCCGGTAGAAAAATGCCTACTGGATCTTGATGGGTTTCATGAATGAGTCCGGCAAGGCGCTCACCGTTGGCATGAACGAGCGTAAAGGGGCGTTCGGCAGAAGGCATCATGGCTGTGGCTCCACATAAAAAGGGGCGACACTATAGTCGCCCTAAAACCACAAAGGAGGAAAGAAACATGCGCTCGCAATCCAAACTTGCTGATGCAGATCGCATGGTAATATTAGCAAATGGTGACGCTCCTTGCAAATAACATCCCGACCGGTCGGAAAAAAGAAGGGCGACATCCGAAGATTCGCCCCAAAACCACCAAAGGAGGAAGAAACATGCGCTCGCAACCTATCACAGCCGCTTGCATAAGATTGGAGCATGGACCATTCAAAAAGTTCCTGCGCAGCAAAATTTTCATCAGCCTAAAATGGCAGTTGCCGTGGGTGCTTTTTGCTCCGTTGTTCCTCACCTGTTGTTCTA
>DYJM01000136.1 GCA_020723125.1 Acidithiobacillus ferrivorans
AGGTGTCTTCGACCTGGATGATCAGTTTGCCCTCTTCCTCGGGCGTGCGGGCCGCGTCGGTCACTTCCGCCACCTTGCCGCGCACAAACAACGTGCCCTCTTCCAGGACTTTCTGATAGAACTCATCGTAAGCCTTGAAGGGCGTGCGCATGTCAATGTAGAAGTTGTAGACGGTTGCTCCTGTCCGTTCATGCACCAGATGGGCAAACTTCAGGCTTTGCATACAACAGATGACCGAGCAGTAATTGTTATAGTTGCGGTCGCGCGAACCTACGCAATGAATGATGCCGACGCTCTTGGGCTGGGTCACGCCATCGCGCAGCACGATCTTGCCGCCGGTCGGACCGGATGCGTTCGACAGACGTTCCATCTCGAGGCTGGTGAACACGTTTGCCAGCCGCCCGTAGCCGTAATTGCTGACCCTGCGGGCGTCAAATAGATCGTAGCCAGTCGCCAGAATGATGTTACCGACTTTCACCGTCAGGATTTCATCCCGCTGGTCGAACTTGATCGCGCCGGTTGGGCAGAATTTCTCGCAGGCTTTGCAGGTGCCTTTCAGGAAATAGGTGCAGTGTTCATGGTCAATCACCGGCCAGTTGGGAACGGCCTGCGGGAAGGGCGTATAGACTGCCTTGCGGTAGCCCAGACCGGCCTCGAACACTTCGTCAATCACTTTCTTCGGGCATTTCTCCTGGCAGACGCCGCAACCAGTGCAAAGCGATTCGTCAACAAAGCGGGCTTTCTTGCGGATCGTCACCGTAAAATTGCCCACATAGCCATCCACCTTTTCGACCTCGCTCCATGTCAGCAGGGTAATGTTTTTATGGTTGCCCACACTGACCATCTTTGGCGTCAGGATGCAAGCCGAGCAATCCAGGGTCGGGAAGGTTTTGTCAAACTGAGCCATGTGCCCGCCGATGGAGGGTTCCCGCTCGACGAGATAGACATGATTGCCGCTGTCGGCAATTTCGAGCGCCGCCTGGATGCCAGCGATGCCGCCGCCGACCACCAGAACATTCGCGTCAATCGGGACGAGCAGCGCTTCCAGCGGCTGCTGATGTGCCACCCGGCTGACGGCAGCCGCCACCAGCGCCTTGGCTTTTTTAGTGGCTTCGATCTTGTCGCTCGTGACCCAGGCATCCTGTTCGCGGATATTTGCCATCTCGAACAGGTAGGGATTCAACCCGGCGCGCTCGCAAGCGCCGCGGAAGGTCGCTTCATGCAGGTGCGGCGAACAGGAGGCCACCACCACGCGATTCAATCCCATCTCCTGGATGTCTTTTTGGATGAGTTCCTGGCCGGGACTGGAACACATGAACTTATAATCGCGGGAGACAACCACGCCGGGCAGTTGGCCCGCCCAGCGCGACACCTCCGCCACGTCCACCACGCCGGCGATGTTCGAACCGCAATGGCAGATGTAAACCCCGATCTTTTCCTGGACCCCGGTCCTGCTTCCATTTTTGGTTTTCATTTCTTCTCCTCGTCTATTTCAGCAGCCTGATGCCTCAGGGGGAGCGGCTTGGGCATGGGAAGTCCTGCTGCCTTTTTGGGTCGGGCGGGTTTGGTTTCGGGCGCCGGGGTTTCCACCCCGATCTTTTCCAGCGCCTTCTTCGCGCTGACCAGTTCCATGCCGAAGCCAAGTTCTTTCGCTTCCATGCCGAAGGCGAGTCCCATCAACTGGGTGAAGAAGATGATAGGCATGTGATAACTCGTGCCGAAGTGATGATTCATTTCGCCCTGGTACGCATCCACGTTCATCTGGCACATCGGGCAGAGCGCTGCCATCAGGTCTGCGTGGTAATTGTCGGCGGAGGAAACCAGGCGGCGGATCAACTCGAACGCGGTGTCGGGTCCAATCTGGGTCATGTGACCGCCGCAGCAATGCGTCTTGAGCGGGAAGTCAATCACCTCTGCGCCGAGCGCTTTGAGGAGTTGATCCAACTCAACGGGATGTTCATGGTCCGACCAGCGCTTTTCATAATCTGGCCGCGGCACCATGCAGCCGAGGTACGGCGCAACTCGGAGTCCCGTGAGAGGCCGGGTCACTTTGCTCTTGACTGTATCCAACCCGATATCGTAGACAATCACATCCAGCAGATGACGCACATCCAACGAGCCTGGTTCGTAATGTAGTCCGCCAACCGCCAGCGCCTCGTTGACCATCTCGCCGAGTTTCGGCTGTTCGCGCATGTAGTAATCCGCTTTGGCGAGGTTGAGATAGCAGGCCGAGCAGGGTGCAACAACGGTGTGATTGCCGTTGGCTTGTTTCGATGCCAATGCCAGGTTGCGCGAGATGAGTGAGTAGGCGGGCGTGAGGCTGATGCCCAGATACTCAGTCGCGCCGCAGCAGTTCCAATCCTCGATCTCTTCCAGATCAATGCCAATCACCGGCGCCACTTTCAGAAGCGAGTCGTGATAAGCCCTGGCGCTGGATTCCATCGAACAGCCTGGATAATACAGGTATTTACCCATGGGCGCTAACCTCCAGTTCTTTGGCGCGTTTTAAAATGGCTTTAAGTTGTTTTATATTCTTGATGCGTTTGGGCAGCATGCCCATGCGTTCTTTTGTCAACATGCCAAGCGCCATGGGCATCATGCTGGGCAAGCGCAATGGGAAGTGTTTCAGGTAATGCCGCGTGGCCAGCCCGAATTCAAAACTGCGCCCATAATTCTCGACCATATCTACAAAGGTTTGCGAGAAATCAGGCGCAGTTGAGTTTTGATAGAGATTGGCTTCAATCGCCATCCCTTTCAGCGTATACATCACATCCGCGATATGCACGTTCTGCGGACAGCGCACAACGCAGTGATAGCAGGAAACGCAGATCCAGGGCGTGTTGCTCATCAGCGCCTCCTTGCGCATCCCGGCCCGCAGCATGGCAAAGAGCATACGTGGTGTATGGTCCATGTCCGCCGCAGAGGGGCAGGAGCCGCCGCAGGTGCCGCACTGGATGCACATTTCCAATCGTGAGACTCCTGCCGTTCGGCTGGAAACTTCATCCAGCAACGCCAGGTCTTCAATCAGTTTTGGGCTTGGAGATGGGGGGGGTTTAATTTCTGGTGCAATTTCCATAGCATCCTCTCTCTTAGAAAAAAACACTCCATCCGCGCTCGTGTGGAGTGTGACAGCATGGATGAGCGTTAAAGATATTATGTGAAATTAATCACAAAAATACTAGAGAGATAAATAACCCTCGCTTAGTTACATTTGTCATAATATTGATTCTTAATTTGTTTAGTCAACTCTGTAATTGTTTGCCAGGTTGTACATACATTAAATTGTTGTTAGCGAATTCCGCTAGTCAAATTTGTGCCATTCGCGCTTGGTCGGTGTTGTTATAATCGCCCAAACTTTACACATAGGAGATCCT